>NZ_JBIILQ010000024.1:0-19528 GCF_044232565.1 Daejeonella sp. | reverse complement strand
AGCAACATTGCTTTTTCACAGGATGTGCTTTTTGAATTTGGTACTTCCAAAAGTATGGACGACGTTCTTTCTGGTGCTAAAGTAAAATATTCTCCATTGAAATGGGTTAATGTCAATACAACAAAAGAAACCTGGAAAGTAATGAAGGATGGAACGCTTTCTAATACAGGACTTCCAATAGGAGTGATACGTTCAGAAAAGCAATATGAGAATTTTATATTGCATGTGGAGTGGAAGCATATGGAAGCTGGAGGAAATTCGGGTGTATTTGCCTGGAGTGGTGCTAATCCAGTAGGGAAAAATCCACTTCCTGACGGTGTAGAAATTCAGATGCTTGACCTTGAATGGGTTGACCTCAACTTAAGAAATGGCGTAAGACCTCCAATTGCTTATGTTCATGGTGAACTTTTTGGTGTTCAGGGAGTAACAACTAGTGCCGATAATCCGCGAGGCGATAGGAGCAAGTCAATCGAGAACCGTGTGAAAGGTAAGGGTGAATGGAATACCTATGATGTTGTTTGTGTTGACGGCGTAATCAAACTATCTGTAAATGGAAAGTTTGTAAACGGTATCAGTAAATCCAGTCAGAAGAAGGGATATCTCTGTCTAGAAGCTGAGGGTGCTCAAATCTTCTACCGTAATCTTAAAGTTATTGAACTTGCACCTGGTGTAACTTCTGCTGCAGAAACTGCTGCATTATTGCCTTAAAACTAAGTTTTTGCTTATTATATATCTAAAATGTTCTTCCCTATATTCGTATTCAAATCCTTTCAATGCATTATGGTCATTGAAAGGATTTGAAATTTTACAATAGTGCCCGAGCTAAGAACATTATTCTTTTTTAATGAAACATTATATCCTTCCTCTATTAGTCTTGATTTTCGGGGCTTGTTCTCCGTCTAAAAAATCAATAAAAATTTTATATTTTTATAAGGACACTAATAATAAGAGTGTTGTTAAATTGCGATTAATCATGCAAAGAATAAATCTCATCATTTTCATGCTGCTTGCATCACAGGTGGTTCGGGCTCAATCAGCTGATCCGGAATATGCCGTAATAATTAAAGGTGGCCATGTGATTGATCCTAAAAACAACATCAATGAATTGATGGATGTTGCAATCAATAAAGCCGGTAAAATTGCCGTAGTTTCAAAAAATATTGATCCCAAAACAGCATCCCGGGTGGTTAATGCAAAGGGATTATATGTTACTCCTGGAATCATTGATATGCACACGCATAATTTTGCAGGAACTGAGCCCGACAAATATCTACGAAACAGTTATTATGCAAATCAGCCTGATGGATTTACATTTCGCGTGGGAGTTACAACCGTTGTAGATGCCGGAAGTGCAGGATGGAGGAATTTCGAAAAGTTTAAGGATCAGACCATCGACAGGGCGAGAACCAGAGTGCTGGCTTTCCTGAATATTGTTGGTGAGGGCATGACCGGAGGAGCACCTGAACAAAATAATGCCGACATGGATGCGCGTTTATCAGCTGATATGGCATCAAAGTATAAGGACCTAATTGTAGGATTTAAAGTTGCGCATTATAATAAACCAGACTGGGTGCCGATCGACCGTGCCATTGAAGCGGGAAAAATTGCAGGCAATATTCCTGTGATCGTTGATTTTGGTGGCTCTGGCCTTTCCCTGGAAGAGCTGACCATGAAAAAATTCCGCCCAGGGGATATTTATACCCATACCTATGGTGGCGGAGGTAAAGATCGCGAAGCAATTACTGATCCATTAACGGGTAAATTAAGGCCCTTTGTTTTTGAAGCTAGGCAGAGAGGTGTGATCTGGGATGTGGGACATGGTGCCGCAAGCTTCTCCTTTAGTCATGCTATTCCAGCGACAAAAGCAGGATTTTTTCCGGATGTGATCAGCACAGATCATCATGGAGGAAGCATGAATTCAGCGATGAAAGATATTCTCAATGTGATGAATAAATTTTTAACCCTTGGCATGGATGTTCCGGCAATCATAAATTCAGTAACATGGAAGCCTGCGCAAGTGATACAAAGAGAGCAATTAGGTAATTTGTCGATAGGTTCTGAGGGTGATGTTACGGTATTACGTATCCGCAAAGGGAAGTTTGGAGTGTTCGATCAAATGGGTCAGCGATTAGAAGGTAAGCAACGTTTTGAATGTGAGGTAACTGTCAAAGGTGGCCGGGTTTTTTATGACCTAAATGGTTTAACAAGCCCGCTGCCAAGGGTAGTTGGGGGACTACCAAGCCTCTAAAAGTATTTTTATGAAAAGAAGAGAATTAATTAAGGGGCTGAGTATTTTGCCATTGGCAGGAGCAGTTTCAGGATCTACTATACAGTCGGCCCTCGGAGCAGTTCCTTCAGCAGCCCAAAAAGGTGGAAAAAGTATTTATGAAGCCATTGGTGTTCGCCCGCTAATTAATGCAAGAGGAACTGTTACGGTAGTTGGCGCTAGCCAAATATTACCCGAAGTGCAACAAGCCATGGATGATGCGGTTCGCGAATATGTTCAGATAGATGAGTTGATGGATGCTGTTGGTGAGCGCCTAGGAAAATTAACTGGTGCCGAATTCGGCTATGTTAGCTCCGGTGCATCGGCTGCAATAACTGCAGGTACTGCAGGATGTGTTACAGGTGGTGATCCGGATAAACTTTGGATGATCCCGAACCTTACTGGAATGAAAGATGAGGTGATTATTCCAGCATATTCACGCTCGGCTTATGATGCTGCGGCAAAGGCTGTCGGTGTCAGAATGGTGGAGGTTTCCACACTGGAAGACCTGAAATTAGCTATTGGTCCGCGTACTGCCATGATTCTTGTACTTGCTGGATCCCGTTCCGAAAACGGACCATTATCATTAAAAGAAATTTCTTCAGTAGCAAAACCACTGGGTATTCCTATTTTGGTTGATGCGGCTGCTGAAGGTTTGGAAGTTCCAAATCCTCATCTATCCCAAGGGGCTGATCTTGTTGCTTATAGTGGGGGTAAATACCTCCGTGGACCTCAATGTGCGGGTATTTTGATTGGGCGCAAGGATTTGGTAATCGCTTCCCGTATTAATGCGGGTCCGCATCATGGCTTTGGCCGCGGATTTAAAGTGGGCCGGGAAGAGATCATGGGCATGCTTGCCGCCGTAGAAATGTGGTTTAAGCGCGATCATGCAGGCGAATGGAAGACCTGGGTATCTTGGGCTAACCACATCATGAAACGACTTTCAACTATTCCGGGAGTAAGCACGGAGCTGGTTGAGCCAAAGGCCCGTTCAAACAGAGCGCCTTCTGTGAATGTAAAATGGGATAAATCTATCATCCCATTGACAGGAGAGGATATGGAAAAACTTTTATGGGATGGAACTCCACGGATAGCAGTCAGCGGAGCCGGAAGTTTTCTGCCCTTCCCTCCAAATTTACAACCCAATATTAGTGTTGCTATGGCATCGTTACGCGCTGGGGATGAAAAAATTATTGCCGATCGAGTTTTTACGATACTTGCTAATCCGCCAAAAAATGAAAAAGTTAATGCGGTAGCAGCATTTAACCTGAGCGGACAATGGGATTTGAAAATGAAGTTCTCTGCCAGTACAGTAGATCAGACCTTGATCATTGAGCAGAAGGATAATAGCTTAACAGGAACACATTTTGCAAGTATTGGATCTCGTGATCTGGATGGCACCATACATGGCAGTGATGTAAGTATCAGGAGTTCTTATACGAAAGATGGAGTGCGCATCAATTTTTCATTTACCGGAACAACAGATGGGAATATGATGCAGGGTAAGGTGAGCCTGAGCGAATATGGCGATGCAGAATGGACCGCAAAACGTCATGATTACCGAGCTGCAGGTACTTTGCGCTCAAAGGCATGAGGATACAAACTAATCTGATACTTTTGTAAAGTTGAATGCTTATGCCTCGAATTTATTCTCTTTTGATAATAGTGACCATAGCTTTATGTTTCTTTAGTGGCAAGAATAGGTTTGTTCAAGAACCTTGGAAAGCTCCGGTTTGGACAGACAGCCTGTATAATCCCTATAATATTGAACCACTGACCCTTCCGCAAGCACAAGAGGTTTACAATTTGCATTGTATTCGGTGCCATGGTGGCCAAGGGCAGGGTTATCCTTTGGAGCATACCGCCCAAGAAGTGCCAGATTTTAAGCAAGATTGGGTCAGGCAGCAAAGCGATGGTGCTTTATACTGGAAAATACGTGAGGGCAGGGGAATCATGCCCGGCTATAAATTAAAATTATCTGATGAGCAGTTGTGGCAGTTGGTGGAGTATATCCGGGATCTTTCAAAACCGTTTGATCAGCAGAAAAATCCCTTTAAAAATTTAGAGGAGTAGGGTAAATTCCTCTCTTTTTGATGTTATCCGCCAACTAGTATTTTCTCTAAGCGATCAGTATCCAACCAGTTATACTAGTCTGAGGGAGATTGTTAAACACAGAAAAAAAGGAAAATATCATCCATGATGATAGCTGATTTAAGAAAAACGGTTGAACACAGTTCCGATAATTAAGCTAGATTTGGGTTTTAATTGGGTCAATTAGGAGTTATGCCTATTGCCAAAGAAAATTAAATTTAGGGATGGTACAAATTATTTTTTTAGGATCGATATTTTGTTCATTAATTACCGCGTACCTATTATTCTTTAAATCTCGTAATTACCAGATTTTTTCAGGACAAATTCTAGGCTTTTCTATGCTTTTTTATAGCTGGTGTGCATTAGCTTATTTATTAATTGTTTCTGGATGGATTATAGAAATTCCATTTTTTTATAAAACAGCAGCGCCAATCAATTTTCTGATTCCTCCACTTGGCTATTTTTACGTTAGGTCTGTTTTGCGTAATGAGAGTCGCTTTGAAAAATCTGATCTCTGGCATTTCCTCCCCTTCCTTATTTTTGTTATCAACTACCTGCCAGTTTATACCATGGCTACATCTGATAAAATAAATCTCTTGCAAAATGTTATAAATAAGGCTATTCAAGCACCAGAGACCAAGCAGGGGTTCCTTCCAGAATATGTAGATCACCTGTCTCGGATAATTCAAAGCATAGTTTACCTTGTTTTTCAATGGCGGCTTTTAACAGGCTTCACCAAAAAACTTATAAGCCCAAAATATGAGATCCATACCTTGCATGTATTACGATGGTTAAAAATCTTCAACTGGTCTTTTAGTCTAGTCTTATTCAGCACAATTTCCTCCTATTTATTTATATTTACTATACCTAATTCTACCCATTTAGAATTAATTCTTCTTATTTGCACTTTACTTATTGCCATTGGATATTTAGTCTTGAGCTCCTTTCTGCTTTTAAATCCCGAAGTTTTATTTGGTCTTCCTTATGCTCCAACAAAACATAGTGACCAAACATTAGTTAAGGAAAAAGAGCTTAAAATCAACTCAAATAAAGAATATGAGAAAGAAATTAAGCTTCTTGAAAATTACTTTAAAGAGAAAAATCCCTATTTGAACAACACGCTCAATATTAATGAGGTGGCAATCGGAATCGGGATTCCTGCCCGCGAATTATCGTTTATCCTTAATCAACATTTTAACCAACGTTTTACCGATTTTGTTAATGGGTATAGAGTTCAATATGTTATCGAGCAAATTAAACATGGATTTTGTGACCGATATACGATTGAAACTCTTTCCAAACAAGCAGGCTTTACTTCTAAAAGTACTTTTAATGCTGCTTTTAAAAAGCTCGTAAATCTTACGCCATCTAAATATATAGAAAGAGAAACCAATTCACTTTAATCGGATTATTTTGTACAGATTTCGGAATATTGTACACTTCGGAGCTCTTAAAGCCCTTCTTATGTAGCTTATCTTTTAGTTTTGTGGCCATAAATCTATTTAGTTGTGGCCGAAAAAATTGATGAAGCAAAACTTATTTTACCTATTCTTATTTTCTAGCTTTTACTCTTTTAATGTTCGGGGCCAGGGTATCGGACCTGAAATAGTGAATAGTACTGGCGGTAGCGCAACGCATTTAACTATTACTTACGAGTGGAATATTGGCGAGCTTGCTTTGGTGGAAAGTATGCTTGGTGGAGAGTATATTCTAACCAACGGACAATTGCAATCGCAAAAAACGAAAAGGAATCCTATTCTAGAAAACTTCTTTATTGTGCCTAACAACATTCTATCTGCCAATGGCGATGGAGAAAATGATACTTGGTACATTCAATATCTCAATCAATATCCAAATAATGAAGTAATAGTCTACGACCGTGCAGGCAGGCAAGTTTTTTATAGTAGAAACTATCAAAACAATTGGAATGGAAAACTAGCAGGTAATCCTCTAACCGAAGACAGCTATTATTATATTATCAAAATTACAAGTGAGGGAAAAAGCGAGATTAAAAAAGGCTTTCTCACCATAATAAATTAAAACAACATGAATTCATTTATTACATTAAGATCCATTGTGCTTCTTAGTATTTTCAGCTTAATATTAAATAATAACACGTTTTCACAACAAAGTACAGGCATTAATTATCAGGGTATTGCCCGTCGTGCGGATGGTAACCCACTAGCAGAGCAATCAATCTCTCTTAAATTGACGGTAAGAGATGGCTCAAAAAACGGTAATAGTGCCTTCAGTGAGATTCATCAGGTAAAAACCAATCCTTTTGGCCTATTCTCTATAGTAATCGGTAGTGCCGCAGCTTCCTCACAAATAGGAACGCTTGCTAATGTAAACTGGAAGACAGGTAATAAATTCCTTCAAGTTGAAATTGACCCTAGTGGGGGAAATAATTTTATTACTATGGGAACCTCGCAATTACAGAGCGTGCCCTATGCCATTCATGCGGAACAAGCAGCTCCAATTGGAATAGCAAGCGGCGATTTAACGGGCACTTATCCTAATCCACTAGTGAGTAAACTTCAAGGGAAAGCCATCAGTAATCTGATGCCAAGCAACGGTCAGGTATTGAAATGGGATGGAAAAGAATGGATCCCTTCTGAAGATATTACGGGAACAGGGATTCAAGGAGAAAAGGGCGATAAAGGCGACCCAGGTATCAATGGCACTAATGGATTAAATGGTGTACTAGGCACGAATGGAACGGATGGTGTTCCAGGTTTAAAAGGTGATAAAGGCGACCCAGGTATCAATGGCACTAATGGATTAAATGGTGTACCAGGCACGAATGGAACGAATGGTGCTCCAGGTTTAAAAGGTGACAAAGGCGACCCTGGTACTAATGGAACCAATGGAACAGATGGTGCACCAGGTATCAATGGCACAAACGGAACGATTGGTGCTCCAGGTTTAAAAGGTGACAAAGGCGACCCAGGTATCAATGGCGCAAACGGAACGAACGGTGCACCGGGTATAAAAGGAGATAAAGGCGACCCAGGTATCAATGGCGCAAACGGAACGAAGGGTGCACCGGGTATAAAAGGAGATAAAGGCGACCCAGGTATCAATGGCACAAACGGAACGAATGGTGTACCTGGTATAAAAGGAGATAAAGGCGACCCAGGTACTAATGGAACGGATGGTGTGCCAGGTTTAAAAGGAGATAAAGGCGACCCAGGCACCAATGGTACAAACGGAACGAACGGTGTACCTGGTTTAAAAGGAGATAAGGGCGATCCAGGTATCAATGGAACAAACGGATTGAATGGTGCACCTGGAACGAATGGAGCGGATGGATTGCCGGGTTTAAAAGGAGATAAAGGCGACCCAGGTATCAATGGCACAAACGGAACGAACGGTGCACCTGGTATAAAAGGAGATAAAGGTGACCCAGGTATCAATGGAAAGAATGGATTAAATGGTGAAATAGGCACAAACGGAACGGATGGTGTGCCAGGTTTAAAAGGAGATAAAGGCGACTCAGGCACCAATGGAACCAATGGAACTGATGGTGCACCTGGTATCAATGGAACAAATGGTACCAATGGAACGGATGGTGCGCCAGGTTTAAAAGGTGATAAAGGCGAGCCTGGGGTCAATGGGGAAATTGGTTTAACTGGTGCAAAGGGGGATAAAGGCGAGCCTGGCACAAACGGTCTTAGCAATTTCAGTGAAAGCAGCTATACTAGTAATACTAAAACGGGAGTAAAACTTCAAGCAAGCAATTCGGCAAGCAATGCAGATCTTGTATTGAGCGCTAAGGGTACAGGAGCTATTTTAGCGCAACAGCCAGATGAAACTAGTACTGGAGGCAATAATAGAGGTTCAAATGCGGTTGATTTCCAGATGTACAGAGCATTGAATTCAGAAGTAGCTTCCGGTGATTTTGCTGTTGTTGGCGGAGGATATAGAAATACTTCAAGTGCTGGTTACGCAACTGTTTCGGGCGGTAATAGAAACACTGCATCTGATTTTTACGCAACTGTTGCAGGTGGTAATTCGAATACTGCATCTGAATTTTACGCAACTGTCGCTGGTGGAAATGACAATACAGCTTCTGAAAATTATGCTGTTGTTTCAGGTGGAAATCAAAACATTGCGAGTGGGAATTCATCCGTTGTTTCAGGTGGTAATGCAAACTCTGCTATTGGGAAATTTTCCTTTGTTGGTGGTGGCACTCGAAATACTGCAAAATCATATGGTGAAACTGTTTTGGGAGTATTTGCAACAGATGTGAATGGAGATCCAGTAAATTTCAATCTCAGTGATAGGCTGTTTGTTATTGGAAATGGAACTTCTGATTTTGTTACTAACACTACATCTAGAAGTAATGCCATTAGCGTTTTGAAAAATGCCAACACAACGATTGGAGGTTCTTTAACCATTAATCAAAATGGTTCCAATACGAGTTTTTCATTACCCACTGATCGTGGCAATCCCGGACAAGTACTTATAACAAATGGTGCTGGGCTTGCAACTTGGGCAAATACGTCAAGTAGTCCGCAATTTAATTTTGTTGCGGGCATAATTCCATTTAGTGATGGGAATGGTAGTTTACAATCAAATCCAGGTCTTTTTTGGGATAATCTAAATGGTTCAGTAGATATTGGTGGAGCAAACCAAACCTTAGCTGCTCTTTATGATGACGACGGCTACAATGAAATTAAAGGAACTCTAAAAATACAAGCTGAAAGTAGTAGTGGACAAGATATCGCTTTAAGAATTCTAGGAAATAACTCAAATGATTACTATTCAGGAGGAAAGATTGTTTTTGGGGATTATATTCCAGGGAAATATGGGGTAATATTAAGCGAATTTGAAGATGAAGCTTTTGACATTACCGCAGAGGAAATATCTTTTAACGGGATTAAAATTATAGAAAAAAGTGAATTGAACCCAGTTTTTACGGGTAGTTTTGAAGGAGATGGTTCAAAACTTACGGGAATTACCGCCAGTACAGACGGTTCCGAAACCAAATTAACGGCAGGTACCAACGTAATCGTCACAGGTATTGGAACAACACTGAGCCCTTATGTAGTAGGGTCTAGTACAGACGGTTCGGAAACCAAACTAACGGCAGGCACCAACGTAACCGTCACCGGTAGCGGCACAACATTGAGCCCTTATGTTGTAAATGGAACTAGTCCGCAATTTAATTTTGTTGCAGGCATAATTCCATTTAGTGATGGGAGCGTAAATTTACAATCAAATTCAGCTTTTTCATGGGATAATGATAAAGGCTCACTCAATATAATCACAAAAAATAATTCAAGCTTTAATCCCAGTTTCAGAGTTCGTCCTAATCCTGATAACCCATCTATGCCCACTTGGATGAGAATGGGAGATGATGGTATTGGAGCAGAATTTGGTATTGCGGGCAGCAACGATCAATTTTTTGTTGGAACCAAACAAGGAGATGCTGTGATTAAAGGATTTTCAAATAGCAATGATAAAAAAATATTCATAGGTGCTACCTTTAATGGATCAGCAAACATGGTACTTAATCCGGATGGAAGTACACACATTAATGGCATCCTTAAAGCAGGTGGTATCACTTATCCTAGTACAGTTGGTGCTTCCGGACAAGTACTAACAACAAATGGTGCTGGACTTGCAAGTTGGGCAAACGCAGAATTAGCATCACCAACTTTTTCTGGTACTGTGACCGCTAACGCTTTTGAAGGCGATGGTTCCAGATTGACCAATATACTGCCTATTCAAAGGACCTATTCCATAGGTCTATGGCCAGAGTTAGGTGGATATGTTTTCTGGATTTCTACAGATAGAAAACATGGCTTAGTTGCTGAAACCATTAATCAATCAACTTCATCTACTTGGTTCGATGCCCAAAATGTTATTAGTAATCCAGCGTATCATAGTACAGATGGACAACAATTTAGGGATTGGCGATTGCCAACAAAGTATGAATTAAATGAAATGTACCTGAAAAGAGAAGAAATTGGCGGTTTTATTAATATCGGCTATTGGAGTAGTACGGAGGATACTCACCTCAATGCAGTGATGCAGGGTATGGCAAGTGGTTCCCTTCTCAGCTTCGATAAGGCCACCAAGGTATACGTCCGTGCTATTCGAGCTTTTTAGTTACCTGCCTGCCCCAGTCAGGTTTACAATTTTCCATTATCTATTGATTGCCTAGCGATGTTTTGTTAAATTGCTATTATTACTTATTAATTTGTTCTTTTTTCTGATTTAATCTTAATCTTCAATTATGAAAAATGCATTAAAATATGGCGGTTTAATTGGTGTTTTAAGTGCAGCCTGGATATTTATTATGCACTTTTCAGGTATTTGTGAGTTAGGATACATTAAAAATCCAAATCTGCTTTGGATGCAATATGCATTCGTACTCATACCTTTTATTGGGATATTTTTCGGGGTGAAAAATTTAAGAGATACGATAAAGCATGGAGAAATGGGATTCGTGGAAGGACTTTTAGAAGGATTTAAAATTATTATTTTCGGTGCTGCGTTTTCTACCTTAATTGGAGTTGTCTACTTTCAGTTTTGCCAGCAATTTCTTGGTACCGATTATTTAGAACGCGTTTTTGGTATAGGCCTAAGTGCAATAGTCTTTAATTTATTAATTGCCCTTATGCTGATGAAGAAAGGAAAAAAAACATAAGTATTTGTCCCGCAAATGCTAATGCTTTTGACGGTTCTGTTTTTTTGGTATAAGGAATAAGGATTTTGGAGCTAGGATTAAAGACAAAAAAATCGAGTTGACTGCAAATCTACTGTTTTAGATGTCGCTTGTCTGACAACTGATAACTAATTCTGGAGCAAGGAGTAAAGACAAAAAAATCGAGCTTGCTGCAAATTTACTGGCTTCGAGAGCCTCAGCCACCTTTCGAGAGCCTCAGCCACCTTTCGAGAGCCTCAGCCACCGTTCGAGAGCCTCAGCCACAGTTCGAGAGCCTTAGCCACCGGTTAATCTCAACTTTAGTAGATCTTGCTAGTCTAACCACCTAATAACTAACCATCTAACCAACTAACCCCTTCCTACCTAAAAAACCGGATTATCCCTAATCCCCAATTTAGCAAATTTCTTCACATCAATGCCCGGAGAACCAAAATCATCAACTACCTTGCCCTCAATCAGATAGCATCCTTTACCACGGAAGGGGTATGCTGGCGTGCTTACTGGGAAGTGTATGGTATCCATAAAATTCCCTTCATTATCTAGGAAAGTTCCGAACCACATCTTTTTATTGTTCTTCGTCCGGACCGGCTTTTCACAAACGTAATTACCTACCGTGCGGATGGTTTTTCCGATGTTCTTGCTCAGCCCATCGGCCATGATATCTCCTCGATAGCTCGTTTTGAGCAGGTCGAACATATCCATACTCAATGGGAAACCCAACAATTCCAATTCATTGTAAGCATCCTCCACGCCTGAGCTTTCTAATTCGGGGAGAAAAAATTCTTTCGCTTCGGTGTGAAACAGTTCAGTGTTCTGCTTCGGGACAGTCTTGCTGCCCAGGTAGTTATGAACCTCCCATAACAGCTCTTTCTTATTGCTTCCGGTAAAGCGCAATGCACCAACCCTGATCAGGATGATCGCCTGCTCTAGACTGATCCCGGTACGTTTGATCAGATCGGCAAGATCCCGGTAAGGGCCGTTGGCATTTCGCTCTGCGGGAATCAGCTCCATAAAATGGCTTTCTAGTCCCTGGATGCCGATGAAGCCCATCCAGGCATCCTTGCCCTGAATGCTGACCTTCGCCTCACTTTTGTTTACACAGGGCAGATGCACATTGGCACCGGCTTTTTTCAATTCATGAACGTACACCCAGCGCTGGTAAAAGCCACCATAATTATTAAGTACGGCCACCATAAATTCCAGCGGGAAATAGGTTTTTAGGAAGAGACTCTGGTAGCTCTCCACAGCAAATGAAGCGGAATGGGCTTTGGAAAAACTATATCCGGCAAAGGATGATACTTGCCGCCATACTTCTTTCGTAGTTTCTTCATCCCTCCCAATCTCTTTGGCGCGGTCGAAAAAGCGTTGCACCAGACGGTCGAATTCCTTTTTGGACCGGTATTTTCCGCTCATACCCCGCCGCAAAACGTCGGCATCGGTGAGGTCGAGTCCGGCGTAATGGTAGCAGATCTTGATCACATCTTCCTGGTACACCATTACCCCGAAGGTCTCCTGCAGATATTCCTTCATCACCGGATGCAGGTATTTCACGTTTTCAGGATCATGGTAATTCTGAATATAGGTTTTCATCATTCCTGAAGAGGCCACCCCTGGCCGAATGATGGAGCTTGCTGCTACTAGGGTAATGTAATTTTCGCAGCCTAATTTTTTAATTAATTGCCGCATGGCGGGCGATTCGATGTAAAAGCAACCAATGGTATCTCCACGCTTAAGCTGGGCATTAACTTTAGGGTCTTTCATGAAGGATTTCACATCATGGATATCGGGCTTTTTCTGCTGATTTTCAGCAATGAGTTGGATAGCTTCTTTGATGTGGCCAATACCCCGCTGACTAAGGATATCGAATTTTTCAAAGCCTATAGCTTCGGCCTCATACATATCCCATTGCACTACGGGCATACCTTTGGGCGGCAGATCTAGCGCGGTATAATAGGTAATGGGTTCTTCCGAGATGAGTACCCCGCCTGCATGAATGGATCGCTGGTTAGGCATATCCTGCATCATGTTTTGAATGGCCAAAATTTTGCTGAATGTAGGGTTATTGCGGTTTTCACTAAAGCGTGTCGGGTCGCTGAAGCTATCAATTTCCTGTTTTGGCAATCCCATTACTTTACCAATCTCACGGATGATCGAACGATCCTTAAAAGTGCTCATAGTGCCTAACAGGGCCGTATGCTTACTGCCATAGCGTTTAAAAATATAATCCTGCACATCCTCGCGCTCATCCCAGCTGTAGTCGATGTCAAAATCTGGGGGGCTACTACGCTGGCGGTTTAGGAAGCGCTCAAAGTAGAGGTCGAGTTCTATGGGGTCCACATCCGTAATGCGCAGGCAATAAGAAACGATGCTATTGGCTCCAGAACCCCTTCCGATATGGTAATAACCCCGGGCCATTGAATAGCGGATAATATCCCATGTGATTAAAAAATAGGCAGAAAAGTGCAGTTCATCAATCACCTGAAGCTCCTTTTTAACCCTTTTTAAAGCCTCTTTGTTCGAGCGGCCATAACGATATTCCATTCCCTCTAGGGCGAGCTTCTCTAGCAAATCTTTATCATCTTTGGCATAGCCTGTAAACGTTTTCCTGTTTTTTGAGCCCTTTTCAAACGTACTGCTACAAGCATTCATTAATTTTTCTGTATTCTGAATGATAAAAGGGTAGGAGCTATAACGTTCTTTGAGTTTTTCGGGCGACATAAGTATCTCATCCTCATGGCATTGATCATTTTCGCTTATTTTGGAGAGGATGGTATTTAGCTCTATCCCACGCAAATAAGTATGTAGGCGGTGCTCCAGTTTATTGCTTACGCTCACAGGCTGCAACGCCACTATTTTTTCTTGAATGAGGGCGAGCGGCTTTCCGAAAAGCTTCCCCAAGTCACGGTATGGAATTCCTAGGAATTCATTCTCTTTTAGTGCCGGATGATTCTGCGAGTAGGGATAAATAATGTAGGCATTCTGAAAATCCCAAGGGCAATCTGGGAGGACCATGCTATTTAAATTATAGAAACTTAAAAAATCATTGAGCTCTTTCATCCCCTCACGGTTGCGCGCAATGCCAATGTAAAGCAAATGCTTATCTCGCCTAAATTCGATCCCTGTAATGGCTTTAAGCCCTTTTTCATGGCAGTTACGGATAAATTCGGTGGCGCCGGTAGAATTATTGATATCGGTTAGTGCCATTTGCTCTATTCCTAAAGCTTTGGCCTGATCGATCAAGCTTTCGACAGACAGCGTGCCATAGCGCAAACTATATTGGGAATGAACATTCAGATACATGGACTTAAAGCTTTATGTTGATGGTGGATGCCAATTTCACGGATTTCTCGCCGAACCTGTTCCGGATACGGTCCATGGCCTGGTAAAGCTTATATTGCTCTTCTGAGGCACTGTACAAGCTGATTTGTTCATGCCCACTCACCAATTGCGAAAGCTTAACTCCCACCAAGCGAAGCAGCATGCGCCGATTGTACAATTTGTCGAAAAGCTCTTTCGCCTTGCTAATGAGCAGCGAATCAAGGGCAGTATAGGGTATTTTAGTCTGCTGAGTATGCGTTTCAAAATTCGAATAACGGATGGTTACCGTGATGCAGGCGGTCAGTTTTCTTTGCGATCGGAGCTGAAAACAAAGGTCGCTAAGCATTGCCGTAATCAATTGCTTAATGCTATGGGTATCAATGCTATCCGTTTCAAAAGTGCTTTGGGTGCCGATTGATTTTTGTTCCCGATAGGGTACAACCGGCGAATTATCAATCCCATGCGCTTTTTGCCACAGGCTTGTGCCATTATTTCCAAGCACCTTAAAAAGCTGTTCCTGAGGTATTTGTGATAAAGTATAAATGAAACGGACCCCCATTTCGCTGAGCTTGACGTAAGTTGCTTGCCCCAAGCCGGGTATTTTCTTAATCGACAAAGGGTTTAAAAATGGTTGCACTTCATCATGAGGCACTTGGCGTTCTCCGTTGGGCTTGCATTCATTGGTTGCTATTTTCGACACCGTTTTATTGACCGATAAACCGAAAGAAAGAGGGAGGCCTGTTTCCTTCATTACGTGGAGTCGTAGCTCATGTGCAAATTTCATGCAGCCATAAAATCGGTCCATGCCCGTCATGTCGATATAATGCTCATCAATCGAAGCTTTTTCCAAAACGGGCACCTTCTCTTGCAGAATATCAGTGACGATGTGGGAGTATTTGCTGTACTCCTCCATGTTACCGCGAATGAAGATGGCGTGGGGGCAAAGCTGTTTGGCCATTCTGGATGGCATGGCCGAGTGGATACCGAATTTTCGGGCCTCATAACTGCAAGAAGCAACCACACCACGATCGGATGTGCCCCCAATAATTACGGGCTTCCCAACTAGCGAAGAGTTTTTTAAAAGCTCTACCGATACAAAAAATGCATCCTGATCAATGTGTATAATTTGTTTATCCGTAGGCATAAATTTATTTGTAGGGAAACAAATTTATGCTAAAATTTTTAGCAATTCAAATAAATTAATAATTCATTTTTTTTCTTTTTTGTTGGATAAATGAAGGTTTTTTTCTACATTAGACTACTTATTACTATTTCATAACACTAAACAATGGAGCTGGTGAGAAGAAAGGCGTCATTACTATTATCAATTAATTTTCCAATTAAATAAATAATCTCTACTTTTGAAAAAAAACTCATGTTTAAAGGTCTCATATTATCAGTAGTTACTCTACTATTCTGTAGTATTAATTTAAGTGCTCAGATCAATCCGATGGCAGCTCAATACTTCCAGAACACCTATTTAGCTAATCCGGCCATGGCTGGATTAAAGCAGGGCATATACCTTAACTTAGGCTATCGCAACCAATGGAGCAATATCCAAGGTTCGCCACGAAACCTATCGGTAACTGGTGAATATGGTTCTGAAAAAGTAGGAGTGGGGGTTAATTTTTATAAGGATGAAGCAGGGCTTTTATCCAGATCTAAGATTCAGGCCTCTTATGCCTATCATCTTCCCGTAAACAATGAAGATGGTAAATTACATTTCGGAATATCCTTGGGATTGCAAATGAATTCACTAAACACACAGGATGTTGTGGGTTCTTCCAATGATTTAACAGCCATACGCTACAATGATCAAGAGAATATTCTTGATGGTGATTTTGGTATGGCTTATTCGGATAAGAAGTTCAGAATTGAAGGTGCTGTAAATAACCTTAAGAATCAACTTCAAATTGAGGATAATCAAATTACCGATTACGCTACCTTCATGACTGCCTTTACATACATGGCTCAAATATCAGATTGGCAGGTGCATCCAAAATTGGTTTATCGCGGCGTAAAAAACTTCAATGATATTCTAGATATGGGCCTTGAGCTCCGCACGCCAGATAATCAACTTGGCCTTATGAGCATGTACCATACCAATAAGAGTATGAGTTTCGGATTGAGCTACCAGAAGCTAAAGCAATGGCAATTATTGGTGCTTTATAACACTCCTGTTCAGGCATTGAAGAGTTATGCAACGGGAACCTTCGAAATTGGAATACAAGTGAATGCAGGTTCCGTGCTTAAAAAGAAAAAACAATAGGCTTGAATTAGATTTAAATTATCAGCTTAGAAACGAAATAATTACCGCTAAAAAACAACAGTAATTAGTATATTTTTTAACGTATAAACAAAAACCCCTCTTGGTATTAGTAAGAGGGGTTTTTGTTTATATACCCTTGGCTGATGCCTTTTGGTTATTCTTTATTGCTGAACGACTACTATTATGGGAGCTTTGGTTAAGCTTAGTAGATGAGATGACTTTGGGTGTTGTTAAGCAATACTTCCTTTGTTTTCTAAATACTCTGAAGGGGTAAGTCCGGTATTCCTTTTAAACGACGAGTAAAAGTTAGATCGGGTTGAAAAACCGGCTTTTAAACCAATTCCATCGATAGACAAGCTGTTGGTGAGGCCTTCATCTAAAAGCTCAATGGCATATCTTACCCTAAAATCATTTCTGAGCGTGGTAAATTTTTTGTTCAGCACATGGTTAAAACAGTAGGCCACGTGGTGCTGGGGCACATTAAAAATTACAGCAATGTGGCTCATCGAAAATTCAGAGTTTACAAAAGGCTTTTCTTTTTGTATGTAGGCTAAAATATCATTAGAGAGCGCTAAAAAGGGGTCTTCCTCAATCTCTGTAATTTTTTTTGATTTTTTATTGCTGTTTATTAAAAGGCTTTTTTCTTTTTCCGCTGAAATTGGGATGCCATATAATATTTTCGGAAAAAGAAGTAGGGTAATGGGTAGCATACAAAAAACAATTCCGATCACAAAGTGAAGTGGCATAGCGGTGATGAGCACTTTGCTAATGCCAAATTGGAGTAAGTTAAGTGTAAGTACTAAAAAGCCTGTTGCTGATATAAAACTGATAATACTTAAGCCCAAAATCCAGTTTTTAACAAACTTATACTGTGTTATCGGAATCCGTTGCAATAGTTCGCTTTTTGGTCTATAGCGAATGAGCATGATATAGATATAAAATGAATAAGCCAATAGCAATAAGGGTCTGACCATAAAGCCGACTATAGGCTCATAAAGCCAGTTTACTTTTATGCTTACAATAGCATCGAAGTTTTGCATTATTTGCGAAGCTATGTTTAGCTTTTCGCTAAAGGGGCTAACAAAATAAGGTGCTATGGCAATAATATTTACCAATGCTGGAATAAAGTGGAGATAATCTTTCCAATTGGTGAGGGCTTTTTTATCTGTTAAAGATTCTTTGGTGTAAAAATAAAGCAGTGGTCCGGGTAAGAGGTAAAGTGGAGCAAAATGGTTATAAAATATAGCTAGCCAAAATGGTGAATGACCATATAAAGTAAAATGATGGGTTAAGCCATAGCAGGCAAAAGCCACAAAAAATAAAGCCAAATAGGATACGCTTTTATTTACTTTCCAATTGAAAGCAACCAGTATTATCGACAAAACAATCGTTAATAAGGAAGAGTAAAAAAGCATATTGAATGATCTATTTGGTATTTTTCTATACTTTAAATGTTACCTTAAAAAATAAATGGCTTAATTTAAACAAGGAAAAAAGATTTTTTTCACTGTTATAAATTTTATTTTTCGCTTTATTGGCCTTTAATTTTATACAAATATAGGTTATAACATCAAAATAAAATTTGTTTAGCCACAAAAAAAAATCAAAGCCAGCGTTTTTCGTAAGTCTTTAGTGTAAGTATATGCTATTTTAATTAAAAAAAAATTAGTTTAACTAGGGATATTAACCTTTTTTCTAAAAAGATTATCAAGCCTATAGTCGAATTTTTTAGTCAAAAGGATGGAGCTAGCAAGGGTAATTATTGCTGCTTTATCACACTCCAATTCAGTTATTGAAGAATATGCAATAGGAAATTCACAATTAGATTGCAAGTGAATGTAGCTTCCAAGCTTATAGGGAAAAAGCAATAGTCCCCAAAAAGGGAATACAAACCGACTAGTTTATATTCCTATAGATTGATACTCAATGAAAATCCCAGTATTTGCTTCAATTATTTACCCGCGAGTGGATACCCTTTGTCGATCCAGTTTTGTTTTAAATTTGTTGGAATATTCAACAACTTTCCATTAGTGAAACCCATAGTCTTTAGCATGCCTATCGCGGGACGAATATTTGGGCATCTGCTAAATGGACAGCATCCGCAATAAACCACTAAAAAAGATGTTTTAGGGATTCCTGAAAGAGTTTTTCTTAATCTCTCGAGGTTCTCTTTTTCACTAGCAGCACCAAAATTTTTCGCTCCTTTAATGTTTTCAACTACGCCAATATTATAAATCAGGGGCTGCTTTGCCTTAGGGTTGGCAATTATTGCAGCTAAAGCTGCGGGTTCTATCAAATCTTTTTGTGTCCAATTATCTCTTTTATCTAAAGATTGATTTGTATTTACGCTAGTTTGTGCCTTACTAAAGGAAATAACACTTACGCTTAAAAGTATTGTAAATAGGGCTTTTTTCATTTTTATTAGTTTGAATACAAAATTAATCATTTTTCATTTATTCATATCGGGATATGAATTATCTACTTAGGGTATTCAGGAAATCAATCATTTTCTGATTATTGTAATCGGCCATGCCCGTATGATGAAAAACTAGAGTGCCATCCATGCCAATAATAGCTGTTGTGGGTAGGCTTCCACCAAAAATATTTTCTGGAATCCCAGATTCAGTGGTGTAAACCTTTAAGTTGAAGGAATGTTTTCGCATGTATGCGACAGAAGTTTTGACTTTAGCATCTACATCCACCATGATAAATTCTATTTTATCTTTGTTCTTTATTTTTGATGCTAGTTTATTGATAGAGGGCATTTCTGCACGACAAGGAGGACACCAAGTAGCCCAAAAATTGATGAAATAAACCTTTCCATTGCGCTCAGAGGTATTGATAATTTCGCCATTTTCAGATCTGAAAATCATAGCTGCGGGCACTATCTTACTGGTAGCTGATTGCT
>NZ_JBIILQ010000023.1:0-19638 GCF_044232565.1 Daejeonella sp. | reverse complement strand
CATTTACTGAACCACTAACACCAGCTAAATTATTCTTCTTAGTGATGATATTAATAATTCCAGAAGTTCCTTCAGCATCATATTTAGCTGATGGTGATGTAATTACCTCAACATTTTTGATTTGATCGGCAGGAATTGCTTTTAATGCATCTGCCATATTGTTTGCCATCGAGCCAGAAGGCTTTCCATTGATTAATACTCGAACATTCTGACTTCCGCGAAGTGACACATTGCCTTCAAAATCAACGGATAACAATGGCACTTTACGAAGCACATCTGTTGCATTTCCACCCGCAATAGCAATATCTTGCTCCGCATTATATACTAATTTATCAATTTTGTTTTCAATAATTGGAGTAGTTCCTGAGATAACCACCTCATTTAACATTTTCTGATTAGGTGATAAAAGGATGCGTCCAAAATTTAAATCTGGCTTTGCCGGAGTGGTCTTTACCGAATCAATAATTTTTGTCTGATAACCTAGAAAGGCAATCGTAACACGATAAATTCCAGCAGAAATATTGTCTATTTTAAAGGAACCCTTTTCATCAGAAAGTGAGCCATTTGTTGTTTTTACTGAACCCGTTCTACCCAAAGAAATAGTAGCATAGTCAATCGGTTTAGAAGTTAATGAATCAATGATAGTGCCTGATATTCTGCCGGTTACAGCAGGAGCAGCAGCACCCATACCTTGTGCAGAGGCAAAATTGATTCCTGATATTAAGGTTATTATTAATAAAAAGTATTTCATGTAATTGTTTTTTGAAAATTAGTCGCGAAAATACGCTCTTTGTTACAACAATTGAGATTTCAATTGTTAAATGAAAGTCAAATCGATTTCGGCAGAACGCGAAATCTTTTTGTGCAAATAAATTGCATTTGAATGAATCGAGGATGAAATTAGGTTCATCCTCGATTCAAAGGTATAATTTAGATAACCAGATTAATTATTTTCCCTTTTACGAAAATAATCTTCTTTGGTGTTTTATCTTCTAAATATTTCTTTAGATCTGTATTGGATAGAACAATTGCTTCCACTTCCTCCTGACTTAAGCTCAAGGAAATATTCAAGTTCATTCTAGTTTTTCCGTTTACAGAAATTGGATAAGAGAACTCATTCTCAACCAAGTATTCAGGATTAAATAATGGATAATTAGCCACAGAAAGCGTACCTGGAACATTTCCAAGTAAAGTCCAAAGTTCTTCAGTTATATGAGGAGCATAAGGTGCAAGCACAATAACTAAATCCTCAATAATCTTTCTCTTATTACACTTCAGATCTGTTAATTCATTAACACAAATCATAAAGCTTGAAACTGAAGTATTGAATGAGAAGCGTTCAATATCTTCCTCCACCTTGCGAATGATTTTGTGAAGTGCCTTATATTCAGCCTTAGAAGGCTCATCTTCAGACACATTGAAATTAAAGTCATCGTCGTGAGCCAGCTTCCAAAATTTACGCAAGAATTTGAATACCCCTTCAATCCCATTGGTATTCCAAGGTTTGCTTTGTTCTAGCGGACCAAGAAACATTTCGTACATTCTGAGGGTGTCGGCACCATGGCGTTCAACGATATCATCGGGACTAACCACGTTGAATTTGGATTTCGACATCTTTTCAACTTCTACCCCACAGATATATTTACCATTTTCAAGGATAAATTCCGCATTGGAAAATTCTGGTCTGAACGACTTAAATTTTTCCAAATCAAGGATTTCATTTTGCACGATATTTACATCCACATGAAGCGCTGAAGTGGCATAGTCGGATTTAAGTCCATGAGAAACAAATTTATTAGTCCCGCGCCCATCACCATCAATAATACGATACACAAAATTAGACCTACCCTGGATCATTCCTTGGTTAATCAGCTTCTTAAATGGCTCTTCTTCAACAACATAACCCAAATCTTTTAGAAATTTATTCCAAAAACGACTGTAAAGCAAGTGCCCTGTTGCATGCTCAGAACCACCAATATACAAATCCACATCTTTCCAATAGGAAATAGCATCTGCCGGAGCAAAAACATCTTTTTTTCGATCTTCTTCGGAAGCCATATAGCGGTACCAATACCAGCTTGAACCTGCCCATCCCGGCATGGTACTCAACTCAAATTCAAACTCTCCTTTATATTTCCAATCTTCAGCTCGACCAAGAGGTGGTTCTCCACTCTCTGTAGGTAAGTATTTATCTACCGCAGGTAAAACGAGAGGCAAATCAGCTTGAGCAATTAAATGTGGTAACCCTTCTTCGAAATAGACGGGTACAGGTTCGCCCCAATAACGCTGGCGACCGAAAATAGCATCGCGCAAGCGGAAATTGACTTTTGCTTTTCCTGCACCTAATTCCTCCAGCTTGGCAATCATTTTCGCTGTTGCCTCTTTGTATTTAAAACCATTTATTATACCAGAATTGATATAAAGCCCCTCTTTTGTAGGATCTGCCTGCAAATCAAGATCAACCTGAGCATCAGAAATTGCGACAATTGGCAATCCGAATTTGGTAGCAAACAACCAATCGCGTTGATCACCCGAAGGAACAGCCATAACAGCTCCCGTACCATAACCAGCAAGCACATAATCAGCAATCCACACTGGAATTGGAGCCCCAGTTATTGGATGTTTTGCATAACTTCCTGTGAAAGCACCTGAGACTGTTTTTGTATCCGCCATGCGGTCGAGCTCCGTTTTTTTCTTCGTTTGCTCAATATAACTTTGAATTTCTTGTTTTTGACCTGGGGTAGTTAAGCCTTTAACAAGTTCATGCTCTGGAGCCAAAACTAGGAAAGTTGCACCATACAAAGTATCCACTCGCGTAGTAAATACCTCAATAAAAGCAGCTAGATTTAATTCAAAACGAACTAAAGCACCTACACTCTTGCCAATCCAATTGCGCTGCATTTCTTTGAGTGGATCTGGCCAATCTATCGTATCTAAACCTTGAAGCAAACGGTCAGCATAAGCAGTAATTCGCATACTCCACTGCATCATTTTCTTTTGTTCAACTGCATGACCACCACGCTCAGAGTAACCATCCTTAACCTCGTCATTAGCTAGAACGGTCCCCAAGGCTGGACACCAATTTACCGTACTTTCGCGCAAATAAGTTAGGCGATATTTTAGAAGTTCAGTTTGCTTTTCGGCATCAGATTTTGAGTTCCACTCCTCAGGGCTAAATTTATCCACATCATCATCACATACCGCCATTAGTCCGAAAGAGCCAGTTTTTTCAAATTTCTTTGTCAGCTCTTCAATATTTTCTGCCTTATTGCTTTCGAGATTATACCAAGAGTTGAACAAAAGCATGAAAATCCATTGAGTCCATTTATAATACTCCGGATCACTGGTTCTAACTTCTCTACTCCAATCGAATGAAAAGCCCAAATTATCGAGCTGCTCACGATAACGATTAATATTGGTTTCGGTCGTAATTGCAGGGTGCTGTCCAGTTTGAATGGCATATTGTTCTGCAGGTAAGCCAAAAGAATCGTATCCCATGGGATGCAAAACATTAAATCCCTTCAAACGTTTATAACGTGAAAAAATATCGGAAGCAATATATCCTAGCGGGTGCCCAACATGCAATCCTGCACCGGAGGGGTAAGGAAACATATCCAGAACGTAGTATTTTGGCTTTTCCGAAGCATTTTCAACCTTAAAGGTTTTATTTTCGGCCCAAAACTTTTGCCACTTCTTTTCTATATCTCTAAATTGATAATCCATTGTTAAATTATATTCGCGAAAATAGTAAAATCTGCGGTTTTTTAGAACCAAAAGCTGCAACAAATTCCATTTCAGACTAGTTTAAGGGGCAATTAACAAATTTTAACAAAGTTTAACGGCTAAATAAGGTCAGATAAACGCATATTATTTACCTTTACAGCTGAAATCATTATTTTAGTACCATAATATTTACTCATGGAAGAATTTGAAAGTAGTAACTCAAGTAGAAAAACTAAAACTCTTTACGTCTCAACAGTAATCAGTATTGCGCTGGTTTTATTAATGACGGGGCTATTGGGACTTATTTTAGTGCATGCAAAAAACCTTTCAAAATATGTTAAAGAGAATATAGTGCTAAACATTATTGTGAATGAGGGAGCAAAAGAAGTAGATATTACCGCCCTTCAAAAGCAGTTGGATGCCAATCCATATGTACTCAAAACTCAATATGTAAGTAAAGAATTGGCTGCGCGAAACTTAACCAAAGACTTAGGGGAAGATTTTGTTGACTTCCTAGGATATAATCCTCTTTTATCATCCATAGATGTGTACCTGAAGGCTGATTATGCTAATAATGAAAGTATCCAGAAATTTACTGCAACAATAAATAAAAACGCCTTGGTAAAGGAGGTTGTATATCAAAAATCATTGATTGACATGGTTAATCAAAATATACAGGGAATTGGCTTAGTCATTTTAGCCTTTGCATCCATTTTATTAATTATTGCAGTGGCCTTGATTAATAATACCATCAGATTAGCCATTTATTCACAGCGCTTCCTTATTAAAAGCATGCAACTTGTGGGTGCAACTAAAAGCTTTATTCGCAAGCCATTTTTAAGCTATGGGATTCTTCATGGATTATTGGGTGGCTTAATTGCAATAATTTTATTGCTCATAACACTTTATGTGGCACAACAGCAAGTTCCAGAAATGATTATTCTGCGCGATTGGTTCGAATTTAGCATGGTATTTATTGGCGTAATAATCCTAGGGGTTTTAATTTCAGGATTAAGCACCTATTTTGCTGTGAGCAAATTTCTACACTTAAAAATTTACGATCTTTACAAATAATGACACAAAAACCAACACCTACAAAAGAAAGCCAGCACGAAGCGTTTGTGTTCGGAAAAGCAAATTATCGCTTATTAATTTTAAGCATTTTATTGGTTGTTAGCGGGTTTATTTTAATGATCGGCGAAACGGATATTTACGAATTCCGAAAGATTATTCTCGCGCCTATTGTTGTTTTAGCGGGCTTCGGACTAGGTTTTGTGGCAATTCTAAAGAGACCTGCAACGGAAAAATAATGACTATATTTCAGGCAATCATTCTGGCTATTATTGAAGGCCTGACTGAGTTTTTACCGGTATCTTCTACCGGTCACATGATTATTGGATCATCCATAATGGGAATTCAATCGAATGAATTTGTTAAGCTTTTTACGGTTGCAATTCAATTAGGAGCAATCCTCTCCGTAATAGTGCTCTATTTCAAACATTTTTTTCAATCGGTAGGTTTTTATTTCAAACTTTTGGTCGCTTTTCTTCCAGCTGTATTTTTTGGGCTCCTTCTCAGCGACAAAATTGACCAGTTGATGGAAAGTCCGCTGGGTGTTGCCATTGCCCTCCTTATTGGTGGAATTATACTCCTATTTGTCGATAAGTGGTTCAATGATGGAACCATCGACAATACCAATGACATCACATACGGCACGGCGCTAAAAATTGGCCTTTTTCAATGTATTTCCATGATACCTGGAACCTCTAGATCGGCCGCAACTATTGTTGGGGGAATGTCACAACGACTTACAAGAAAAGCAGCAGCCGAATTTTCATTCTTCCTTGCTGTTCCTACCATGTTTGGTGCAACAAGCAAAAAATTATATGATTTCTATAAAGATGGATACCAAATTAGTGGCGATCAGATCAATTTACTAATTATTGGCAATGTGGTTGCTTTTCTA
The DNA here is from genome assembly GCF_044232565.1 of Daejeonella sp. Classification (GTDB taxonomy): domain Bacteria; phylum Bacteroidota; class Bacteroidia; order Sphingobacteriales; family Sphingobacteriaceae; genus Daejeonella. The sequence continues at coordinate 13,949 of NZ_JBIILQ010000023.1, read as the reverse complement.
GTAGCCATGCTTGCTATCCGATATTTTATCGCTTTCCTGCAAACTAAGGGTTTCCGACTTTTTGGTTGGTACCGCATCATTGTGGGTGGAATTATTCTTATTCTGCTTCTTTCAGGATATGATCTTCACGTTATCTGATGAACGCAAATAAAGAAAAAGGATTCCCGGAGTTTAATTTTGCTGAGGGTGAAATGCTGCTGATTAATAAGCCTATTACGTGGACAAGCTTTGATGTTGTAGGAAAAATTAGAAATTCATTTAAGCCATTAAAGTTAAAAGTTGGGCATGCTGGCACATTAGATCCTTTGGCTAGCGGATTACTAATTATTTGTACTGGAAAGTTCACCAAAAAGATTGATGAATATCAGGCCCAGGAAAAAGAATATACTGGAACGATGGTACTTGGTGCCGGAACACCATCCTATGATATGGAGACTGAAGTGGATGAAATATTCGACATCAGCCATATTAATGAAGAAATGATTAGGGCAAATACAAAACAATTTATTGGCGCCCTTGATCAATACCCACCGGCACATTCCGCAATTAAAGTAGATGGTGAGCGGCTTTATTTAAAAGCCCGGAGAGGAGAAACTGTGGAGTTAAAGACCCGGAGTGTAAGCATCAGCGAATTTGAAATAACAAGAATAGCGCTTCCGGAGATTGACTTTAGGGTGGTTTGCAGCAAAGGGACTTACATTCGTTCTTTGGTGCATGATTTTGGCAGAGCGATGAGTAATGTGGCCTATTTGAGTGCCTTACGCCGGACAAAAAGCGGTGATTATCAAGTAGATAATGCATTTGAAGTAATGGAGCTTGTTAATCACATACGACAATTGAAAGATCAGGCATTACTAAAATAATCTTTAATTTTATCCGCCTAAACAACATGAAGATCTACACCCATATCGACGAATTTAAGCAGATTAAAAATGCGGTGCTAACCATCGGCACTTTCGATGGGGTTCATGTTGGGCATCAAAAAATAATTAGTCGCCTGAAGGAGGTAGCACTTCAAAAAGGTGGCGAAACCGTAATTCTAACTTTTTTTCCGCATCCACGGATGATTCTTCATCCTGACGATTTAAACATCAAGCTAATCAGTACGATGAACGAAAAGGCAGAACGTCTTGAAAACCTAGGTATTGATCACTTAATCATCACCCCTTTTACCCGCGATTTTTCCAATTTAAATCCGCAGGAATATATTAAAGACGTTCTCGTTGAAAAAATTGGTACCACTCACATTATTATTGGCTATGATCATCGTTTTGGCAAGGATCGAAGTGGAGGATTGAAAGAACTTCAGAACCACGCCTCAGAGCTAGGTTACGATGTGGAAGAAATTCCTGAGCAAGATATTGATGATGTAGCAATTAGCTCCACAAAAATCAGGAATGCATTGCTTAATGGCGATGTAAATACAGCTGAAAGTTTTCTGGGCTATCCCTTTCAACTCAGCGGAAAAGTGATCAAAGGTGATCAAATTGGCAGAAAAATAGGCTTTCCAACGGCAAATTTATTTATTGAAGAAAGCTATAAGCTAATTCCAAGTGATGGCATTTATGCCGTTAGCGTAGATTTCAAAAGTGGCCAATTAAAAGATAAAAGCGCCAAAGGGATGGCTTATATTGGCCATCGTCCAACAATCAATGGCATGAGCCGAAATATTGAAGTCCATATTTTTGATTTTGCCGATGATATTTATGGTGAGACAATCCGTTTAAATTTCCTGAAATATTTACGTGATGATCAAAAATTCAATTCCTTGGATGAATTGAAAGAACAATTAGGCCGGGATGAGGTAAAGGCACGAATGATTTCGTAGGGACAGGTCGCGACCTGTCCTTATGAATCGCGAACGTATCACGATGAATCGTAACCGTATCACGATGAATCGTAACCGTATCACGATGAATCGTAACCGTATCACGATGAATCGTAACCGTATCACGATGAATCGTAACCGTATCACGATGAATCGTAACCGTATCACGATGAATCGTAAATAATCGTTTTAAGGACAGGTCGCGACCTGTCCCTACGGATCGCAAATAACCATTTACTAAAAAATATCCACCGTTCGCAACAAAATTTCCTTTAAAAACGCTGTTTTCTATAGATTCCCTATCAAAAGCTTCATAACATTTAGACATTTCAGTAATGGAATCTAGAAAAAGGAATAGAAAGCAAGATTTTGATTATTCAAAGGATGGGATATATTTCATAACAGCCTGTTGCAAAAAAAGAATACATCATTTCGGAGAGATCATAAATGGCGAGATGCAATTAAACGAATTTGGAATAATTGCCCACAATCAAATTTTATGGATTGAAAAACAATATACATATGTTGAATTGCATAATTTCGTGGTTATGCCCAATCATGTTCATATTTTATTCGAAATCGTAGGGACAGGTCGCGACCTGTCCCCCCATTCCCCCGAAATAGATTATGCTGGAATCTCATCAATAAGCGACGGATCGTCGCTCATTGATGGTACGAGGACAGGTCTCGACATGTCCCTAAGGAAGATAAAATCCATATCATCATTAATTGGGGCATATAAAACCACGTCATCAAAATCAATTCATTTGGCAGGGAATGATGATTTTTTCTGGCAAAGATCATTTTATGATTCTATTGTGCTTGTTACAAAACAATATGATACCATTTATAATTATATAACAGAAAACCCTAAACGATGGATCAAGGATATTTTCAACCAAGAAACTAACCCCAATTGCTAAGAGGGTTAAATAAGCAGGTCTAATATTTCTTTTGACCAATATGCTAGAGGGAATTCGCAATACAATTTTTGCCTCCAATTTACTTCAAGCCTCCACCAATCAAACAATTGATAAGTAACAAAACCCACTAATAAAAAAAGCCACCCCTTCCGGAATGGCTTTATCTTATTTTATTAAACTATTAAGCTTGTTTTGCAAGTTGAATATTAATATTCAATTTGATATCATCACCCACAACTATTGCTCCAGCTTCGGTAATACCATCCCAAGTTAAACCAAATTCTTTACGGCTAATTTTACCTGTAATCTCAAATCCTGCTTTTTCATTGCCATAAAAATCGGTTGCAACTCCACCAAACTCAACATCCAATTTTACTTGCTTGGTCACATTTTTAACAGTTAAATCACCTGTAAGAACGTATTCATCACCATCTTTCTTAAATGAAGTAGATTGAAAAGAAATTTTAGGGAACTGATCAGCATCAAAAAATTCTGCTGATTTCAGATGTACATCACGCTGCTCCTGATTAGTATCAATGCTGCTTACATCCATTGAAAAATGGATTGATGCATCCTGAAAATCTGCTGTAGATGTTTCAAGCGACCCTTCAAACGATTTAAAAGTTCCAGTTACCGTTGAAATAACTAAGTGCTTCACCTTAAAGTGAACCTCCGAATGCATTGGGTCAATAAGCCAATTTGTTTTTAAGACTGAATCCATTTTTTATATATTTTAGGTTATTAATTTATTCCAGAACACAAATATACTAAAATAGATGTTTAAACATTTAATTCAATAATTATTTCTTATTTTAAAAGAAAAGGATGTCAATGGAGGGAAAAAGAGTCTTCGAACGATTAAAATGTCAAAAATGATTATATTATTCTTTAGTTTTTCTTAAACATAGCATATAATCTCCCCCAATTCAAAGGATTATTTAATGATATCAATGGAATAATTAATTTCCACGCCACCAGCAACAAGCATATCATGTACCGAGCAGTATTTTTTAACTGCTAATTCTGCGGCACGTTCAGCTTTTGCGGGATCAATATCCCCCTTGAGGGTAAAATGCATATTAATTTTAGTGAAAACCGGTGGCAATTCCTCCCTACGCTCCCCCTCCACACTCACCGATATATCCTGAAGATCTTGCTTTTGCTTCTTTAAAATAGAAACTAAATCTAATGAACTACAAGAAGCCAAAGCCATTAAAACCATCTCCATCGGCCTCACACCTAAACCCTCTCCACCAATTTCTGGCGAACCATCAATATGAACCTTTACATTTGTTGAAGGTGCCGATGCCTCAAAGTGCACTGCATCATTTACTCTCTTTAATTCTACTTTCACGATCGTCTATTTTTCAGGCAATTTAAAGAATTTAATTTATTATGCATTCGCACGAAACATCATTGCTCAAACAGTAAGGTTAGTCTGCGGACCGAGCAAAATAGTCCCACCATTCAATTTATTTTCCTGATAAAGATCAAAAGCTTTGCTTCGCTAATCTGAGGATTGATTGAGTGCACCTGTTAAATCATTGAGGATATCATCAATATCCTCCAATCCAACAGAAATACGGATGCTCCCAGGAAAAATTCCAATTTGAGCACGTTCGGCATCACTTAATTTAGAATGTGTTGTTGAAGCAGGATGTGTAACTATCGAACGGGTATCCCCAAGATTTGGCGACAATCGGATCATTTCCAGGGCATCCATAAAACGCTTTGCACGATCAAAACCGCCCTTAACGATAAATGTAACAATCCCTCCACCCTGTTTCATCTGCCGCTTTGCCAATTCATATTGAGGGTGTGATGGTAGGAATGGATAGCGCACAATTTCTACTTCAGGATGTTGCTCCAAAGTTTCTGCCACTTTCATGGCATTACTGCAATGCCTATCCATACGTATTGCAAGAGTTTCAAGACTTTTAGAGATGGTCCATGCATTGAAAGCCGACATGGCAGGACCCGTATGCCTGATAAAAAACATGAGCTCCTTCATCAAATCTTTTCGTCCAACCACCACTCCACCAAGTACCCTTCCTTGTCCATCCATGTATTTTGTGGCCGAGTGACTCACTAAATCGGCACCAAAAAGAATAGGTTTTTGTAGGTATGGTGTTGCAAAACAGTTATCTACATTCAGAATAAAATTATATTTTTTCTTTAGCTGACCCAGCCATTCCAAATCTACTAGCTCCAAACCAGGGTTTGAAGGTGTTTCAAGAAATACCATTTTCGTCTCAGGACGTAAAGCAAGTTCAAATTCTTCAGGCTTAGAGGCATCTACATAGGTGGTGGTGATTCCCCAGCGTGGTAATAGTTGCGTAAAAAGCTGATGTGTAGATCCAAATATGGAACGAAAGGCCACAATATGATCACCACTTCGCAATAAACCGGCGATAGATGCAAATACCGCTGCCATTCCCGAAGAAAAAGCTAAACCTGCTTCAGCACCCTCAAAATCGCGAACTTTTTCAATAAATTCAGTGGTATTGGGATTAGAATAACGGGAATAAATATTCCCTTCAATCTCATCAGCAAACATTGCTCTACCATGCTCCGCATCATCAAATACAAAGCTGGAAGTCAGATATAAAGGCACAGAATGCTCTCTGTTTGATGAACGTTCCGCTTGAGTACGAATTAGTTTTGATTGCTCTTTCATTTTTAATGGAGATTAAAGGCTAAAATACTTAATAAAATAAAAACAGTCCAATTATTCCTCAAATCTTGTTTAACTGAAATTCTTCTTACAAGTTAATAAATCGATTTTTTCGGAATTGTTTTCAAGTTAAAAAGTGCTAATCTAAGATTGCTCATCTTTTTCTATTAATGAACTCTTTTTAAGCAATTTACTGACCCTGAGGAGTAAAAACACAGAAATAATGGATAAAAAAACAATAATATAGCCTAGTGTGTCATAATGCTCTAGGGGACTAAATTTATCTTTTTGCACAATAACCATACCTCCAAATGCCGCTGCTAATCCGCCGGCAATTTGCTGCAGTGAAGCATTGATTCCCATAAATGCACCTCGATCTTGTTTTTCGGGCAAAGCGGAGCTCATAGCTACTGCAGGTACCATTCTGCTCATAATTCCGACCATGAAACCTAAGTTCATGACAATCACTATCCAAAAGGCTACGGGACCAAGATTAGTATAAATAAGCACCACAATGCTGAGCAAAATGGAGGCTATGGTAAAAATTGTAAACTTATCATAACGATCACTAAGTTTTCCGATGATGGGCATAATCATCAAGGCCGTAATCCCCGAAACCATGTATAAAATTGGAAGTTGCTGACTACTTACGTGTAAATTATTAATGGCGAAGGCACTTCCCCAAGGCATCATCATAAATCCACCTAAGGAAAGAAAGGAAGTAGCCAAAAATCCGATTCTATATTTCTTTTGGGACAAAGTATGCCAAAGGTGTGCGAAAGCATTGCGCTCAGATTTAATTTTGAGATGCTCTTTTACTGGTTTGAGTTTTAGATGGATGAACAAGCAAATACCAATTGCTAAAGCTACAATCATAAAAAACGGCGAAGCCCAACCCCAGTAGTTAGCGATGTATAAACTAATTGGGATTCCCAGAACCTGACTCGCCCCAAAACCCATTTGAAGATAGCCAATTACCCTGCCTCTTTTTTCAATTATGAATAAATCGGTAACGATTGCCATGGAAATAGAACCGATTACCCCGCCAAATAAGCCTGTAACAATCCTTGCTGCCAAAAGTTGAGGATAACTTTCTGCCAATCCACAAAAAAGCGTTCCTCCAATAAAACCCACATAAAAAAAGAGCAATAGTTTTTTCCGGTCAAACCGATCAGCAAATCCAGCAGTAAGTAATCCCGAAATACCCGCACTAAATGCATAAGCCGAAACACTCAATCCAAATTGAGTAGTACTAAGTCCCATAGATTTCATCAACATATCTCCCAAAGGAGACATGACCATAAAATCGAGTACTACTGTAAATTGGGTTAAAGCCAAAAGTACAACAACAAAAATTTCATAAGCCGAAAGCTTGAAGCTATTTAATGGTTTCTCGTTGCTTAGGGTCATGCTATTCGTTGATATTTTCTAGAAATCCTGCAATATACGCTAAAAAAGGCTTTCTTACTTCCAAAATACCAATAATTGGCAATTTGTGCATCAATAAATAAGAGAATAGCATCTTTGCATAATATGCCTAATTAAATAATATATACTATATTTAATCAAACAGTTTATTATGAATAGAATTATAATCTTGCTATTTCTAAATTGCCTTAGCAGCACCCTTTTTGCACAAAATCCAGCTCCCAAAAAAGAGAAATTTCTTTATTATGGTAAAGCGCATTTTATAATTGAAGGAAGTGGAATCCCTGAAGTTGAGAAGGAAAGCCCCTACGATAGACTTCCCCTATCATCGAAAGAAAAAGTTAGAAAAGCAGTTTGGGATCTCTCCAAAAATTCGGCAGGAATTACAATCAGATTTTTTTCAAATTCAAGTCAGATTAGAATTAAATGGGACTTATTAAATGATACCCGAATGAACCACATGGCCGAGACGGGCATTAAAGGGGTAGATTTGTACACACGCATAAATGGTGAATGGAAATATGTGAATACTGGTAAACCGACTGCAAATAACAATGAAGCTTTATTGGTAAGCAGCCTACCTCAAGAAAATCGTGAATTTAAAGTCTGGCTACCACTTTACGATGGCGTTACTAAATTGGAGATCGGAATAGACAGTCTGGCAAGCATAGAAAAACCTATTGCAAGCAATAAATTGCCTATTGTTTTTTATGGAACAAGCATCACTCAGGGTGGATGTGCCTCACGCCCGGGGATGGCCTACACGACCATTATTTCAAGAAAATTGGATGTCGATTGTATCAATTTAGGCTTTAGTGGCAATGGAAAAATGGAAGATGCCGTGGTGGATGTTATTGGCGGTATCAAAGCCTCATTTTATGTGATTGATTGTCTGCCAAACATGACGGTAGCGGAAGTTAAAGAGCGGGTATTTCCTCTTGCACAAAGCTTGAGATCAAGAAATGCGAATACGCCAATCGTATTTGTAGAGAACATTGAATATTCTAAAATATTTTACGAAGAAGCGACGAGAATACTAATTCAAGATAAAAATGACGCTTTAAGAACTGCGTTTAACAATCTGAAAAAAGAAGGCATGAAAAACATTTTCTTTATCCCTGCTAAAAATGCAATAGGGAATGATAATGAAGCAACAGTGGATGGAGTTCACCTTACCGACCTTGGTTTTATGAGAATGGCCGATCACTTAATCAATGAGTTCAAAAAAAAGAATATCCGAATAAAATCCGAATAATTTAAGGAGCAAAACGATTGTTTTGCTCCTTAAATTAATTAAATCGCTCTTTCAAGAAACTTCCAGTAAAAGAATTTTTCTCTTTTATTAAGTCTTCAGGTAAACCTTCAAATACAACAGTACCTCCATTGTTTCCACCCCCGGGACCAATATCAATGACCCAATCAGCACATTTGATTACATCCATATTATGTTCAATCACAATAATAGTATTACCCTGTTCAATAAGTGCATCAAAAGATTTCAGCAGTTTCTTGATATCATGAAAATGGAGTCCTGTAGTTGGCTCATCAAAAATAAAGAGGGTTTTACTGCTATTATTTCCTTTAACCAGGAATGAAGCTAGTTTAATACGTTGCGCTTCACCACCGGAAAGCGTATTTGACGATTGCCCTAAGTGAACATATCCCAATCCCACAGCAGCTAAAGGCCTGATTCTTGCACTAATTTTAGGCTCCGATTGAAAAAATTCAAGTGCTTCATCAATGGTCATATCTAGAACTTCAAACACATTTTTATCCTTGTAAGTGATATCTAGAACATGTTGTTTAAAGCGTTTTCCATCGCAGGCCTCGCAAGGAAGATAGATATCGGCCATAAACTGCATTTCAATCTTCACTTCACCTTCACCCTGGCAAGTATCACATCTTCCACCCTCCACATTGAATGAAAATGCAGATGGCTTTAAACCCGATGCCTTTGCTGCCCCCTGAGAAGCAAATAAATTCCGGATCTCATCCCATGCCTTCACATAAGTAACAGGATTAGAACGTGAAGAACGGCCGATTGGATTTTGATCTACAATTTCTACTTGCTCAATTTTATTAAAATCCCCTTCAATAGAGTCGTAAGCCCCTGTTTGCTCACCCGAATAATTACCAATTGCCTTTTGTACAGCCGGTTGCAAAATACGTTTTACTAGAGAAGTCTTCCCAGAGCCCGAAACACCCGAAACTACACTTAACACATTGAGTGGAAACTTAACATCTACATGTTGAAGATTATTTTCCCTAGCTCCCTTTATTTCTATAAAATCGCTCCACTTTCTGCGTGTTGGAGGGATAGCGATGGCTTGTTTACCACTTAGGTATTGTCCGGTGAGACTCTCCTCCGACTTCAATATTTCAGAAAAGGTACCTGTAAAAACTAAATTACCACCATGAGTACCCGCTTCGGGACCGATATCAATGATATGATCAGCAGACTTCATGATCTCTTCTTCATGCTCAACCACTAAAACCGTATTTCCAACATCGCGCAGCGACAAAAGCACTTCTATAAGACGCTGTGTATCACGTGGATGCAAGCCTATACTAGGCTCATCAAGCACATAAACAGACCCCACAAGAGAGCTTCCTAAAGAAGTTGCCAGATTTATACGTTGCGATTCACCACCCGAGAGCGTATTTGATAATCTATTTAGCGTTAAATAGCTCAATCCAACATCATTTAAGAATTTAATGCGGTTGGTAATTTCCATCAAAAGACGTTTTGAAATCTTTATACGCATAGGATCGAGCTCTAGGGAAGAAAAAAACTCGAGTGCCTTATCTAGCGGCATTAAAACAATGTCGGTAATGGAATGATCTGCAATTTTGACATTTGAAGCATCCTGTCGGAGTCGGCTGCCAAGGCATTCGGGACAATTTGTTTTTCCGCGATACCGAGAAAGCATCACTCGGTATTGGATTTTGTAGGTTTGGGCTTCCAACTCCTTGAAAAAATCATCTAATCCGCTGAAATATTGATTGCCCGACCAAAGCATTTTTTTTTGCTCTGCCGTCAACTGACTGTAGGAACGGTGAATAGGAAAATCGAATTTCAAGGCATTTTTAATTAGTTTATTCAACCATTCGCCCATTTTTTCGCCCCTCCAAGGAGCAATGGCACCATCAAAAACTGATTTACTCTTATCGGGAACAACAAGATCCTCATCGATACCAACAATACGACCATAGCCCTCACAACGCTTACAAGCACCAAAAGGATTATTGAAACTGAAAAAATTTGGTGATGGCTCCTCAAAGCGGATGCCATCGAGTTCAAAACGATCGCAAAAAACATGCTTCTGACCCTTCACATCGAGGTAACAATCGCCACGACCCTCAAAAAAGGCTGTTTGTATCGAATCTGCTGTGCGGCTTAAGGTTTCTTCATCATCTGCCACAGATACCCGATCAATTACAATTTGGATAGCAACATCATTACCAGATTTAATGTTTCCGCTGGATTGATCATCCAAAATGTCCTCAATTTTGGACAATTTATCATTCATTAAAACGCGTGTAAAACCTTTTTGAAGTAAAACAGCAAGCTCCTCCTTCAAAGAGCGATCATTATGAGGGTGTAAGGGGCATGAAACAGTCACCTGTGTGCCCTCTTCGAGACTAGAGATAAAATTAATTACGTCGGTAACCGTATCTTTTTTTACTTCCCTGCCCGAAACTGGAGAGATGGTTCTTCCTATACGTGAAAAAAGCAATTTTAAATAGTCGTATATCTCAGTTGACGTTCCCACCGTTGAACGGGGGTTACTAGTGATTACTTTTTGCTCAATAGCGATAGCAGGAGCAATACCTTTGATATAATCGACATCAGGCTTATTCATACGCCCCATAAACTGTCGGGCATAAGAAGATAAACTCTCCACATAACGCCTTTGTCCTTCTGCGTAGAGCGTATCAAAGGCTAAAGACGATTTCCCAGAACCAGACATTCCAGTAATAACAACGAGTTTATTTTTAGGAATAGCAACATCAATATTTTTTAAATTATGAACCCTCGCTCCCTTAATAATAATATATTTCTTGGGGTCTTTTTCCGCTTCTTTGTCCATTGTAAAAGTAAAAAGTTTTTATCTCGTATATATTGATACACTCAATATTTCGAAATGCAAAAATACGGCTATAAGAACTTATTTCAGAACGATGATCAATTATTATTTGATTTTGGCAAAATTATTGCTTTGATAAGATATTGTATAATTTCATTTTCAAACTAAAGGAGCGATTCTATCGATTAAACTATACGCTAACAGATTCATTAACTATACTAATAAGAATTTAAAAATGAGTACTATAGCTATTCGTTCGATAAGTGACCAGGATTTGGTACAACAATACATCAAGGGAAATGAGGCTGGCCTTGAAGAATTGATACGTAGGCATAAATCGAAAATTTATACCTCCATTTATCATCTAGTAAAAGATTCCAGTTTAGCCGAAGATATCTTTCAAGATACCTTTATAAAAGTTATAAATACCCTCAAGACCTCCAAATATAATGAAGAGGGGAAATTTCTACCTTGGGTAATTCGTATAGCTCATAATCTTGTGATTGATTATTTTCGAAAAGAGAAGCGGAAACCAATGGTGGCAAACGTAGAAGGCTTCGATATTTTTGATGTCATAAAAACGAATGATGAAAGCACAGAAGACCGAATCATAAGAGAACAAAACCATAAAGATTTAAGAATATTAATCCATTTACTGCCTTCAGAGCAAAAGGAAGTTCTAATCATGCGCCATTTTGGCGAATTAAGCTTCAAAGAAATTTCGGATATCACCGGCGTGAGTATCAACACCGCACTTGGTAGAATGCGATATGCCCTAAATAATCTACGAAAAATGATGCAGACTAAAGAATTAGCAATAGGTAATATTTAAAAAATATTTATTCTAGATAAAACATTCCTATCTTATATTCGTTTAATTTAATATTAAATTGCTTATGATGGAAATCTATACTCCAGAAACAAATTCATTACCAGAAATAATATCAGAATCAGACATGAATATAGAGGGTTTAAACGCGGAAGAACAATCATTTTATTCTTCAATTAAGCCAACTTTAAACGCCATGATTGAAGATCCACATAAGGAAATCGTTAGCAAAATATTAGATTATTCTAAATCAGTATAAAAATCAAAAAAGATCAATAGAATTTGGTCTTTTTTTGATTCTAAAATGACAATAATGTTTTATTGAGGCATATATTTGTGCTGTGTTAAGAAAAGACAGATATAAAGCCTTTGTTGAGTATTTCTCATCTAATCAGCCAGAAGCGGAGACCGAACTACAATACCAAAATCCCTATCAGCTTTTGGTAGCAGTAATATTATCTGCACAATGTACAGATAAAAGAATCAATCAGGTTACTCCTAAATTATTTGAACGATTTCCAACACCAGAAAGTCTTGCTCAGTCCACTTCCGACGAAGTTTTTGGATATATTCGGAGCGTAAGTTACCCAAATAACAAAGCAAAACATCTAGTTGGCATGGCTCAAAAGCTGGTGCATAACTTTGGCAGCGAAGTACCCTCATCCATTGAAGACCTTCAAACTTTACCTGGCGTGGGCAGAAAAACAGCTAATGTAATCGCCTCCGTAATTTTCAATGCTCCAGCCATGGCAGTTGACACCCATGTATTTAGAGTTTCTAACCGAATTGGTTTGACAAGAAATGCCAAAACACCTCTTGCCGTTGAAAAGCAATTAGTAGAATTTCTACCTAAAGAAAAAATACATATTGCGCACCACTGGTTAATTTTACACGGTAGATATACCTGTTTAGCAAGAAGTCCGAGATGTAACACATGCCCATTATCAAGCATTTGCAAATATTATGCACAGAGTCAGACAGAAGGTGCACTTAAAAAAGTGGAGGCGCTGGAATTAAAGAAAAAACGCGAATTAAAAAAGAAGCAAGCCGCTAAAAAAACAGGAAATATTTTAAAGAAAATGGCTGTTAAAAGAGAAAACAAGAATAAATTAGTCAATTAAATAATATATTAAAAACCGTTTACTAAAAATAGTCACACATTTTGATAAAATTTTTAGTATTTATAAATAAAATTTTTATTTTTGGGGACGATAAACTAAAAAAATGAGCAACGCAGATAAATTAAAAGCTTTACAGCTTACGCTGGATAAACTTGAAAAATCATACGGAAAAGGAACCGTAATGAAACTAGGAGATAATGCTGTGGAGGCGATTGAGTCTATATCAACCGGTTCCATCAGTCTTGATATTGCATTGGGTATTGGCGGTCTTCCAAAGGGTCGTGTTATTGAAATATACGGGCCAGAATCTTCCGGTAAAACTACTCTTGCAATACATGCAATTGCCGAAGCACAGAAAAAAGGTGGCATTGCAGCTTTTATTGATGCGGAACATGCTTTTGATAAATTCTATGCCAGCAAACTTGGTGTTGACATTGAGAACTTATTAATATCTCAACCAGATAATGGTGAGCAGGCTTTAGAAATTGCTGACAATTTGATACGTTCTGGTGCTATTGACATCATCGTAATTGATTCTGTTGCTGCCCTCGTACCAAAAGCTGAAATTGAAGGCGAAATGGGCGATTCAAAAATGGGACTTCATGCTCGTTTAATGTCACAAGCATTACGTAAACTAACTGGCACTATCTCAAAAACCGGATGTTGCTGTATTTTCATCAATCAGTTACGTGATAAAATTGGTGTAATGTTTGGAAGTCCTGAAACTACTACTGGTGGTAACGCCCTTAAATTTTATGCATCTGTACGTTTGGATATCCGTCGTATTTCTCAAATTAAGGATGCTGATGAAGTTTCTGGAAATAGAGCGAAAGTAAAAGTGGTGAAAAATAAATTGGCGCCTCCTTTCCGAATTGCTGAATTTGATATCATGTTCGGACAAGGCATTTCCAAGGCCGGTGAGATTATCGACTTAGGTGTTGACTTTGAAATAATTAAAAAAGCAGGATCATGGTTTAGCTATGGCGATACAAAATTGGGTCAAGGGCGTGATGCGGTTAAGCAATTATTGCTCGACAATCCAGACTTAATGGATGAAC
>NZ_JBIILQ010000022.1:0-19748 GCF_044232565.1 Daejeonella sp. | reverse complement strand
AAAAAGTAACACTCTACATTTTGCCTATGCTTAATCCTGATGGAGCTGAAGTATTTACCAGGAGAAATGCGATGGAAATAGATATCAATAGAGACTTTCATAAACAACAGAGCCCCGAAGCTAAAATTCTACGTCAATTAAGAGATAAAATCAATCCTGATTTCGGCTTTAACCTTCATGATCAGAGTGTTTTATGGTCGGTAGCTGAGACAAATAATCCCGCAACCATTTCCTTATTAGCGCCTGCATACGATCGAGAACTCAGCATAAATACCATAAGAAAAAAGGCAATGCAAGTTATATCTGTAATAAAAAAAGGTATTCAAAATGATATTTCGGGGCATATTGCTCGGTTCGACGATGAATTTGAACCCAGAGCATTTGGAGATAATTTCCAAGACGCAGGTACGAGCACCATCCTGATTGAAGCAGGTGGATTCAGAAATGATCCTGAAAAGCAATATATCCGTAAGATTTATTTAAAATCTATACTTTCAGGCTTAATAAGCATAGCAGATGAAACATATTTGTCTGAAAATTTAGAAGATTATTTTTCAATACCAGAAAATAAAAAAAATCACCTTCAGTTTTTATTAAAGAATTGTAAGCTTACGCGTAACGGGATAAGTTATTTGGCAGATATTGGACTCATTGCACAAGAAAAAATCAATCCGAACCTCACTTCAGTCACCTATACCTATTTATTAAGTGATTTAGGTGATTTAACTGGCTTTAATGCATACGTTGAAATTGATTGCGAGCATTATAAAACAATTGAAATTAGGCAATTGAAGATAGATGAGCCTGTCGATTTAATCGTTCAAAATGGAAATAATATACTTCTAACCATTGAGAATGGAAGATTAACAAATTTAAATGAATAGATTAGGCAATAATTCGTCCGTTTTTATTTTTCAAATAATTTACAATAATAACTAGCAAAACAGCTTTTCACCATGGCTTTAAATTATATCTGGATTGGTTTCTTTGTAATTTCTTTTCTTGTCGCATTAGTCAAACTCATTGTTTTTGGTGATACAAGTATTTTCAATAATGTGGTTAATGGCATGTTCGACAGCGCAAAAACTGGAGCTGAAATATCTATCGGCTTAGTTGGAATAATGACCTTCTGGCTAGGAATTATGAAAATAGGCGAAAAAGCTGGCATGATCACACTTTTTGCACGCGGTGTCAATCCTTTTTTCAGTAAATTATTTCCTGAAGTGCCTAAAAATCATCCTGCAAATGGATCAATAATCATGAATTTTTCGGCAAATATGCTAGGCCTTGATAATGCTGCAACTCCTGTAGGCTTAAAAGCGATGCAGGAATTGCAAGAAATAAATCCTAAGAAAGATACCGCAAGTAATGCGCAAATTATGTTCCTCGTTTTAAATACTGCGGGCATAACATTAATACCAACTGGAGTTATTGCACTAAGAATGGCAAACGGTGCAGCAAATCCAGCAGATGTGTTTATTCCATGCTTAATTGGGACTTTTATATCCTTCTTAGCTGGAATGATAGCTGTAGCTATCTATCAAAAAATCAACCTTTTTCAGCTTCCCATCCTTATCTTTTTCGGCGGGTTTATAGCCATCATGTCAGGACTCTATTTTTGGCTAGGTTCACTCCCTCCTGATCAAATTCAGGTTTATGCCGGACTTATGGGCGGGGTGATTATTTTTTCAATTATCACACTTTTTATCGTTTATGGAGCATCCAAAAAAGTGAATGTTTATGAGTCATTTATTGATGGTGCCAAAGAAGGATTCAGTACTTCAATAATGATTGTGCCCTTTCTAATTGCCATATTAGTCGCCATAAGTGCCTTTCGTACAACAGGTTGTATGGATTATATTGTGAATTCAATTGGCTCTGTTGTGGCAATATTTGGACTTGACACTTCATTTGTTCCTGCCTTACCCGTTGGACTTATGAAAACTTTGAGTGGTGGTGGTGCCAGAGGTTTAATGGTAGATGTAATGAAAACTTATGGAGCTGATTCCTTTCAAGGAAGATTATCTAGCATCATTCAAGGTAGCTCAGAAACCACTTTTTATGTTCTTGCAGTATATTTTGGCTCTGTGGGAATAACAAAACCAAGGTATGCTATTATATGTGGGTTAATTGCTGATTTCGTGGGACTTATAGCAGCTATATTTCTTGCGTACATATTCTTTGGACATACCATTAAATAAAGTATTTTAACAAGATTGAAAAATCCAGAGATTAAATTCAGGGTTTTTCTATACGTATCATATTAGAATAGCCACGTGCAATTAGTCGCTTTTTAGAAGGTAACCAAATTTCACATTGAAGATTAATAATCTGGCGACCTAATTTAACAACACTCGTGTGAGCTTCTATGATATCTCCCTCCATTGCAGGGGCGAAATAATCGATGTAATTGTTTATTGTTGTAAATGGATGACTTAAATCCATACTGAAAATAGTCGCTCCAATAATATCATCAATTATTCCAGCAGACACACCACCGTGAAGCATTCCCATGGGATTAGTCATATCTTTACGAACAGTAAATTCACATTTTAAGGATCCATAAGAAACATCCTTGATAATTGGCTTCAACCAATGAGAAAATGGCGAAGGACTATCAAAAGTCTTTTTATCAATAAATTGCTTCATTTGGTCTAAGCGACTGTTTGTCTTTTCCATCATATCATTTGAAGTTATTTTAAAATTATTAATTATAAAACATACTCAGAGTCTAGTTCATTATGTGAATTCATTTTTTTCTTAGAAAAAATAAGTCCCAACATCATAATAAACCCAGAACCTAGAATTACAAAGGACAAAACCCCCTCATTAAATTTATCTGTGGTAAGATTAGAGGGAATACTATAAAAGAGAATAATTGTAATTAAACCCCGTGGAGCAATAAAAAGTTCAGGAAAGATATTAGTTTTAGATATAAATCGTAAAAATACATATCTAATAATTAAAATCATCAAAATTACAAGACTTCCAGTTAGCATTACAGGCTCCAAAATAATTAATGAGATATTAATACTATAGCCAAATAAAAGGAAAAAGAAAGTTCGAATAAGAAATGCTAACTCTGCAGTCATTGTTTTAAGTTCAATATTTACCTCTAAAAGTTTCGCCGGATGAAGATATTTCTTCAACCAACCTTTTAAATAAGGCTCTGCATTATTAAGCACCAATCCGAATACCAGAATAAAAAACAAAGAAGGCAGATGCAATTGTTTTGATAAAGAATAAACAAGAATTAATATAGACAAGATTAAAAATACCTTAATATGTCCCTTAAGAAATTTAAACAAAAGAAGTACCAAAAGTGTGCAGACAACGGAAATAATACTTATTAGTATAAGATTTCCAAAAAAAGTGCCAATAGTAACTATTGAAAGTAATTCTTCAGAAATCACATAATTAAAGAGCATAATCCCAATGATATCAGAAAAACTTGATTCATAAATGATAAAATCTTTCTTATTGGCTTCTAGTTTATTAACACTTGGAATGGCAATTGCACTGCTAATTACACCCATAGCTACTGCATATGGCAATGATTGCTTAAAAGACATATCAAGTGTATAACCAAGAATTATAGCAATAGCCACGGTGGTTGAAAATAGCATTAGAGTTGCTGCTAATAAAGATTTCTTAATTATTTGTCGTTTATCAATGGTAATTTTGAGATCTAAAGAGCCCTCTAAAACGATCAATATTAAACCCATTACCCCTAAAATTTCAAGAACCGTTCTAGATACAGGAAAATCAAACTGAATAAAGTCAGCGCCAATTTTAAATAAAATCCCCGAAATAATTAAAAGTATAACAGATGGGACTTTTAATCGGTCAGCGATAATATTAAAAAAGTAGGATAAGATCACTAGCACTGAAAACGCAATCAATATGTAATAAGTATCAAAAATCATTCAGCTTATTAATTAATTTGATTCACAAAAATAGTTAAACCGATCGATGAATATGGATTATAATTCATTCCAATGTATTTGAATTATTTAATATTCGATCATTACAAATAATTAGATTTGAGTATAAATATTTACTAATGAAAAAAAACTATTCAAATTACCTTTTAGGCATCCTATTCATTTTGCTTTTAAGTTCATTTTCTACAGCAGAAAACAGGTGTTCTAGAAAGGATTTGCCAATAAACAATACGAATAAAAAGAACAAATCCTTAAAAATTTGTGTCATATCTGACCTAAATTCAAGCTATGGATCCATAAATTATAGCGATGAAGTAAAATCAGTTATCGGTCAATTAAATCAAATTAAACCCGACATCATTTTATGCGGTGGAGACATGGTAGCAGGGCAAAAATCTTCATTATCTGAAGATAACATTAATGCAATGTGGGACAGCTTTAAGAGCACAGTTCTTAATCCAATAAATAAACTAAACATCCCCTTTGGATTTACTTTGGGAAACCATGATGCCTCCCCTTCTTACTTAACAGATCGTAAACTGTCGCAAAAATTTTGGACTGAAAATAAAGAAGCAAGTGGTTTAAATTTTGTGGATTCAAGTCATTACCCATTTTATTACAGTTATATTAAAAATAATGTTCTTTTTATAAGTTGGGATGCAGCAGGTGCTAAAATAAATAAGGAAGTATATCAGTGGATGGAAACACAACTATCCTCAAAGCAGGCTAAAAAAGCACGATTAAGAATACTAATTGGGCATTTACCGTTATATGCCATTGTAGACAGTAAAAACAAAGTGGGAGAAGTAAACGAAGACCCAGAAACTGCATTGAAATTTTTCAAAAAACATAAAATTGATCTTTACATTAGTGGTCACCAGCACGCTTTTTACCCTGCTATAAAAGAGGGAATTCGTTTTTTAAATGCAGGTTGCATTGGTGACGGACCAAGAAAATTGATAGGAAATACGAATGAGGCACTTAAAACCTATTCTATTATTGAAATTCCAAAGCGTAGATCCTTGAATTTTACCTATAAAACCTACATGGCTTTAAATAATAGTGAAATAAATCTTAATGCCCTACCTGATTCAGTTCAAGGTTTTAATGGCACCTCATTCAAAGACACTCAATAATATAAAAACATAGCAAGGAGATTAACTATTTCAATCAGTTCAAAATTATTGGCATCATTATTATCTTTCTAAAGAAATGTTAATGAATCGTAAGAAATTAGTTGAAATCACGTTAAAAAAGCAGACCCTATTCCTAAATCCTTAACTTGCACCTACTAATTAATTAACCTAAAATGAAAGAAGTTTATATTATATCAGCAGTAAGAACGCCCATAGGTAGTTTCGGTGGATCTTTGTCTTCGCTTAGCGCTAGTCAGCTAGGAGCAATGGCAATAAAAGCAGCTGTTGAACGTGCAGGTATTGAAACTGGGCAAGTTCAGGAGGTTTACATGGGAAATGTTTTATCTGCAAACATCGGACAAGCACCAGCCACACAGGCAGCCAAATTTGCTGGTTTACCTGATGTTCCTGCTACAACAATAAATAAAGTTTGTGCTTCGGGTACAAAAGCAATTATGCTAGCTGCTCAAAGTATCGCTTTAGGGCAAAACGATATAGTGATAGCTGGTGGTATGGAAAGTATGAGTAATGTTCCTTATTACCTTGATAAAGCAAGAAATGGCTATCGCTTGGGTGATGGCAAGATAATCGATGGTTTAGTAAAAGATGGACTTTGGGATGTATATAACGACTATCACATGGGTTCGGCAGCCGAATTATGTGCCAGCGAATGTAAAATCAGTCGCGAAGACCAAGACAACTATGCTATAGAATCCTATAAAAGATCGCAGGCCGCACAAAGCGCTGGTAAATTCAAAAATGAAATTGTAGCTATAGAAATTAAAGATAGAAAAGGTGATATAATTTCAATTGCAGACGATGAAGAAGTAAATGCTGTAAAATTTGATAAGATTCCATCTTTGAAAACGGTATTTAAAAAAGATGGGACTGTTACTGCTGCTAATGCATCCACTTTAAATGATGGTGCGGCAGCTTTAGTATTAATGAGTAAGGAAAAAGCAAATGAGCTTGGTTTAAAACCTTTGGCACGTATCATTTCTTATGCTGATGCACAACAAGCCCCTGAATGGTTTACTACTAGTCCTTCAAAAGCCATACCCATTGCTTTAAAACGTGCTGGATTAATATCTGATGACGTAGATTATTTTGAGATTAATGAAGCATTTTCTGTTGTTTCATTGGCAAATAACCAGATATTAAACCTTAATCCATCTAAAGTAAACATAAATGGAGGGGCAGTATCCATGGGACACCCACTAGGTGCTTCTGGAGCTAGAATAGTTGTTACACTAATTAATGTACTTCAACAAAACAAGGCCAAAATTGGCTTAGCTGCAATTTGCAACGGTGGTGGAGGCGCAAGCGCTCTAATAATTGAAAACCTACAATAATAATTCATGAAGCAATTCATACTGATTATTGGCCTTTTATTTTTTGTTAACACAAAAGTAGAAGGCCAAGCTTTAGATAATTCCGGTAGACAAAAACTAATAGCACTTCAAGATAGCCTTCAAGAAATTAGTTTCAATATGATTAATGATAGCATTGAACCCCAAAGGTATAATGCAAGTTATAAACTGATCAAAACTTTAGTATCGGCGCTAAAAATTCCATTTTCATACCAATTCCCATTCGATGCATTAAAAAGCATCTCCATACAAAATGCTCCAGATCAGAAATTTAGAATTTTAACTTGGCATGTAATGAACGATGATGGAAGTTATAGATATTATGGAACCATTCAAATGAATACTCCTAATGGGCAGCTTGAAATGTTTCCTTTAGTCGATTATAGTTCATCGTTAAAGAATGCTGCCGACAGCATTTATAGCAATGACAAGTGGTATGGTGCACAATATTACAAGGTAATACCGGTATTAAAAAACGCAGAAAACCCATATTATGTGCTACTTGGATGGAAGGGACATACGATACAATCAACTAAAAAATTAATTGAAATATTGCATTTTAAGGATGGGAAGGCCTACTTTGGAATGCCTGTATTTGATGATGATCCAGACAATATGGGTAAAAAACGAATCATTTTCGAATATGACAGAAGAGCGAGTATGTTTTTAAACTATAATGCTAGCGAGAATAGCATTGTTTTCGATCATTTAGCTCCACCAGACCCCAAATTAAAAGGTAAATATGAACTTTACGGACCAGATTTCTCATATGACGGGTTTAAACTTTTAAATGGAAGATGGAAGTTTATATCCGATTTGGAATTAAAAAATAATCCTACAGATCAAGATGATAATTTCAATGATCCAAAAAAGATGAAAGATCTATAATATTCAGTTTTAAAATTTAAATATACTTATGGTGATACAGCTTGCATCATTAATCCGCAAATATAGGCTCCATAGGTTCCAATAAAATAACCAAAAACTGCCAATAAAACTCCAATTGGAGCAAGAGAAGGGTGAAATGCACTAGCTATTACAGGAGCTGATGCTGGCCCACCAATATTTGCCATACTTCCAACAGCTAAGAAGAAAAATGGTGTTTTAGTAAACTTTGCAACTATAAAAATTACTATAATATGAATCAATATCCAAACTAAGCCAACTATAAGAACACCTGGCTTATTTAAAATTGACATAATATTCATTTGCATTCCAATAGTAGTAATTAGAACATATAGCAAAACACTACCTATTCTTGAGGCACCGGCACCTTCCAAGTTCCTCAACTTAGTAAAAGATAATAACATGCCTAAGGTTGTGGCTATAATTACAAGCCAGAAAAATCCAGAAGTTAAGCTAAAGGTGCTTAGATATGGTGCGTTTTGAGTAATCCAAGGGGCAATATTATCAGCACCAAAGTGAGCAATCCCCGTTACTCCAAAAGCTATTGCTAAAATTAGAATAATATCTTCCATTTTAGGAATCCTCATAATACCAAGCTGATAAGCTTCAATTTTATCTTTTATTTCCGTTACAGACTGATCGTCGGCTTTTAAGAATCTATTAATTGCTAAATTTCTGCTCGCACCGAAAAGCAATAAGGCCATCCATAAGTAAGAAATAAATACATCTAAAGCCACCATTGCAGAAAATAAATCCGGGCTAGGCTTAAATATCTCATACATCGCAGCTTGATTTGCACCTCCCCCAATCCAAGTACCCGCAACTGTACTCAAACCTCTCCAAATAGCCTCTGGTCCTACCCCACCAACAATTTCAGGTGCAAAAAGAGAAACTAGAAAAACAGCCGCCGGACCACCAAGCATAATGCTTATAGAAGCAGTAATAAACATCAAACCTGCCTTTTTACGTAATTTCCAAATTTCCCTCAAATCAAGACTTAGAGTAAAAAGCACTAAACTTGCAGGAAGTAAATATCTTGAGGCGATAGAATAAAGTACTGATTCTGAACCTGATATAATCCCTGTAGAATTTAATAATCCAGGCAAGAAATAACAAAGTAATATTGGTGGAATAAATTTATATAGATTCTTAAAAATAATGTGATTACTTTGTGAAGTCCAAAATACCAAACCAAGAATACTCATTAGTATTCCGAGAACAACAGCATCATTTGTTATAAGGGCAGTTTGAACAGTCATTTTTATTTATTTAAGAATATATAAAGCATCAATTTTAGTAAAAATTAATTATAATTGAACTTTTTAATATACCAAACACTAAAAAAAATAAAAATTTAAAACCAATTACCTACTAATATGGAATTACAACAAAAATCATTGATTGGCCATCCACTTGGTCTTTTCATTTTATTCTTCACAGAAATGTGGGAGCGCTTCAGTTATTATGGAATGCGCGTGCTATTTGTTTTATATCTAACGGCTTCACTTGCCGACGGTGGACAAGCCTGGAGTAGAGCTGATGCAAGTATGCTCTATGGGTGGTATACGGGTTTGGTTTATATTACTCCAATTATTGGGGGGCTCATAGCTGATAAGCTCTGGGGCTATAAAAAAGCTATTTTAATTGGAGCTATTTTAATGACTATAGGTCATGTTGTTTTGGCTGTTGATGCCATTCCTGCATTTTATTTAGGTTGTGCTTTTTTAATTATTGGCAATGGTTTCTTTAAACCAAATATTTCATCCATGGTGGGTCAGCTTTATCCTGATGGAAGTTTATTAAAAGATTCTGCCTACACCATTTTCTATATGGGTATTAATACAGGAGCTTTCTTAGGAATTTTATTATGTGGTTACATTGGCGAGTCGGTTGGATGGCATTATGGTTTCGGTTTAGCTGGAATCTTTATGTTTTTAGGTTTGATTCAATTTTGGTTTGCTCGTAAGTTTTTCGGGGAAATTGGAGAAAGACCCTTGAAAAAGACTGAAGCAGAAAACTTAGCGATTAGCAATGAGCCCCTATCAAAAATTGATCGTGATCGTTTAATTGTAATTGGTGTCTTCTCATTTTTCACAATCTTTTTCTGGTTAGCTTTTGAACAAGCTGGATCATCAATGAATTTATATGCCAGAGATTATACCGATAGAACTTTAAGTCCCGGATTTGCCGCAAACACCTTCAAAATCATCAATACAATCATAACTGTTGTTCCATTGGCGGTTCTAACCTGGCTTTGGGTAAATATGGCTTCAAGAATTGGAAAAACATATCGCATTACAGTTCTTGCAATGGGCTTAAGTGTTGTAACGATGTGGTCTCTAGCTATTTGGATGCTGAACAGACAGTTTAATGATCAGGCATTAGAAATTCCTGCATCTTGGTTTCAAACCTTAAATTCATTGTTCATCATCCTTCTCGCACCAGTATTTTCTGCCTTATGGATGAAGCTCTCTTCGAGTAAATTCAGTCCTTCAGGTCCCGTAAAATTTGCTTTAGGTTTACTTTTGGTTGCTGTGGGTTTCGGAGCCTTAGTTTTTGGATCTTTAGCAATACCAAATGGTGCTAAATTGGCTCAAGTGAGTATTATTTGGTTATGTTTAGCCTATTTATTCCATACCATGGGTGAGCTTTGTGTTTCTCCTGTCGGATTATCTTATATCAGTAAATTATCCCCGAAAAAATATGTTGGATTAATGTTTGGTATATGGTTTGGTGCTACAGCACTCGCTAATTATATTGGCGGATTTATGGCAAGCTTCATGGATTCAATTGCAGAAACATCCTCATTATCTGGCTTCTTTACCATATTTGTTGTAGCCACTGGAGCTGCAGGTATTGTTTTAATACTACTTAAGAATATTTTAAAGAAAAAAATGCATGGAATTGAATAGAAAACAAATAAATCATTTTTAATATTTTTTATGTCCAATAGCCTTGTTATAATTCCAACTTACAATGAGAAAGAGAACATCGAAAATATTATTCGAAAGGTTTTCTCACTTCCTGATGTTTTTCAGATTCTAATTGTTGATGATGGGTCACCTGATGGCACCGCTGATATTGTAAAAAAGCTGCAGGCAGAATATCAAGATTTACTTCATATTGAGGAACGTAAGGGTAAGCTTGGTTTAGGAACTGCTTATATCCATGGCTTTAAATGGGCTCTAGAGCGTCATTATGACTATATTTTTGAGATGGATGCTGATTTTTCTCATAATCCTGAAGATCTAATAAAATTGAAAATTGCCTGCATAGATGGTGCTGATTTATCCATTGGATCTAGGTACATCAAAGGAGTTAATGTGGTAAACTGGCCAATGAGTAGGGTTTTAATGTCCTATTTCGCATCAGTTTATGTAAGATTTATTACAAGAATCTCCATTCAAGATGCAACGGCAGGATTTAAGTGTTATAAACGTATTGTTTTAGAAACTATCCCGCTAAATAAAATAAGATTTATCGGCTATGCCTTTCAAATTGAAATGAAATTTACCGCTATAAAGTATGGCTTTGAGGTGGTTGAAGTACCCATTATCTTTACCGACCGAACGGAAGGAACCTCAAAAATGAGTACTAAAATATTCCGAGAAGCATTTTTAGGGGTCATTCAAATTAAACTAAGTAGCTTTTTTAGAAATTATTCCAGAAAGATAGATTCTTGATACTAAGAAGCAATTTTTATCTTTATACACTTATTTAACTTTGTCAAAAAATGAACGAAAACTTAGATCCCGCAGAAGAAAATCTTTCACCCGTAGAAAGGGAGATAGAAAAAGTGCTGCGCCCACAAGTTTTTGAAGATTTTACAGGACAGCATAAAATTTTAGCTAATCTGCGAATTTTTGTTCAAGCCGCTAAACTTAGAGGTGAAGCACTTGACCACGTGCTTTTACATGGACCTCCGGGACTAGGAAAGACTACCTTATCGCATATTATTGCGAATGAAATGGGAGTTAATATTCGTATTACTTCAGGACCAGTTTTGGATAAGCCAGGAGATCTAGCTGGCTTATTGACTAATTTAGAAGAAGGGGACATTCTTTTCATTGATGAAATACACCGTTTAAGTCCGCTGGTTGAAGAATATCTCTATTCTGCAATGGAAGACTTCAAGATAGATATCATGCTTGAGACGGGCCCTAATGCACGCTCTGTTCAAATTTCATTAAACGCATTCACACTGGTTGGAGCTACAACACGGTCAGGATTACTTACTGCTCCTCTCAGAGCTCGTTTTGGTATTAATAGTCGCTTAGAGTATTATGATGCAAAACTATTAACCACCATTGTTTTAAGATCAGCAGAAATCCTTAAAACTGAAATATCAGAAGAAGGAGCCTATGAAATTGCCCGCAGGAGTCGCGGAACTCCTCGTATTGCCAATGCTCTCTTGCGTCGTACACGTGATTTTGCCCAAATAAAAGGTACTGGTCAGATAGACACCGAAATAGCTAAATATGCCTTAAACGCATTAAATGTGGATGAGCATGGTCTGGATGAAATGGATAATAAAATCCTTATAACCATCATCGACAAATTTAAGGGTGGCCCTGTGGGATTAAAAACCATTGCCACAGCCGTTGGTGAGGAAGAAGGCACAATTGAGGAAGTTTATGAACCTTTCTTAATCCAAGAAGGATATATCATGCGTACGTCCAGAGGAAGAGAGTGTACTGAAATTGCATATAAACATCTCGGGCGAGTAAAATCTGGGCAAACTGGTAAGTTGTTTTAGGAATCTAGATAGGAGATATGAGATGTGAGACAATAGACATTAGACGCTAGGCAATAGTTATGAGACACTATATATGAGATTGGGTTTTCGTCTCAAATCACAAATCTCGTATCTCGTATCTCATATCTCATATCTCATATCTCATTTTAATAAAATAGCAAGCCTTCAAATCAAATGTTTTAATTTGCTAGAAGCTACCTTTGTAAAAAAATGACTAGTTATAGCACAAAATATAGCCAATTGATAAAAACAGAGGCCAATCGCTTAGGTTTTATGGCTTGTGGTATTTCAAAAGCAGTTTTTTTGGAGGAAGAGGCTCCACGACTTGAGAATTGGCTCCAAAATAATCATCATGGCGAAATGAGTTATATGGAAAATCATTTCGATAAACGCCTCGATCCTCGTAAACTAGTTGATGGCGCTAAATCGGTTGTTTCTTTAGCTCTCAATTATTATACAGATCAAAAACAAGAGGATTCTAAGGCTCCAAAAATCAGCAAATACGCCTTTGGAGATGATTATCATAAAGTCATTAAGGAGAAACTAATAAGATTAATTGAATTCATCCGTCAAGAAATTGGCGAGGTAAATGGCCGGTCCTTTGTTGATTCGGCACCTGTTCTCGACAAAGTATGGGCAAAAAGGGCTGGTTTGGGATGGATTGGCAAAAACTCAAATCTAATCAATAAAAAAGCTGGTTCATTTTTCTTTTTGGCTGAATTAATCATTGATTTAGAACTAGATTATGATGAAGAACCTAGCAAAGATTATTGCGGAACATGTACCAAATGTATTGATGCCTGCCCTACTGATGCAATCATAGCTCCTTATGTGGTTGATGGGAGTCGATGTATTTCATATCTCAGCATAGAGCTAAAAAATGAAATTCCGAAAGAGTTTAAAGGAAAAATGGATAATTGGATGTTCGGCTGCGATATTTGCCAAGATGTTTGTCCTTGGAATAAATTTTCCATTCTCCACACAGAACCTAGCTTTAACCCACATGAAGGAATTTTAGACTTATCCCAAAAAGAATGGCAAGAAATTACAGAAGAAACCTTTAAGAAAGTATTTAAAAATTCGGCTGTTAAGCGTACTAAATATGCCGGTTTGAAGAAAAACATTGATTTTTTATATTCAAATGAGTAAAAAATGAAAAACACAATAATTGGCATCTTTTTCTTTATTCCATTTTTTTGTTTCAGTCAAAATTTAAAAATTAAAAAGCGTCCATTAAATGCTTTATCTGGATCTGAATTCTCAAAAAGTATTCGAGATACAAGTATGAGTCTGGATGAACGAGAAAAGATAATTTTAAAAGAAATCAAGACAGGAAACATTCCCGATTTTTATCGGAAAATAGTAGAAATTAGAGATACTTTATTAATTAATAATAATCAGCATACAATTAGATATTACGTAATCCCCGATTTTCTGGCTATTGGAAATGAAAGCGATTATTTTTATTGCCCTATGCGACCTCAATTAGCCCAAAAATTAGCTAAATATTTAAAAAGCAGTCTGCCGACACGTAAAATTTCAAATCAAATTCACCAAAATGCAAGCGTAAAAATGCTGCCACAACCAATTCCTCCATCCAAGGAAATGGTTACAATTCCAGTTTTTGAAAAACATAATTTAATGGTTCAAGAACAAAGGAAAAGTAGCTTTAAACAATTTCCAAACGGGAGTCTGGTGTCAGGAAATAAAAAGGATGTGGTGATTTCCAATAAAATAGTCAATGAAAAAGGCCTTATTCGAGTAGTAATCTATGGATGGCATGAGCCGGATGGAAAAGTAATTCAGCCATTATACAACGGACATTCGACTATCCACGTAGACTATAGCCACGGAATAAGATTAGTTCTGAACAAAGTTTGGGTTGATGAAAAAAAAACTACTATTCAAAGAGTTCTGAAATCTGAAATTTTGCATCCGCTTTTAAGCGATGAAGGGGTAATTAGTAATCCGTACTACCCAATTGGGTTTTAATAGTGTTGTTTGCCTAAGAAACCTAAGTGACAACAGACAACTGATAACCGTCAACTGATAACCGTCAACCGATAACAGTCAACTGATAACCGTCAACTGATAACTAACAACTGATAACCGTCAACTGATAACAGACAACTGATAACTAACAACTCCTACCTACTTCCCAAATTTCATCTTCAGCTGCTCTAGCATATCTGTATTAAGGGGCTTTGCTTCTTCCTTAGGTTTTTGAGAATTAAGGGGTTCTGGTCGAGCGGCGGCATTTGCAGCTTGCCTTTCATTACGCAATTGCTCTTTCTTGGCATTCATGCGGTTCCAGATCTTCTCCAAACATTTTTTGGTATAAAGTGGGAAATCACCATTAAGCATCCAGTTGTAATAACTAGGTTCAGACTGAAAAACATCTTCTACAGCCCTTCCCTTATGCTTTCCAAAATTAATTACTTCCACGCCATCTTCATTATAAACCATTCTGGCAGCAAAATCTACCGGTTTATTAAGATTTGTAAATTTATGCAGAGCCTCTATATTATTCTGAACAGGCTTAGTAACAACCCCTTTTTTATCCTCCCAGTCCATATTTTCATACTTCTCGATCTGCGCTTTTAAAACCTCATAGGTAGCTTTAATATCCGCTTCAGCTGAGTGAGCATTTTCAATATTTTTACCACAATAGAACTGGTAGGCAGCCTTTAATGTACGCTGTTCCATTTGATGGAAAATATTCTGAACATCCACAAATTGTCTGTTGTCAATATCAAAATCAATTCCATTGCGTAAAAACTCTTCCATTAATACAGGAATATCAAAGCGATTAGAATTATAACCTGCAAGGTCACAATCGTCTAAAAATCTGGCTAAGTCTTCACCTACCTGTTTAAATGTTGGAGCATGTTTAATATCCTCATCGTAGATACCGTGGATCAAAGATGACTCAAGTGGAATAGGAATAACTGGATTAATTCGCAATGTTTTAACATCTTCAGTGCCATCCGGCAAGGCTTTCAAAATTGATATTTCAACGATACGATCAGAAGCAACGTTTACACCAGTAGTTTCTAAATCAAAGAAAGCAAGAGGACGTTTTAAATTTAATTTCATATAATTAACTAAAGATTATAATTCCCAAAAGTATCCCAATTACCATAATGAGATACATTAATATTTCTGTGCTGGCAAAGCGTTTA
This sequence comes from Daejeonella sp., assembly GCF_044232565.1. Lineage (GTDB taxonomy): Bacteria > Bacteroidota > Bacteroidia > Sphingobacteriales > Sphingobacteriaceae > Daejeonella. The sequence continues at coordinate 4,454 of NZ_JBIILQ010000022.1, read as the reverse complement.
TATTTCATCCAGAATGTGTAATCGCCTTTGTTGTTGCTCATAAAAACCTGGTGTATCAATATTTTATAAAATTACTGAATATAATAGAGAATTTTTATGGATTTGGTGATAATTCACAATTGGAATGTTTTGAGCAAGTAATAAGGAGCAAAGAGTAAGTACAATGAAGAAATTTAGTATCTAGACTAAGCACAAGAAAAAGGTGGTATGGTCAAAAAACCAACCACAGGAACGCTCATATCCATAGTCTCATATCTAATGTCTCACATCTAATATCTCACATATAATTACTAAATACTAACTACTACCTACTAAGACTTCAACACCCTTTGAATCTCATCCAATTTCATCAAGGCTTCAACTGGAGTTAGTGTATTTACTTCAAGATTGTTCAACATATCTCTAATTTTGAGTAAAACTGGATCATCTATGGAGAACATTTGTAATTGATAGGCCTGTTTTTGAACCTTTTTAAGGCTATCTTTAATATCTTCACCACCAGTTCGTTCCTGCTCAAGCCGTTTAAGAATTTCATTTGCACGAGCAACTAATTTTTGGGGCATTCCAGCCATTTTTGCGACATGAATTCCAAAACTATGCTCACTTCCACCTGGGACCAGCTTTCGGAGAAAAATAACCTTATTAGAGAGCTCCTTAACTGAAACATTAAAGTTCTTAATACGGCTGAATGAATTGGTTAGCTCATTTAATTCATGATAATGTGTAGCAAACAAGGTTTTAGCTTGCGCCGTTGGGTGATTATGAAGAAATTCAGCAATTGACCAAGCGATAGATATACCATCATAGGTGCTTGTCCCGCGACCGATTTCATCCATTAAAATCAAGCTTCTTGGCGATAAATTATTTAAAATACTCGCTGTTTCATTCATCTCAACCATGAAAGTTGATTCACCGGTACTTAGGTTATCTGATGCACCAACACGCGTAAAAATTTTGTCAACAATTCCTATCAGGGCCTCTTTAGCTGGAACAAAACAACCCATTTGTGCCATTAAAACAATCAATCCGGTTTGTCTCAGCAAAGCCGATTTACCCGACATGTTTGGTCCGGTGATAATAATAATTTGCTGAGTATCACTATCCAAAAACACATCATTTGTAATGTATTCTTCACCTGGGGGAAGGTTTTTCTCAATTACAGGGTGCCTTCCACCTTTAATATCAATTAGGCTGCTTTCATCAATTATTGGCTTGACATAATAATTTTTAATGGCCAAAGTGGCAAAATTAAGAAGAACATCAAGCTGCGCAACTAATTGAGCATTAAGCTGAATCGGTTTAATAAATTCCGATAAAGCGTAAGTTAGCTCATTGTAAAGTCGAGTTTCAAGGACCAATATTTTTTCTTCGGCACCAAGAATTTGTTCTTCATACTCCTTTAGTTCAGGTGTAATGTATCGCTCAGCGTTAACTAGAGTTTGTTTCCTGAGCCAATCTGCAGGAACTTTATCTTTATGAGTATGTGTTACTTCTAAATAATAACCAAAAACATTGTTAAAGGCCACTTTTAATGAGGGAATGCCGGTAATTTCAGCTTCCCGCTTTTGTATTTCCAAAAGATATCCTTTTCCTCCAAAGGCAATTTTTCTTAATCGATCGAGCTCCTCATCTACCCCATCAGCAATCACATTACCCTTAATAATCAGAACTGGAGGATCTGGATTTAACTCCTTTTCAATCTTTTCACGAATAAGTAAACATGGGTTTAACCGTTCTGCAATCATTTTTAAAGCGTAATTATCAGCATTTTGACAAAGATCTTTCAAATTGAAGATGGCATATAAAGCACGTTTCAACTGCATCACTTCCCTTGGATTAGCCTTTTGAAGCCCAATTTTAGAGATTAGCCTTTCCAGATCACCGATCTGTTTCAATTCATACAAAAGTTTTTCACGCAGATCGTCTTGATTCATTAAAAACTCAACTACATCAAGTCGCTCCTGAATAGGTTTTAACTCTTTTAGTGGCATAATTATCCAGCGACGAAGTAAACGAGCCCCCATAGGTGAACAGGTTTGATCCAAAACATCAACCAGACTAACTGCATTTTCGTTGGAAGAACCAATTAACTCTAAATTTCGAATCGTAAATCGGTCGAGCCACATATAGCGATCTTCTTCAATTCTAGCTATTGAAGAAATATGTTGAAGATTGCGATGTTCTGTTTCATTTAAATAATGAAGTGCCACACCTGCCGCAGTAATGGCCAATGGGAATTTATCTATGCCGAAGCCTTTTAATGATTTCACTTCAAAATGCTTCAACAGAAACTCAGCAGCATAATCGCCACTGTAAGCCCAGTCATCGAGGTGATACGTATAAAAGCGATCACCAAAGGTTTCTGTAAAATCTCGCTGTCTGCTCTTTTGAAAAATTACTTCACTAGGCTTAAAACTTTGAAGAAGCTTGTCAATATAGTCTGCATTTCCTTGTGCAACTAAAAATTCACCAGTTGAAATATCAATAAATGCAATTCCGAAGGAATTCTTTTCAAAATAAAGAGATGCTAAATAATTATTTCTGTTCTGCTGAATAATATGATCACTATATGAAACCCCTGGCGTTACAAGCTCGGTAACACCGCGTTTAACAATAGTTTTAGTCGTTTTAGGGTCCTCTAATTGATCACAAATAGCAACACGCTGTCCCGCTCTTACCAATTTTGGTAGATAAGTATCTAAAGAATGATGCGGAAAACCAGCCAATTCGATATGTGTACCAGAACCATTTCCACGTTTGGTAAGCACAATTCCGAGAATTCCAGATGCTTTTACAGCGTCTTCCCCAAATGTTTCATAAAAATCACCAACACGAAATAAAAGCAATGCACCAGGGTATTTAGCCTTGATTGTATTGTACTGCAGCATTAAAGGGGTTTCCTTCTGTTCAACCTTCTTCGACAAATCTTTAAATTTTAAAAGAATAAAGTTAATGGATTAAAAGTTTATTAGAAGATTTGTTGATAACTGTTAAAATGGTGGGAAATTTTTCTAAACAGCAGAATAAATTTATGATGTTTTAATTCATTTCTTTAAAATTATCGTAAAACTTATTCCAATAATCTATCTTTGATCTGTGTTAAAAAATACCCTCAATATATACAAAAAAGCCTTTTCAGGATTAAGTAAAGAGAATTGGTATTTAGCTCTTGTTATGCTTATTAACCGTAGCGGGACTATGGTTATTCCCTTTCTAACCATTTATTGTACTCAAAAATTAAACTTCAGCATAGTACAAGCGGGTACGGTAATGGCCTTATTCGGACTAGGCTCTGTGTTTGGTGCGTTTATAGGTGGTAAAATCACAGATAAGATTGGATTTTACTATTTGCAGGTTGGCGCATTAATTACCGGAGGACTTATGTTCATTTCTCTCGCCTTCCTTGAAACTTTTATGAGTCTGTCTATTGGAACATTTATTTTAAGCATGTGTAATGAAGGTTTCAGACCTGCAAATTCTTCCGCAGTAGCACATTATAGTACAGAAAAAACTCGTACACGTTCCTATTCTTTAAATAGAATGGCTATAAACCTAGGTTGGTCTTTTGGTGGAGCAATAGGAGGATTTTTGGCATCCATAGATTACCATTTATTATTTTTTGTGGATGGCTTCACCAATATACTTGCTGCCATTATTCTTATAAAATTATTGCCCCCTATAAAAAAAGTAAAAACTGATTCAGAAAAACAAGATAATCCAATAATTAAATCAGCCTACCGAGATAAATTATATCTTGCATTCATTATATTGAGTACTTTATTCGCGTCTTGTTTTTTTCAATTATTTACCTTTCAACCTCTTTTCTATAAATCTGAATGGAACTTGAGTGAACAATTTATTGGAGGTTTAATGGCCATGAATGGCTTACTCATTGTTGGTTTTGAAATGCTTTTAATTAATAAAATTGATGGGAAAAAACCTCCCTTATATTTTATTGGAATTGGCACCATTATAACAGGTTTTGCCTTTGCATTATTAGATATTCTTCCAGCTCTAGCCATGGTTGCTATTATTTCAACCATTTTCATCTCTTTTGGTGAAATGTTCTCCATGCCCTTTATGAATACTTTTTGGACCAGCAGGTCTAACGATAAAAATCGTGGAGAATATGCCGCTCTTTATACCATTTCTTGGTCGGTAGCCCAAATAATTAGTCCGCTATATGGCTCATTTCTAGTTAATTATGGAGGCTACTCACTCTATTGGTGGACAATCAGTGCCATTTGTATGATAACAGCTGCTGGATTCTTTTTATTAAACTATTTAACTCAAAAGAAATTTCAACGAATTGAATAAATATCCATAACATTCACACAATAATTCGTTTGATGTCGATAAACTTCTCCGGGACGAAGGATAGTAGAGGGAAAATCTGGAATATGAACCGCGTTACAATGATGTTGTGTTTCAAAACAAAAACTAGTAAAAGGCTC
>NZ_JBIILQ010000177.1:0-5901 GCF_044232565.1 Daejeonella sp. | reverse complement strand
GATTGCATCTCGATATCAATTGTATCGCCTGATTTAATATCGTCACCATCATAAATGATTACATCTGAAACATCATTTCCATCATTGAAACGATCTTCAGAGACAATATCCGATTGAAATTTAGCATTAATTTTAAGGATGTATCGGTATTGATTTTGAATAGTAACTGGGTCTTTATAGTAAACTGTGGGATAAATATTTTTATTTCCAAAAAAGCTGAGTTTTTTAAACCCTATCGAATCAGGAACTACGGGATAAGGCATGGTGGATGTTGCGCTATACACTTTTCCATCTGCCAATACTTCAAGTGTATAGGTTTTTCCGGGAACACCTTTAAATGCTGAACTTTTATAAAGGCCATTTGATATTTCTGGAAAATTAATGCTAGCCGATCCAGCTGTGCTAAGCGTTACTTTTGCACCTTTAAAACCATTGAATGTGTTTGAGGTGTTAAATGGAATGGTTTTGGAAATTCTAACGTATTGATTTTCATATTGATCGTTCACATTACCCTCAATTACAATTACTGATTCCGCATTTTTTAGATCCAGATCAATTACTTTTTCACAAGATGAAAAAAGAAATAGCCCTATTATAAGCGGTAGTAAACCTTTTGGCTTTGTAGATTTAACTAATTGAGAAAGGCTTTTTTGTAAGTTCATAATTTATAAAGTTAAAACTTAAAGTTCCAAGTTATCGATGGGATGATGCCGAATAAGGTTGTTCTAACGGCTTGAGTTTTACTCTTATCATCCGGATCATCTCTAAAATCTATTGAATAGGCATTTTTTCGATTGTATAGATTGTAAAGACCAAATGACCAACTTGATTGTAGTTTTTTATTAGGTTTTCCTTCCCTTGTAGCTGAAAAGTCGAGACGATGATAATCAGGCATTCTGTTCGAATTTCGCTCTGGGTAGTAAAAGGCAGTATTTCCATTCAACTGGTATTTTCCAGCTGGGAAGGTTACTGCATTTCCGGTATTGTAGACAAAAGTGGAAGAAAATGTCCAGCGCTCACTTGCCTTATAAATACCAACCAAGGATAGATCATGTGTGCGATCTTGTTTAGCTAGAAACCATTTTCCGGCATCAATGTCATTAAATTTGCGTTCTGTTTTTGAAAGAGTATAACCTACCCATCCATTGATTTTTCCGAAACGTTTCTTTAAAAACAGTTCGATACCATAAGCCCTACCATCTCCGAAAAGAAGATCGGCTTCTACATTTCTGTTTCCACGTAGATCTGTGCCACTGCGGTATTCAATCTGCCCCTGCATCATTTTGTAATAAACTTCTGCTGAAAACTCGTAATTATCATCCTTTAAATTTCTGAAATAACCCAAGGCTAGCTGATCAGCAATTTCTGGTCTTACATTATTACTACTCATAATATACAGGTCGGTGGGAGAGCCTGCAGTAGAATTTGACATGAGATGCAAATTCTGAGTGTTCCGGGTAAAGGAGCTTTTTATGGACGACGATGAATTAAGTTGATAACTCGCCGAAATTCTAGGTTCGAGATTAATATAGGTTTTTACAAGATCACCTTGTGAATAAGATTTGCTTGAAGTAATGTTTCCGTCCTGATCATAATTAGAAAAATTACCCGGGCCTAACAGGAAAAAAGAACTTGCTCTTAGTCCGTAAACCACATTAACTCGATCATTCATCTCCCATTCATCAGAAATATAAGCTGCTATTTCACTGCCCTTACGCTTTTCAACGGTCACTTCATTTACGCTTGACGTCTCACTGGCTGTAATATCTCCGGGTGCGATGGTGTGGTGAACCAGGTCGACTCCAAAGCGAACATTATGCCTATTATTAAGAGCTAATTGAAAATCTTGCTTAAGGTTAAAATCTCGAATAGAGGAGCTTACTTTGAAATTATTTTCTTCTAAGAAGTTCTCAATCACATAGTTGTAATTGCTATAGATTAGAGAGGTGTTTGAAAACAATCTGTTACTGTATAAGTGATTCCATCTTAAGGTTGCTGTGGTATTTCCCCACCCAAAACCGAAAGTTTCACTCAGGCCGAGCTCATCACGACCAAAGTATCCAGATAGATAAAGGGTGTTTTTTTCATCAATTTGATAGTTTGCTTTGGCATTTAGATCATAAAAATAGAGGGTATTATTTTTGATAGAACTATCACCAGAAAATGCAAGAAAGGCATCTGCATAGGTTCTTCGACCGCTAATCATGAATGAACCTTTATCTTTAACAATTGGGCCCTCAAGCTTTAATCTGGAAGAAATTAAACCAATTCCTCCTTCAGCCGTATATTCCTTTTTATTTCCATCGTTCATCCGGATATCTAATACAGATGATAATCTCCCCCCATATTGCGCTGGCATGCCCCCTTTAAAAACACTAACATCTTTTATAGCATCCGAGTTAAAAGTAGAAAAGAAGCCTAATAAGTGTGATGCATTATAAACAGGTGCTTCATCTAGCAAAATTAAATTCTGGTCGGTTGAACCACCACGCACATAAAATCCACTATTTCCTTCTCCAGCTGATTTTATACCTGGTAGTAGTTGCAAAGTTTTCAGAATGTCGCGTTCTCCAAAAAGAACTGGAACATTTCTAATTTCACTCAGGTTAATTTTGGCTAGGCCCATTTGTGCATTCACCACATTATCATTTCTTTTCTCGGCGCTAATTACAATCTCATCAATAACATTGTCTGGAACCATATTTAGATCCAATTTAGTATCAGCACTGATGTTAAATTTTTTGAATATTGTTCTGTAGCCAACATAACTTACGCTTAGATCGTATGTTCCTGTCTTTAATTTATAAGAAAAAAATCCGTAAGCATTTGTGCTTGTACCCACTTGCGTTTCCCCACTAAATTTTAAAGTTACCCCGATTAGAGTCTCTCCTGAAAGGGAATCTTTTACCACTCCATTTACAGTATAACTTTCTTGTGCTGAACTATTTATAGCAAATACAAAACTTAAAATAATGAATGAAAGAATAGTTTTTATTGAGCGCATTCTGTTAAAATTAATTGGAGGGAACAATGATGTTTCGGCATGAAAATAATATTGCGTCAGGATGCAAAGCTAAATACTTTTATTCATCTATTTTTCAGCGGATTGTAAGATATTTACTGATCTCAAGCCTTTATTTAAAAAGGGCAATAATCTTAGATATGATTTTTGAATCGGGATTATTCGGGCGGAGAACTTTACAGGCAAAGATTGTTGAATGAAAATATTAGAACGCGTTTTAAAATTCCTCTAAAAACCGATCGGGAATAGATTTTCTACTTAATTAAGATTGTACTTCTCTTGTTTTAGGATTACCTGTTTATCAGTAATTATTAAAATCATAATAATTATTCCCAAAATGATTGCTACCACAATTTGCATTTGAGAAATGAGGCTAGAGCTCGACTGGCTTTTAACTGATTCGGCGAATAACTCTTTCCCAATTTGTGTTTGTACTTGGGTGAGTAAGATTAGATCCTGATCAATAATCTCATATAGTTTTATGCTTGTATTGAGGTATAAATTTCTTGCAAATTCTTTATTTTCTATGCTTGCGTTAATTACCAAAAGCTCGTCGCGTTCAAATGTTTTTAAATTTTTTTTCAGATTTTGAAGGTGATTTGTTTCAGCTTTAACCAAATATGTTTTTTCATATTTGGTTATCAGCACATTAAGTTGCTTGTTTTCTGCAGAAAGCACCTTTTTAATTTCCTCAATTTTTATTTCATCCGTAAAAAGAAATGATACCAATTTATTCCGTTTTGTCTGAATATGCCCAGAAATTAAATATAAGTCTACCGCAGGAATTAATCGGTCATCATAAATGGATTGGAATGATTTGGAAATTTTATTCACATTATAACTCTCCCAAAGGCTCAATAAAATAATCACTAACATCATTATAGCTAGTGTAATGGCTAGCCGGATTTTACGTTGAATTGCAAAGGCCCATTTCATAATTTATCGTTTAGGATTAAATAAATCTGAATGTAATATAAAAAATAAAGCCTTCAATTTGAAGGCTTTACAAAGATATTTTAGTAAAAATTAACGAGTTGCTTCAGTGAGAATTTTTTGATTAAGGCGAATATATTCAACATTGTTCACCGCTTTTGCAGCTTCTATACCCGCTTTAGCAGTTTCTGCTGCGCCAGTTTTATCTCCAGATTTCAACTGAATTCTAGCTTTTTGATATTTGAACCAAGGTGCTTTGGGGTCTCCAGCCTCTGCTATGCTAATCCACTCCAATGCGCTCTTTAAATCTTTACCATTTTCAAAATAATATACTGCGGCAGGATAGTAGGGTTTTTTATCCGTTTTCATTGCCTCATCAATACTAGCCATCACTTTTGCATCAACATCAGTAGTCATTTTTACGGATATTTTAAAATTATCCCAAACTAAATCAAGATTAGCGATCGATGGCATTACATTGCTGAACTGAATGCTGAAAGTTTCTGATTTCTCATTCAATTTAATGGGCTTTACTTTAAATCGTATAACATCTTCCGTTTGTTTATACTGATAAGAGCCCCATTGTTTAGTTTCTTTATTTAATATAATGGTCCATTCATCTTTGCCTGGAATAGTAAAAAGAGCATATTCACCTGCTGCTACAGGATTTCCTTCTAGGGTAACTGCATCGGTAAATGTGATGACAGTTGCATCATTTGCACCCGTGCGCCAAACTTCTCCGAAAGGCGCCAAATCCTTTTCTACACTTCTTCCTTTAATATTCGGGCGGGAGTATTTGACAGTTACCCTACCTAATCCGAATTCCTGAATAATTGTTTGAGAGCTACTCGATTGTGGCATTTTAAGTTGTGCAGAGCTATTTTCAGAAAATAGAATCGATAACGCCATAGTTAATAAAAAGAGTATTTTTTTCATGTGATTTTAGGTTAAAATTATATTCGAATATATTTGATTGTAGATGGTTTTTGCATAAAAATTTTAAGAACAAAAAATTATTTTTAGGTAAGTTGATGATAAAACTAGAGGTATGCAATTACTTCGGTCCAATACCCACTATCTTCTGCATGTAAGAATTTTGCTTTGGGTTCTAAATCAAGGAAGGGATACTTAACTTTTGAAAGAAAAAGTCCTTGCGGGTGCGCTGGCAGTATTTTAGCTGGTATATTTCTTGTTATTAGGTGGCCTTCAAACTCATCTACACTTAGGGTACCGTCCCCGATTTCGATTAATTTACGTGCAATTATGCGTATCATTCGTCCTAAAAAGCGGTTAGATGAGATGCTGAAGCGGATTCTATCTCCATTTTTATTAACAAAAAGCTTCGCTGAAGACACATGGCAAATGGTATGTTCATTTTTATCTGGCGATTTACAAAAGGCACGGTAATCTTCATATTTGGGGAGAAGGTCAACTGCTTTCCTCATTTGCTGTAAATCAAATTCCTTCCTTAAATAAAGTGAGCTACTTTGACTTAAAAAGGGGTCTTTGTAGGTATGGATAAAAAAGTCGTAGGTTCTTTGAATCGCATCAAATCGCGCATGTGGTTCACCTTCCACCGGAATAATGTCAAATAGTGCAATATCATCCGGAAGGATGCGGTTGAGCCTAAAAAACAAGTCGAAGTTCCATGCTTTTTCGATATCCATATGGAAAAAATACTGGCTGGCATGAACACCCGCATCTGTACGTCCGCACCCATAAATTGTTATGGATCTTTTAAAGATTTTACTGAGGCTTACTTCGATTATTTCTTGTACGCTGAGCTTATCGGGCTGCCTTTGCCAGCCGAAATAATTACTTCCTTTATAGCCGATATGAACAAAATACCTCAATCCCCATTTATTAAGTCGCTAAGCTAGTAATGAATTTTTAATTTCGCCTGTTTATCGCAAAGCATAATTATTTAAAATTTGTGTATTTTTGTA
>NZ_JBIILQ010000176.1:0-5906 GCF_044232565.1 Daejeonella sp. | reverse complement strand
AACATGAATTCCCCAATTACCCCAGGCCAGAAAAGCAATGGCACAAAGGGTGCTAAAGTTGTCAATGTACCTGAGAGGACCGGCAAGAACACCTCTGCAGCTGCCATTTTAGCTGCTTTTTTTATTGGCACCTTCCCATTATCAAAAATTCTATGTGTATTTTCAATAACCACAATTGCATCGTCCACAACAATACCTAGTCCCAGCAAGAAAGAGAACAATACCATCATATTCATGGTAAAATTGAATCCCATTATTCCTCCCAAAGCTGGCATGGCCATAAAGGCGATGAACATGGATAAAGGCACTGATAAGGCAACAAAAATAGCATTAGTGATACCCATGAAGAACATTAAAATCACTGTTACCAAGATAAAACCAATAATGATGGTATTAATAAGATCATGAAGAGTAACTCTTGTCCTGTTCGACTGATCACCTGTAACAGTTACATTTAAATTTTTAGGTAATTGACCATCCTTCATCTTTGCAATTATTGCAATAATTTTATCGGACGCATCAATTAAATTCTCACCACTTCTTTTCTTAACATTCAGTGTAATTACATTCTTACCGTATAATCGCGCATAACTTTCCTGTTCTTTAAATGAATCTTTAACTTCAGCAAGGTCTCGAAGGTAAATTGAAGAACCTGTAGGAGTTTTGATGATTAAATTGGCAATTTCATCAGCACTAGCAAATTCTTTTTTAACGTTTAACGTTCTACGAACACCATCCATTTTGATGGTACCACCAGAAATAGTCAAATTCTCATATCCAATGGCGCGTTCAATATCAGAGAATGATACTCTAGCTGCAGCCATTTTATTTATATCGGCATTGATTTGAACTTCTTGCTCTAAGGCACCAATGATGTCAACACCAGAAATCTCCTTTAAACTTTCAACCTGATCTTGAATATCATCCGCATACTTTTTAAGACTTTTTAGGTCATAATCTCCAGATATATTAAGATACATAATCGGTAAGTCCGATAAATTAATATCTTGAACATTGGGTTCATTTGGAAGATCATTGGGAAGATCTTGCCTTGCCTTATCAACAGCATCTTTAACCCGCTGCTTTGCATCCTTAATATCAACATTGGTATTAAATTCGGCGGTAATTATAGAGAAATCTTGGTATGAATTGGAAGTGATTTTCTTCAATCCTGAAGCAGATTTCAATTGCTTTTCAAGCTGTTTTGTCACCAAATTCTCCATATTTGCAGGAGAAGTACCAGGATAAACAGTCTGTACGAATATTTTAGGGATAATAACCTCCGGGAAATTTTCTTTGGGCAAGCCTACATAAGAAAAGTAACCTATAACAGAAATAATAACAGTAAGTACATAAATAGCGGTCCTGTTTTCTATTGCCCAACTAGAGGGTTTAAACTCTTTAAAATTGTCTTTCATCTTATTTTATAATGTATAACCTTGATTAATTGGACTTTATAGAATCACCAGGACTTAAGCCTTGCATTCCAGCGACAATAACCTGATCACCAACTTTGAGACCTGATAAAATTTCAGCGCGACCTTCAGAAATTTTGCCTGTTTTAATATCTATACGCTTTGCTTTACCATTCTCGGAAATAAACACATAATCGCCATTTTCGGCCTTTTGAATTGCATTTACAGGAATAACTAGGGCATTAACATTTTGATAATCAATTATTTTAAGGACCGCCAACATATTTTGACGATATTTTTTATTTGAAGGCAGCTTTATTTCAACATTAAAACTTCTCGACACAGCATCTATCGTTCTTGAAGCAAAAGAAATTTTTGTTGAAACTGTATCTGGAACATCTGGCAAGATAATTTGAACCTTATCTCCTTGATTTACTCTGCTAGCATAAGATTCTGCAATTTGTGCCTTTGCAGTCAATTTGTTAGCGTTTACCACGCGAATACCTGACATGCCTGGCATTACCGCCTGTCCTACTTTAAGGTCCATGGCATCGATTGTTCCTGAAATTGGTGATTTTATTTTGTACATCGACATTTGCGACTTCATAGTTGCAATGCGACGTTCTGCAGCATCTTTTTGGGTTTTGGCACTCAAATACTGGACCTCAGTACCAATTTTTTGATTCCAAAGGTTCTTTTGACGTTCAAAAAGAGTTGTTGCAAGCTCTAAAGAATTTTGAAGCTCAGAAATACTCTGACGCAAAACTTGATCGTCAATTTGAGCTAAAACCTGTCCCTTAACCACATTCTGACCTACGTTAGCATAAACGGCCGTAACTACACCAGGAGCTTCCGGATTTACCTGCACATTTTCTTCTGCGTCAATCTTTCCTTGTACCTCTAAATAATTTTCAAAAGAACTTTCTGAGAGTTCCAATAAATTAACATCCTTTATATCGCTAGCAGCTGTAACAATACCAACTTCACTTTCAAGCTTTTCTATTTTAGCATTTAGGCTATTACGTTCCTTTTTTAAAGCCTCTAACTCAGATTTCTTATCTGTTTCTTTTCCACCACAAGAGGCCAAAAACAATGCTCCAGCAATAAATAGTAATTTTTTCATGTATCTGTTATTTTATTTGAATTTTTATTAAAACAGCATTATTTATATTTTAAGCTGCTATTGAGTTTTAATTAATAAACTATTTTTCCTAATGCCCTATCAACGTTTACTTTATTGATCAAAAGGTCATAAAGTGCATTGATATAATTGTTTTGAGATTCTTTTAAAGAAGTTTCAGCAGAGGTTACTTCAATACTAGAACCCACGCCCTCCTCATATTTAATTTTAGATACCCTCAAAACCTCCTGCGCCAATTCCATATTTCGCTTTTGGTTTTGAAGAGATTTCAAACCATTTTTATACACTGTTTGCGCCTGTTCAACTTCCAGATTAATTCCATTTTTTAGGTTTACAAGGCTGTTCTCTGTTTTCAGCACTTCTAATTTTGCATTTCGTACTTGATATGTTTTTATACCTCCTGATAAAATAGGTACAGATAAACGAAAACCTACCACAGTTGTTGGGAAGCTTCTATCAAATAAGCTATTGAATTTTTGAGACTGCAAACTTTGCAGCGAGCTACCAAATGCAACCAAAGAGGGCAAAAACAAACTTTTATACCTTTTAACATCCAATTCGTTGATTTTTTTCTGGGTTTGTAGCAAAGAATATTCAATTCTGTTTTGATAAGAACTGGTTTCATCCAAAGCAATTGATTCTTCAACCTGTAGGCTGGCAATGGAATCTTTAAGTTTTAATTTAGATTGAATGTTCATACCCATTTGAAATTTCAATAGGTTCACATTCAATTCCAACAATCGGATTACATTTTCGCGTTCAGTTTCTAAATTATTACTGAGAACCTTTAAACGATCTACATCAATCTTTTCAACAAAGCCATTTGCAAAAAGAGCTTGTGTGTCATTGAATGATTTCTTTAATCTATTCATGTTGGCATCTAAAAGATTAAGCTGTTCATTACTTACTAAAACAGAATAATAAGCCTTAGTTACTGCTACAGCAGTTTCGATTCGATTACGTTTTACGCTTTTATTCGAGAGCTCTTTGAAGGTTTGAGATGCTTTTAAACCAACTAGATATGAACCATCAAACAATAGCTGACTTAACTCTAATCCGATAGATGATTGGTATTGAACGCCAAATCTAACTGGGACTTGAGTACCGGGCTTATCAAAAAATTCACCTGGTAATAAACTCGTTGGCACCTTTAAGAAATCTTGGAAATTTACATTTCCATTTAGTTGGGGCAAACCAATCCCGATTGTTTTCTTAACCGTATTATTAGCAATTTCCTCATCAATTGTTGCGTTTAATATTGAAACTTGATGCGATTGTGCGTAGTCGATCGCTTCTTTCAAACTAAAGCTAATTAAGGTATCAGATTGTTGTGCTTTGGCTGAGAGGACAGCAAAAAAACAAATGGTTAAGCTTAGATATTTATAATTCATATTTTTATTCTTCTTCAATTATTTCTTTGTATTTATTTATTAGTTTATGTCCTTTAAGTGTGCAAATACCATAAAGGAAATGCTCAGTTAACTCAGCCATAACCTGCGCCAAGCCATATTTCCCGTGAGTGTAAGTAGATGAATTGTTAAAGATTAAATCAATCTGCTCTAAGCGCATTTGCGTTAAAATATCAGCTTTCAGGTCCTTTCTAAAAAAACCTTCTGCAATACCCCGAATTAAATTATCATGAATAGCCCTAAATAAATCCTTTTGTCTAAATTCTTTAAAAAATACCCATGCCTGAGGATGATATTTTTGAAGATCATAAAACAAGATTGGATTCAGATTTGATAATTGATCCTTCATGTTGGTAAGATTGAAGAATACCTCATGAACGGCATTATCAGACAAAGCAACAGAATTAATAATTAGGGATTTTTGCAAGTTAAGTTTGAGCTCGATAATGATATTTACCAATTCATTTTTATCAGCAAAATGAGCGTAGATAGTCTTTTTTGACATCCCCAAATGCTTGGCAATATCATCCATCGTTACACTTTTAAAACCATATTGGCAAAAAAGCTTGTCCGACTCCGCGATAATATATTCTCTTACGTCCAATGAAAATTAATTAATGGCGCAAAACTATGGAAACTTTTCGTATCGCAAAAGTTTCCGCATGATTTATTTTAAAACATGTAGAAAAATACAAGCAGATGACAAATGTCAAATCATGAGAAATCGGTCAAAAATCTTAACTTTGCAAAAAACAAGACATGAATTTATCCGCATTATCTGCCATATCTCCTATTGATGGTCGCTATCACCATACTACGAAAGAATTATCATCTTATTTTTCTGAAGCAGCCTTAATAAAATTCAGGGTTTATGTGGAGATAGAGTATTTTATTTCACTATGTGAGTTGCCTTTAGCACAATTAAAGTCATTCGATAAAAAACATTTTGAATCTTTAAGGGCTGTTTACGTTAAATTCAATGATGCTGACGCTGAGGCAGTTAAAGAGATTGAGAAAACAACCAATCATGATGTAAAGGCCGTTGAATATTTCATTAAGGATAAGTTCTCTGAACTAGGTTTAGATGAGTTTAAAGAGTTCATACATTTTGGATTAACTTCTCAGGATATTAATAATACAGCTATTCCTCATTCATTTAAGCTAGCAGTTCAAAATTCCTATTTACCAGCTATTCAAGAACTATTAAGTCATTTAAAAGGGCGAGTAAGCGAATGGTCAAAAATCCCAATGTTGGCACATACGCATGGCCAACCCGCCTCTCCTACTTTATTAGGAAAAGAACTCCATGTATTTGTTGAACGAATTGAGGCTCAATTGGTTCAATTACAGAATATTCCATTCTCTGCCAAATTTGGTGGAGCTACCGGCAATTTCAACGCCCATCATGTGGCCTATCCAGAAATAAACTGGACTGACTTTGCCAATAATTTTGTGAACAAGCGATTGGATTTAAATCGTTCACAATACACCACGCAGATTGAGCATTACGATAATTTTGCGGCACATTGCGATGCCATGAAACGCATTAATAATATATTAATCGATTTGAATAGAGATATGTGGTCTTACATATCTATGAATTATTTTAAACAAAAAATCAAAGCTGGCGAGGTTGGATCATCGGCTATGCCACATAAGGTTAATCCAATTGATTTTGAAAATTCGGAAGGCAATTTAGGTCTGGCGAACGCTATATTTGAACATCTGGCCGCTAAACTTCCCATCTCCAGACTTCAACGTGATCTTACCGACTCAACCGTATTAAGAAATATTGGAGTTCCTTTAGCACATACTTTAATCGCTTTAAAATCAACACTTAGAGGTTTTAATAAACTATTACTTCATGAATCTGCCATAGCGTCCGACCTAGAAGCAAACTGGCCTGTGGTTGCGGAAGCCATTCAAACTATACTTAGAAGA
>NZ_JBIILQ010000175.1:0-5984 GCF_044232565.1 Daejeonella sp. | reverse complement strand
ACTCAGCCCAAGCCTCAGTACCTTCAGGGAAAATAGAAATCCACTTTTGAGTAATGATTTTCTCTAGCTTAGTTTCAAAATCAGCAGCTTCATCCCATTTAACTACGTTTTGAGTTAAAGCAGGACTGTCATACTCATTATTTGGACGCTTTGGATCAACGTAAGCTAATTGCTTGCTAGTACTTTCTAAGTAAGCATCAGCACCAGCAGCACCAGTAGCTGAGAATGAAGTTTTAATACCAGATTCATACCATTCTTTAACAGTACCAGTACCCATGTTCCATCCACGAAGAATACCTTCAGCTCTTAAGAAGTAGCTTTCAGCAACATCAACAACTTTAATGAAAGCAGTTTCTCCAACATTGTATTTAGAGTAATTCTCATAAATAGATTTAGTTGGTCTATCAACACCTGGACGAATACCTCTGTAGGTACCTGCAACAGCAGGATCAGTAGCTGGTAAAGCGTAAACTGATAAACGACCATCTCCATAACCTTGCAAATAAGTAATTACTGCAGCAGAAACACGCGTATCAGACCAAGCATTAGTGTAAGTAAAGTAAGGATTGATACCACTTGAAGGAGAAACAGTAAATGAACCAGAAGTAACATCTAATACACCACCATTAGCAGCTAAAACAGCTTTTTCAGCTTCAGCTTTACCTTTAGTTGCGCTAACAACTGAAATACGCATAGCCATACGTAATCTAATTGTGTTTGCTAATTTAATCCATTTAGTATATTCACCTTTAAAGCTTGATCTATCCCATTTAGCGAAACGAGCCATATCAGCATTTTTATCAGCAAGTTCTGCAGCTAATAATGCTTTTACAGCATTGTCAAGATCAACAAAGATTGCATCATAAGCCTCAGCTGGAGAATCAAACTTAGGTTCTGCAGTATTACCATATTTAGTATATGGATAAGGACCAAAAGTATCAACCAAACGCTGACCAGCAGCAGCCTTCATAATTAAAGCGATTGCGTATAAATCAGGATATTTTTTATCAAATCCTTTTTTAGACATAGTCAACCAATTGTTCATTACGTTGTTGGTAGAAACGTTGTAAGAGTTAGCCCAAATACCTCTTGTTACATAGGTAGTTGGATTTACATTACCAATAAAGTTACTTGGTGCTTCAAGATAGTTCGCGTACGATTCTGACTGAAGATTCTGTTGTGTTTGATGACCAGTACCTGTTGCTACGATGTTGTTCATCATGATAGGAAGCAAGAAAGCTGCTTCTGCACCATCTTTTGCAAGATCAGCATCAGAGATGTTTCCTGTATTGACATTTAGTCCTTCAAAGTCTTTAGTACAAGACGGGGCTGCTAATGCCAACAAACCTAGACACAAAAGTTTGTAATTGTTTTTATTGAAATATTTCATATTCATATTTTTATATAAAGTTTATATTAAAATCCAGCTCTTAATGTTAAACCAATTGAAGTTGCTGATGGAATCTGGAATGACTCAAAACCTTGGTTTGAATTTCCAGTACCTAAAGCTAATTCAGGATCAAATGGTGCTTTTTTGTACAAGAATAATACATTTCTGCCTACTAGAGAAAGATTAACGTTTTTAATGGTATTGCTAAACTTAGGTAAAGTATAACCTATTGCAAGCTCTCTTAAACGAATGTTTGTTGAGCTATAAGTATATTCCTTTCCAGCAGCACCAAAATCAGCTTTTGCTGATACATAACCGTAGTAAAGTTCAGGGTTAATTAATTTACCATTTACATTTACACCACCTGCATCACGTGCCTCACCACTTCTTTTTGATAAACCTTTGTAATCCAACCACTGCTCAGTAGAAGAAGAAACTAAACCACCAAAACGACCATCAACTAAGAAAGAGAAATTGAAGTTCTTGTAAGTAAAGTTGTTATTTAAGTTTAACAAGAAATCAGGATTAGCATTACCAATATACTGATCATCAGTTGTAGACAATAAAGGAAGTCCTGTAACTGCATTGAACTGTTGATTTCCGTTTGCATCGTACAAGTATGTTTTACCAAAAATATCATGGTAAGCACCATATTTACGACCTTGAAGTAATGCACTTCCTGGACGAAGAAGGAAAAGGTTTGTTAATCTATTTCCACTTTGTAATACAAAACGGTCTGTAGTTAATAGGTTACTTAACTCTTTAATTCTGTTTGTGTTTCTTGAGAAATTAACAGATGGAGTCCACTTTAAATTTCCAAAAGAAGCATTGTAGCTTAAAGTAGCTTCAATACCTTGGTTTTGGATAGTACCACCATTGATGAAGAAACTTGAAGCACCAGCACCAGTAGGAGCAGTAATTGTAAATACCTGATCTTCTGTAGTAGCGTTATAATAAGTAACACTTAAGTTCAATTTATCCTTTAAGAATCTTAAGTCAGCTCCAAATTCATATGATTTAGAACGCTCAGGCTTCAAAGTGATAGTATCAGTACCACTGAAGAAAGGTAAAGTACCTCTACCAGCAACACTCTCATCTGGACCAACTGAATAATTAGAATTTCTAGCGGCTGAACCGAAAGGTAAAGCATTACCCACTTCAGCATAAGTTGCTCTTAATTTTGCAAAAGAAACAGCATCTGAAGAACCTAATGTATTCGTTAAAATATAGGCTAAACCAGCTGAAGGATAAAAGAATGGAGATTCAGTAGTTGAAGACCATTCGTTTCTTCCAGTTACATCTAAGAATAATGTTTCTTTGAAACCTACTGATGCAGTTCCAAATACAGAACGATCAATTCTCTTAGTGATGGATGAAGTAGAAACAAAGTTTCCAGTTAATCCCTGTAAAGTGAAGTAATCTGCATAGTAAAGTGAAGTATTTGCACCGTTAGTTCCGTTGTAAGTACCATTGGATTTAGTAATTGTATTACTGAAACCTACTACAGCATTAATTTTGATGTCATCAGACAATTCCTTGTTTGCACTTAACAAGACGTCAGTATAAAGTTCAGAACCTCTCGTAACTGATTTTTGGTAACCACCATTTGCACCAGTATTAATAGGATCTGAAGATGCACCTTGACGGTTATCGCTATCTAAAGAATAAGTGTTGTAAGTTGTTCTACCTGCAATATTTAACCAATCAGTAAGATCTAATTTAGCAGAACCATTCATGTTCGTACGGTTTCTTACATCATCACTTTGGATTTTGTTAATAATCCAATAAGGATTTTGATTTGAACTATGCTCATTCTTAACGTATGGCCAATTTTGAACATAGAAACCACGAGTAGCATTCCAAACACCACCACCATTAGGGCTGTATTTGTCCATGTTATCTCCCATTGGAAATAAGTATAAACCAAACATTGGACTATTATACCAAGATGAAGCATTCTGATTTTTAGTTTGAGTACCAATGAAGTTAATACCTCCATCAAGAGTCAACTTATTATTAAACGCTTTTGAACTTCCTCTTAATGTTACGTTATTTCTTCCGTAATTATAACCAGGAATCATTGCTTTTGAATTGGTGTTTGCATATGAAAGATATACTCTTGAAACTTCATTTCCGCTGCTAATTGACAAACTGTTTAAATAGTTTTCACCAGTTTGAAAGAAATCTTTGATATGTGAGTCACTTCCATTTGTAATTTTGGGACCCCAACTATCATTTACACCTGTTCTAGCTACACCACCTAAACCTTGACCATAAGTAGTCTGAAGTTCCGGTAATACAAAAGGACTATCATAAGTTGCAGTTGATGCGAAATCAACAGTTGTTGTTCCTAATTTACCCTTACGAGTAGTAATCAAAATAACACCGTTTGCAGCCTGACTACCGTATAATGCAGCAGCAGAAGCACCTTGAAGAATTTGTAAACTTTCGATGTCTTCAGGGTTGAAATCAGCAAAACCACCAACAGGAACACCATCAACTACATAAAGTGGAGTGTTTGAACCACCAATTGATTTGTTACCACGTAGAACGATTCTTGGAGATGAACCTGGACCACCAGCGCCTTGAGTAACGAATACTCCAGCAGCCTTACCAGCTAATGAGTTTAAAACGTTAGCTCCTTTAACTTGGTTTAAATCTTCCGCAGAAATGTTAGTAGTTGCGTAAGTTAAACTTTTAGAAGTACGCTCGATACCCAATGCAGTAACAACTACACCTTCAAGCATTTTAGAATCTGTTGCAAGCTTTACAATCAAAGTTGTGCGACCTTGAAGAGCAATAGTTTGCGATGTGAAGCCAATGTAAGAAAATACAAGACTTGCATTTGATGGTACTGAAATGGTAAAATTACCATTATTGTCAGTACTTGTACCCTGAGTTGTACCACTTACCTTGATGCTTACAGCAGGTAAAGGCAAATTGTCAGTGTCGGTAACCTTTCCGGTAACACTAATATTCTGCGCAAACACATAGGTTTGGCATAATAAAAGCAATACGACTAATTTGTAAAATTTTCTCATCATAATTCTTTTTTTAATGAAATTAAGTTATAAAATTAAAAAACTAGTTGAAGCAAATACTACATAGCATTTGAAAACAATTAGCTATACTAAAATAATTAATTTATTTAGATTCCTAAATTTTAATGAAATAAACCCGAGTCAATAAATTAAAATTAAAGTTTAGAATTAACTAATTGTATAACAGGCAGTTATTTACAATATTTAATTAATATGAAAATATATTTAAGATTTTTTTTATAATTATTAAAAATCACGCCAAGTTCAAAAGGTGAAAAAAAGCGTAAAAATCAATAAATGGCAAAAAACTTTGTAATAAGTTAGCTATTGAGGTCTAAAATATTCTTTGTTTTACTAACTTCTAAAAATAAGATTCCATGTAATTTGAATTTAACCAAAATATATTTTGAATGGCATGGAATTTCTAATAAACTATGAAATAAAATAGCTTTTTAAGCCAAAAATGGATGTGCCTAAATATTACTAAATAAGGATATATCAATAAAAAAAAGCTAGTTTTATCATGCTAAAAATTTGATTTCTTAATACCAAATTTTTCCAATGATTGAAATATTTGATTATCATTAAAACTATTAAAATCAATAGTCCCAAAAACTCTCTGGTTTCTTCAATCCATGGAGCAGATGCGTTCATAATTCAGCGATATACTCTGACTGATGCTCAAAAATCCAGTCCATGACCCCATCATTATCGAAAAATAATTAAATACTGGACATAAAAAACAGTGCAACAAAAAGAAGACTAATTATTGGGTAATAAGAACCTCAAAATGCCAAAAACGAATTGAATGCCCTATCAAATAGATGGGAATCCATAAGAAAGGATAAGAATCGTTACATTGAAGTGCTGTAGCCAAGATAAAAAGCAAACCAAGAATCAGGTTGAAATTTTCAATAAAGAAATTCCACTATTAATTATTAACCAAAACCACTCGCTTTGATTTTCTTGTTAAAAAATGAATAATCACCCAAGCAAGCAAATAGGTTAGTCCGCAAATTGTAAAAATAAGATTGTATCCACCTGCTAGATTATTGGAAGATTTATACAGGTCTAATGTATAACCCACAAGAATAGGAAAGAGAATCCCTCCTATTGCTCCCATCATGCCTCCAATCCCAACTACAGAGCTAACAACCTCTTTTGGAAACATATCCGAAGCCAGCGTAAAAATATTTGTCGCCCAAGCTTGATGTATAGCAACCGCAAGACTTATTAAAATTACAGCAGTCCATTTTTCAGTTACAAATTGTGCAATTGCAATCATGATTACTAATTCAAACAGAGCAAAGAGTAAAAGCACCATTTTTCTTGCTTTTAAAACAGCCCAACCACGATTAATAAGATGCGATGAAAAGTATCCTCCAGCAATACTACCAATTGTGGTAGCACCATAAATGAGCATAAGTTCAACACTTATAACTTTCAGGTTGAGGTTAAAGGTTGAGGAAAAATAAGAAGGTAACCAAAAAAGAAAAAACCAAAATATTGGGTCTATAAGAAATTTACCTGTCACAAAAGCCCAAGTTTGCGGA
>NZ_JBIILQ010000174.1:0-5993 GCF_044232565.1 Daejeonella sp. | reverse complement strand
TACGAAATGATACGAGTAGTAGATGGTCAGAAATTTGAGGTTAATATCCCGGAGTTTCAATTGATAACACCCTATAAACTAAATTAGAATTTTTTTATACAAAAAACCCCGAACAGATATTTAATCCATTCGGGGCTTAATATTTAAAAAATATTTACTCGTCTCTTCTTCCCATCAACATGCTGGCATAATAAACCAATGTAGCTAACGAACTTAATGCTGCAACCACATAGGTCATTGCCGCCCACCACAATGCATCTTTTGCTTGATCATTCTCTGTTTCAGACTGCATAATTCCACGATTAGTTTGTAACCATGCTAATGCGCGATTGCTTGCATCAAATTCTACCGGCAAGGTTATGAAAGCAAAAAGAGTAACTACCGCTAAAGCCACCACACCAATTAATAGAACAGTCGAGTTTCCAGAAAACATCAATAGCATAACACCGATCATTAAAGCCCATTGCGTAATTTTCGAAGCCACATTTACTGCGGGCACCACAGCCGATCTAAATTTTAACCAATTATATGCTTTCGCATGCTGAACGGCATGCCCACATTCATGTGCGGCAACTGCTGCTGCGGCAACACTTCTGCCATGATAAACCTCCGGACTCAAGTTCACAGTGCGATCTGCGGGATTATAGTGATCAGACAATTGACCCTCCACAGAAATAATCTGCACATCAAAAACCCCATTATCCTTTAACATTTTATCTGCAATGTCTTTACCGCTCATACCAGATGCTAAAGGCATTTCGGTATATTTCTTAAATTTACTTTTAAAACGCCACTGCACCGCAAAACTTACGATTGCAATGACTATCATTAAAATTATTCCCATCGTTTTTGTTTTTAATAATACCTGTCAAAAATTATTCCGAATAAAAATAACCACAAATAATTTATCTTTAAGAACATATGATAAATAGTTTTTCCTATTGGGAGCAGAAATCATTTTTAAGCGGTTTCGATGTGTTGATCATCGGTAGCGGGATTGTAGGATTATTCGCTGCACTAAGCTTAAAATCACAGAAACCAAAATTAAAAATAGGGGTGTTGGAGGCGGGTTTCCTTCCGGGGGGAGCGAGTACCAAAAATGCCGGATTTGCTTGTTTTGGGAGCATTTCTGAGCTAATTGAAGAGTTAAAAACGGGATCAGAAGATGAGATAGCAGGAATTATAGAGATGCGCTGGCGGGGACTGAAAAAGCTCAGAGAAAGTCTGGGAGACAGAGCCATTTCATTTGAGCAATATGGGGGTTATGAGGTGTTTAAAAGTTCTGAAACAGACTTTGCAAACAGCTGCATTGAACAGATTCCATACTTCAATAAATTTCTGGGATCCATCATTGGAAAGACTGACATTTATGCAGTTAACAATGCTAAAATTGCAGAATTCGGCATGAATGGAATCACAAATATGATCAAAAATAAATACGAGGGACAAATAGATACCGGAAAAATGATGAGCGCCTTACTATCAAAAGTACAGGGAATGGGGATCGCAATTTTCAATAATTGCCGGGTGCAAAAAATTGAATCTAATTCAAACGATCAGGTTCTCATTACAAATCAGGGTACATTCAAGGCAAGCGCAGTCATTCTGGCAACCAACGCATTCGGTAAAGAACTTATACCGAAATTGGATGTTGTCCCAGGAAGGGGCCAAGTATTAATTACTGAACCAATTAAGGGTTTAAAAATTAAAGGTAGTTTTCATTATAATCGGGGCTATACCTATTTCAGAAATATTGATGATCGGATACTTCTCGGTGGGGGTAGAGATCTTAATTTTGAGGCTGAACAAACACTAGATCCAGGAATAACGGATATTATCCAAAACTATCTTGAAAAATTGCTTAATGAAACTATTCTTCCAGAACAAAAAGTTAAGATAGAACATCGCTGGAGTGGGGTTATGGGTTTTGGTAAGGAAGTAAAACCAATTGTTGAAAAGATCCAACCCGGACTCTATTGCGCTGTTCGCTGTAATGGAATGGGTGTCGCCATGGGAAGCCTTCTTGGCGAACAGGTTGCAATGCTAATTGATCTTTAAACCAGTATTGAAACTTATATCTATAAAATTTCTAAGAAATGGAAATCTATATTATTCTACTCGCAGCATTCGCTATCATATTGCTTTTTATATTCATCAGAACCAAGCCGGCAAGCGGCGGAATAAGTCGGGAGCTGCTCGATCAATTAAATATTGCTAAGGCCAAAGCTGAAGAACGTGCCGAAAACTTGAAAACAGAATCAGATAAGCTAAAAAAAGAGTTAGATTCTGAACGAGAAAAGCTATCAGAAGCCATTAAAGCTCTAGAGAGCTCGCGCTCATATTTCAAGGCGCAGCAAGAAAAAATCGAAGAACAAAAAGCAGAAATCAGAAATAATCAGGAAAAGTTTAATAAAGATTTCGAGCTAATTGCTACGCGAATTCTGGATGAAAAAACAAAAAAGTTTACGGAAGAGAACCGCAATAACCTGGATATAATTTTAAACCCATTTAAAGAGAATATAAAGGCTTTCGAAGAAAAAGTTGAAAAGGTTTACAAGGCAGAATCGGATGAAAGAAATGTCTTAAAAGGCCATATAAATCAGTTGATTGAGCAATCTAACCTCATGAATATGGAGACGAAAAACCTCAGCAATGCGCTAAAAGGCGATAATAAAAAGCAGGGGAATTGGGGAGAAATGATTTTGGAAAGGGTATTAGAAAGATCTGGCCTGGTGAAAAACCAAGAATATAGAACACAGGCTACCCACCAGTCTTCTGAGGGACAAAACTTTCAACCAGATGTGATTATTGATCTTCCAGATGATAAACACCTCATTATTGATGCAAAAGTTTCCTTGGTTGCCTATGAGCGCTTGGTAAATTGTGAGAATGAGGAAGAACGCGAAAATTATACCAAGCAGCATATCGCATCCATTCGAGGGCATATTCAGGGTTTATCTTCAAAAAACTATAGTGAGCTCTATAAAATCAACTCCCCCGACTTTGTTATGCTTTTTATTCCCATCGAATCCTCATTCGGAATAGCGGTACAAAAAGATGCAGAACTATTCAATTTTGCTTGGGATAAGCGCGTGGTAATTGTTAGTCCCTCAACACTTTTAGCAACCCTGCGAACCATTGCCAGCATGTGGAAGCAGGAACGTCAAAATAGGAATGTGATGGAAATTGCGCGTTTAAGCGGTGAAATGTATGATAAGTTTATTGGTTTTATGGCTGATATGGAGGGAATTGGAAAAAACATCCGCCTTAGCCAGGACGCTTATGATAAAGCCTTAAATAAACTTTCTACTGGTCGCGGCAATCTTGGTGTTACAGCAGAAAAGATTAAAAAACTAGGCGCAAAAACGGGTAAACAACTAGACCAGAAATTCATTAATGAAGATGACCTTTAGTTGTTCTGTTTTTCGGATTCAGGCAATAATTTAAAGGAAGTGATTAAAAATCTATTATTCACAATATTGCCACGAACCTCAGCCTTACGTACCTTCTGGCAAAATCCATTCTTTGCATGTGCATCACCATGATCATCTATTTTTGTACCATCTACAAAATAAGATTTGCCATTAATTCTAACTGCAAGATCGCATGACTTTCCTTCCATCTTAAACTGACATTGTCCGCATGCCGCTTCAACAACTTGAACCTCCCCGGATTTTGAGTTTAACTTGGGGGTTTGTGCACTTACAATACTTGTAGATATGCTGATAAGTAGAAAGAAAAAAATGTTCTTCATGGCCATAATTGTTTTTAAAACAATTTAATATACTTCCACGTTTGAGATCGCCGGACAAGCTTTCGAATCTAGTATAGTAACTCGGATTTTTGATGTTTGCATAGGATCAATCTTAAAAATACGCTTATAACCAATAGTGGTTCCATCGGCCACCTTCGTCCATTTTCCATCTTTCCATGCCTCAACAGTGAACTTTTTCACGCGTTGACCAAGTTTAATGTATTCTTGAATAGTTACATATTTAACTGTTGATACTTTTCCTAAGTCTAGCTCAAAACTTCCACTTAATTGTCCGTCATTGGTTGCCCAATAGGTTTCTTTATTGCCATCGCTTAAGTTTGAGGCGGCAAATAAAGGTGAATTTCCTCTAAAAGAATCCGCTTTTATATTTGCTTTGAAGGCTAGGTTTTTGGCAAATTCAGTATCCAATAATTTTTTATATCCGCGCAAAGCCTCCACATCCCTCTCGTGGAAAAGTCCGCGTTGATCTGGCGGAATATTTAATAATAGAGTTGAACCTCTTCCCACAGAACTCAAATAAATATCAAAAAGTTGTTCTGCGCTTTTTACTTTATCATCTTCATTTGCATGATAAAACCACCCCGGTCTGATGGAAACATCCACCTCTGCAGGAATCCATCTTTTTCCATCAATAGATCCTGTGTTTAACAAATCTGTAATTCCTGATTTGCCAGCGTATAAAGTATCTGTAGAAATGGTATTCCAATTGGTCAATCCAGCAATTCCGCGCTCATTTCCTACCCATCGTACCCCGGGTCCAGAATCGCTAAATACCAAAACATCTTTCTGAATTTGATTGACAAGTTCCAATGTTTTAGGCCATCCATAATAGCTTTTAGAATCTATTTTTCTGACTTCGCGGGCTCCTCCATAATATCCATCACCACCATTGGCGCCATCAAACCATAATTCGAAAATAGGTCCGTAATTAGTGAAAAGCTCTGTAATTTGCTTTCTATAATAGTCTACATAAGCGGGTTTACCATACTCCGGATGATTTCTATCCCAGGGTGATAAATAAACCCCGAATTTTAAACCGAATTTTTTTGCAGCATCTGAAGTTTCTCGAACCACATCGCCTTTTCCATCTTTATATGGACTATTTTTTACGGAATGTTCGGTGTATTTACTTGGCCATAAACAAAAGCCATCGTGATGCTTGGTGGTTAAAATTAAGGTTTTAAAACCTGTTTCTTTCAGCGTTTTTGCCCATTGTTCCGTATCTAGTGCAGTAGGATTAAATGTGGTCCTTTTTTCGTCGCCAAAACCCCACTCTAAGCCGGTAAAAGTGTTTGTTGTAAAGTGTACAAAGGCATTGGTCTCCATTTCATGCCATTCCATTTGTTGTTTGTCGGGAATAGGATAGACTGCCGCTGGTGCCTTACTATTAGTTGTTTGGGAAATCGCACTTGTGGAAGTAGCAAATAAAGCTAAAATAAAAACTAGGAGTTTTCTATTCATGGGATATCAAATATTTAAATTAAATATAGTTTATTTTAGACCAAAAGAAAAAAGAGTTCTATTCTTGGATCCCCTTCAAGGAGTTCCAGCCTTGGGCTTTAATTGGGTGAACCATTTGCGATTTTGAAATTAAATTACAACCCGCCGAGGCTTCAGTCATATGTCCGATGATGGATATATCTGGATTGTTTTTAATTTTTTCAAAATCAGACTGTTTAACAGTAAAAAGCAATTCATAATCCTCACCACCATTTAAGGCACAAACTGTTGGGTCGATGCCAAAATCACGTGCGGTATCATAAGTCATTGGATCGATGGGAATCTTTTCTTCGTACAAATTACACCCCTTATTCGATTGCTTACAGATATGCAGAATTTCGGAAGCTAAACCATCAGAAATATCAATCATGGAAGTCGGCTTGATTTTCATCAATTTTAATGCTTCAATAATGTCTTTTCTTGCTTCGGGCTTTAACTGTCGTTCAACAATATAATCTTTACCTTCCAAATCGGGTTGGATATTAGGATTTTCTAAAAAGATGTTTTTTTCTCTTTCAAGCAATTGTAATCCGATATAGGCGCCACCTAAATCGCCCGAAACACAGAGCAAATCACCTTCATTGGCACCATTTCGATAACAAATATCTTTTTCATCAGCAAACCCAATACTAGTTACACTTATAATCAAACCTTGCTTTGAGGAACTAGTATCGCCACCTACTAAATCAATCCCGTACTTTTCACAGGCAACACTTAT
>NZ_JBIILQ010000173.1:0-6020 GCF_044232565.1 Daejeonella sp. | reverse complement strand
TCAAATCAGTAATTTTTTTTCGATGATGCGGAGTTCATACGTATTATTGAAATTAAATGATCCTTTACGAATGGGTGCGGCAACTGCTTTTTTTGCCACATTTGCCTTACCTCCTATCTTAATTCTTTTCACACAGTTTTTTAGATTTGCAGTTGATCCAAATAAACTTAGCTCCGAGTTAATTGTGCGATTAGGGCATATTTTAGGTACTAGTAGTGCGCAACAGGTAGAGGGAGTATTGGTGGCTGTTAGCGGATTAAGTCACAGCTGGTATATCACCGTTTTTGGATTTATCTTTTTAATGTTCGTGGCAACTACCCTGTTTGAAGTCATTAAAAATTCTTTAGGCCAGATTTGGGAAATTAGAATAATGCCAAAACCGGGTATCGGTTTCCGATTAAAATACCGATTAAGATCCTTAGTAGTTATTTTTTTGGCAGGTGCTTTATTTCTTGCTGGATTGGTAATGGAAAGCTTTCAGGCAATTATGGGAAATTATATTGATCAAGTTTGGGGCAGTGGCGGTTGGTTTTTTAATCGTTTAGTCAACGAAATTGGATTTGTTGTTGCACTAACTATTTGGCTCGCCTTTCTATTTCGTTTTTTAACTGCCGGACGCCCAAAATGGAAAGTTAGCCTTATCGGCGCATTCTTCACTGCCATTTTATTTACCATAGGTAAGTGGATTTTGGGATATCTCTTAATTGGAAGTAATATCAGTACCATTTATGGTGCTTCCGGTTCAATGGTGCTAATTATGCTTTTTGTGTTTTATTCGGCCATGATATTTTATTATGGTGGCTGTTTCGTAAAAGTATTAGGTGATAGTTTCAATGCACCTATTCGACCGGTTAAGAAAGCATTTGCCATTGAGACACATTAATTAATGCTTTTTTCTTTTGCTATCCTACATTTATTTCATTCAATAAATCTTTAGAAAGGTTATTTTATTCAATTAATTGGCTCGATCGAAGCTTTTTTAAGATTTCATTATTATATTCACGCATTATTAATAAAAAGAGAAAATGCAATTAACATTTAAAGTTTCACCAATGATTTTCAAATCTTTTGTTGCGTTCCTGAGCTTTTTTTGGCTAGGATCAACTTATGCACAAAGTGTAAATCAACTAAATTTAACGGACCTTTCCGCATTTAAATCTCCCTCTAAAAGCTGGCAAATTGTTGGCTCGGTTCAGGCAGATTTGAGTAAAACCAATTTTTTGAGCTTCACTGAAGGAAGTGGTCTTCTTATGAATTTTCCTGATAAAAAAAATGAGGGAAAAGATCTTTTTACCCTATCCGAATACGGTGATATTGATTTGGAGTTTGAGTATTTAATGGCATCGGGAGCTAATTCAGGTTTGTACCTTCAAGGGCGCTATGAAATTCAGTTGGAAGATACTTGGGGCTCGGTAAGTCCGAAATCAAATACCAATGGCGGTATTTATCCACGTTGGGATGATAGCAAGCCCGAAGGTCAGCAAGGATTTGCAGGATATGCACCTCGACAAAATGTGAGCAAAGCCCCAGGTTTATGGCAGAAATTTAAAATATCTTTTCAAGCACCACGTTTTGATGGTTCAGGCAAAAAAATTGCCAATGCTGTGATGCTCAGGGTTGAGTTAAACGGTGTGATTATTCATGATAATGTTGAACTAAGCGGTCCGACACGAGGATCAATCAGCAATACTGAAGCAGCAAAAGCTCCACTCCGTTTTCAAGGTGATCATGGCGCCGTTGCATTCAAAAACATAAAAATTACTTCTTTTGAGCGTCCTCGTCCGCTAGAAAAATCTCCCGCAAATGCTAATGCAGTTGATCCAATTCTAATTGATGCATCAGAAAATAGTATCCTTAGAAGTTTCATTGATTTACCTGGTTCTCCACGTGTGGTACATGCGGTTTCTGTGGGTAGTGTAGAAAAAGTTCATTATAGCTATGACCTAGATAATGCCATGCTCATTCAAGTATGGAGAGGTGATTTCTTGAATGCAACTCCAATGTGGCATGATCGTGGTGATGGCTCTTCTAGGCCCCTAGGCATGGTGCAGCGATTTGGTAAACCAAAACAAAGTATTGCGCAATTGTCAAACATGGAAGCTGCTTGGATTAGCGATACTACCGGAACTTCGTATAAACCAAAAGGTTATGTGCTTGATGAGCAGGGCTTACCGACTTTTAAATATCATACCTACGGAACATCTGTTAGCGATCAGGTAAAGGTATTGGAATTAGGTCGCGGTATTAGTCGTACTGTTTCTATCAGCAACTCGGTTAACAATCTTTATTTCCGTTTGGCAGATGCTGAAAATATCATCCAGACTGCCGATGGTACGTTTTTAATCGACAAGCAATCTTATTATCTTAAAATAGATGATGCAGGAGGTTCTAAAGCATTCATCCGTGATTCAAATGGACGTAAAGAGCTTCTTATTCCAATTGTTAAGACTATAAATTATTCAATTTTATTCTAATTAGGACATGAAAAATATCAATCAACTATATAAAACAGTCCTTTTAGGGGTATTCGCA
Source organism: Daejeonella sp. (assembly GCF_044232565.1). Classification (GTDB taxonomy): domain Bacteria; phylum Bacteroidota; class Bacteroidia; order Sphingobacteriales; family Sphingobacteriaceae; genus Daejeonella. The sequence goes on along the minus strand of NZ_JBIILQ010000173.1, from coordinate 3,488 downwards.
TTCGCTAGTATTTCTGCCATTGCTCAAGAAACTCCTAAGGAAGAAGATTTCTCCAAAATAATGAAGGTAGCTACCCCAGAAGGAATCATTCTGGAGGTTGGAGGTTTGGTTAATATGCCAAATGGCGATTTAGCAATTTCTACCCGTCGTGGAGATGTTTTTATTGTGGAAAATCCAACAAGTAGCAGACCATATTTTAGAAAGTTTGCTTCTGGTTTACACGAAATTCTTGGCTTAGCGTATAAGGATGGTGCTCTTTACTGCGCTCAGCGTGGTGAGCTAACCAAATTAGTCGATAATAATCAAGATGGTAAAGCAGACGTGTATGAAACCATTTATTCATGGCCACTTTCGGGTCATTATCATGAGTATAGTTTCGGACCAAAAATTGCGCCTGATGGATCCTTTTTTGTGACGGCAAATGTGGCCTTCGGAAATGAAGAATGGTGGAGAGGCGAAAGCCGTGTGCCTATGAGAGGATGGACAATGCGCATTACAGAGGATGGAAAAATGGAGCCTTGGGCTACGGGAATGCGTTCTCCTGCTGGACTAGGCTTTTTAAATGATGAATTATTCTATACCGATAACCAAGGCGATTGGATGGGTTCTGGTGCACTTTGGAAAGTGGAGAAGGGTGATTTTTTAGGTCATCCTGCAGGTTTAGCCTGGACTGGAATGCCAAATTCTCCATTAAAATTGACCGAAGCGCAGTTTAATTCAAAAATTGATCCCCGTAAAGTTAAAAACGAAAAGGGCCGTTACATTAAGCCCGAAAATGTGGTTAATGAAGAATTTAAAACTCTTTTTGATATGAAGAAGGAGATTCCTGAATTACGTTTGCCTACCGTTTGGCTTCCTTATGGGATTTTGGGTATTTCTAATTCGGAGCCTATTACTATCCCGAAAGGGCATTTTGGACCATTTGAAGGACAAACTTTGGTTGGTGATCAGGGAATGAGTATCCTGTCAAGGGTTTTTATGGAAAAAGTAAATGGCGAGCTTCAAGGCGCTTCTTTTATGTTCCGTTCAGGATTTAGATCAGGAGTACTCAGAATGTCGTGGGCCCGCGATAGCTCTTTATTCATTGGTGAAACTAACCGTGGATGGGGCTCTGCAGGTGAAGCAAATGAAGGTTTACAGCGATTGGTGTGGAATAATAAAACACCTTTTGAAATGAAGGCTGTTAGAGCTATGCCTGATGGCTTTGAAATTGAGTTTACGCAGCCAGTAGATCAAAAGTCTGCCGAAGATTTAGCATCATACTCTGTTGAAAGCTATATTTATAAATACCATCCAGTATATGGTAGTCCGCCGGTAAACCTTGAAAAACATGCTATTAAAGGAGTAAAATTATCTCCCGACGGACTAAAAGCGAGAATTATTGTAGACAATTTACGTAGATATTATATCCATACTATAAAGCTTGATGGGCTTCGTGAGCGTGATAATTTCCACTCCTTGGTACATCCTACGGCCTACTATACCTTAAATAATATTCCAGAAGGTGCTAAATTATCCATGACTGAAGTTAGCACTAAAAACTCTTCTGTAATTGTGGCTAAAACAGCGCTAGTGCCCGCGGTAAAGAAAGCAGCAGCAGCTCCTACAACAAAGCCGGTGGCAGTTAAAGTTGCACCAGTGCAGCAAGTGGCAAAAGCTCCAACTTATGAGGAAGTTAAAGGAATGCTTGCTTCCTACACCTGTTTGTCATGCCATAATCCTGATAGAAAGATGGTGGGGCCAGCATTTAAGGACATTGCAAAACGCAAATATAGTCCTGAGAAAATTGTTCAACTCATTCATAATCCAAAGCCAGAAAATTGGCCAGATTATCCAACCCCGATGCCTCCAATGCCTCAGGTAAAGAAGGAAGATGGCTTAAGAATAGCGGCTTATATCAATTCGCTCAAATAAAAATTTTTTGATATTAAACCCGACCCCTTTCAATTGTGGTCGGGTTTTTTTATTGAAACAATTTAAAAAATTCATCTGCTCTTCATGTTGCACTCTCATATTTGTAGCTAGATTATTAAGATCTATTGATTTTTTTGAGGTAAATCATTATTCATCTAATTATTAATATCCAAGGTAAATACTCCGGGTCTAGAGGAATAAATATTAGACTCAGAAAGAAACAAAATTCCTTATTTTTACATGAAATGAAATTGAGAGCAGGTTTTTATACAATTATTTTTATCACTGTATTTGGTATGCCATGTGCTGCTATAGCCTTTGATAAGAAAATTGAAGGCAGACCGTTTCTAAACATTAATTTCGAGAATGTTATTGTCTTGGGGTTAGATTCTATACCGGTACGAAAGTCTGGTGATAAAAAAGACCAAGGGCCTTCAAAAGGAGAGATTAAACCTGGAGAAAAAACTCCGGGAGAAATTAAACCTGCAGAAAGAAGGCCTATCGAAGAAATAAATAGGGATAATCCACGGATTCGTCAAAAACCGGGTATTAAACAGGTGCCCCGATCTATTCCTAAATTGAAACCCAAATCAGTGAACGACCGCATTCCTATAAGAAGAATCCCAATTAGAACGCCAAAAAGAGGATTTTTAGGTTTTAATTAAAATTGGCCATTTAGCATATGAGTAGAGGGTATATTTTATTTACACTAACATTTTTTATAGCCTTAAGGGCATTTTCTCAAATCGATTCAATCGAAGTAGAGCCCAAGAGAAACACCATTACCTTAGCAGGAATTTATGGGAATAATGCCAATTATTATGGACAAACTGCGGAACAAAAATTACCTTACTTTCTAAGTAATGCAGCATTAAGTTTAAAAAGCGGACTTTTCTTTTCTGTAGGGTCTTATAAATTGGTTAATGCCGGCGGATCGCTAATTTCTGAGTTAGATTTGACTGCTGGTTTTGAACATCAACTGACAAAAAAATTGAATGGATCATTTGCCTATAGCCGCTCAATTTTTGCAAAAAATTCACCCCTCTTGGGTGCTGCAAATCAAAATACCATAAGTGCTTCACTAGCTTACGATTTAAGTTTCATTAAGACTGGCTTTAATACATATTATGCTTTTGGTACACAACGTGATTTATTCCTGTCGTTTACCGCCTCAAAGTCCTTAAATTTGGGGAGTATTTCAAGGGATAAAGATTTCATTTCTTTCGAGCCAGGGCTAGAGCTTGTGGGTGGAACTTTACACTACCTAGAGGAATATATTGTGAGACGCGATAGGGTTAGTCCAATACCAACTGACCCCTTGTTCCGAAACAGGGAAATGAATTATACGATGACTAGAAATGCGAGCAGCTTCGATATGATTTCTTACAATATGAATTTCTTGTTAGGTTATAATCGCCAAAATTATTTGCTTGAGGCAGGATGGCAAGTATCGAGCCTTGGAAAAAACGTATCAGAAACGAAGCAAAAGCCACGGTCATTTTTTAATTTAAGTTTCTATTACCAATTCTGATTTGAAAGTACTGTTAATTGAAGATGAAAAAACGTTGGCCTAT
>NZ_JBIILQ010000021.1:0-20371 GCF_044232565.1 Daejeonella sp. | reverse complement strand
TGATGGCAACTACTGCGATGCAATTATCAATCGATGCCTTTGGTCCGATAGCAGATAATGCTGGTGGTATTGCTGAAATGAGTGGTTTACCTCCAGAAGTTAGAGACCGCACGGATAACCTTGATGCTGTAGGTAATACCACTGCTGCAACAGGAAAAGGTTTTGCTATCGCATCTGCGGCATTAACTTCCCTAGCTTTGTTTGCTGCATTTGTGGGTGTTTCTGGAATTGATCGTATTGATATTTATAAAGCGGATGTTCTTGCAGGATTATTCGTAGGAGGAATGATTCCTTTTATATTCTCTGCTCTTTGTATTTCCGCTGTTGGTAGAGCTGCCATGGACATGGTTAATGAAGTTCGTAGACAATTCCGCGAAATCCCTGGTATCATGGAATATAAAGCAAAGCCTGAATATGAAAAATGTGTAGCTATTTCAACAAAAGCATCTATTCGTGAAATGATGTTACCAGGAGCAATTGCATTAATCGTTCCTATTATTATCGGTTTTTCTTTCGGTCCAGAGGTTTTAGGTGGATTATTAGCAGGTGTAACCGTATCAGGTGTTTTGATGGGTATGTTCCAGTCAAATGCCGGAGGTGCTTGGGATAATGCTAAAAAATCTTTCGAAAAAGGTGTTGAAATCGATGGTGAGATGTATTATAAAAAATCTGAACCACATAAAGCATCTGTAACTGGTGATACTGTAGGTGATCCATTTAAAGATACTTCTGGTCCATCAATGAATATTTTGATCAAATTAATGTCTATTGTATCTTTAATTATCGCACCACATATTTCAGAAGGTGTAAGTCATAAAGTTACCGTAGAGGTGAAAAAAGAGATTAAAGTGATCAAAACTGAGGATCAAGCTGGAAATACTATCATTGATACTATTGTAAATACAACTGATACTATCAGAAGGTAACAAATAATGCAGAAGGGAATTCAAAATGAATTCCCTTCTGCATTGAATAAACAAATTTTCAATATTGAATTTCAATTTATTCATAATAATTAATTTAGTGAATATTCATTCGTGTTTCATTTTACCATTTTAATTAATTACGTTTGATTTCAGTTTAAATCAAAATTTACAAAAAATATTTTACAAACAAATTCGTATGTTCCACAAGAAATCCATCGAACAGTTAATGTTCGAATCAAACCAAACTGGTGAAGGCACATTAAAACGATCGTTAAGCAGTGTAAATCTTGTTGCTTTAGGGATAGGTGCAATTATTGGTGCCGGACTATTTTCATTAACAGGAATTGCTGCAGCTGAAAATGCTGGACCAGCAGTAACTATTTCTTTTGCTCTTGCAGCGTTTGCTTGTGCATTCGCGGGACTTTGCTACGCAGAATTTGCTTCAATGATTCCGGTTGCCGGAAGTGCATATACCTATTCTTATGCTACCATGGGTGAGTTTATGGCATGGATTATTGGTTGGGACTTAGTACTTGAATATGCTTTAGGTGCAGCAACTGTAGCCGTAAGCTGGTCGAGATATCTTTTAGAACTCCTTCACAAATACAATATTAATCTTCCGCATGAATACATTGTATCTCCATGGGAAACTATGAAATTAGGAGATGGAACTGTAATTGATGGTGGTGTAATTAATCTGCCCGCAATATTCATTGTAAGTATTTTATCTCTGATATTGATTCGTGGAACTCAAGGATCTGCAAACATGAATAATTTCCTGGTAGTTTTAAAAGTTGCCGTTGTGTTAATGTTCATTATATTAGGATGGAGCCACATCAACCCGGATAATTATGTTCCTTATATTCCTGAAAACACAGGCAAATTCGAAAATTTTGGCTGGTCAGGAATTTCAACGGGCGCAGCGGTTGTGTTCTTTGCCTTTATTGGCTTTGATGCCGTTTCAACTGCAGCTCAGGAAGCAAAAAACCCTCAAAAGGGTATGCCAATAGGAATCCTAGGATCACTAGTTGTATGTACAATTCTTTATGTACTATTTGCACATGTAATGACAGGTCTTGTAAATTACAAAGATTTTGCAGGTGATGCAAAACCCGCAGCTACAGCATTTGCGATGACGGGTTATACTTACTTACAAGATGCCTTGATTATTGCTATTCTAGCAGGTTATACCTCAGTAATTCTAGTAATGCTAATGGGACAATCTCGCGTTTTTTACACCATGGCAAAAGACGGACTACTTCCAAAATTCTTTTCTGCAGTTCATCCAAGCTTCCGTACACCATGGAAAACAAATCTATTTTTCCTAGTTTTTGTTAGTCTGTTTGCAGGTCTTGTACCAGTTTCAGACCTAGGGCACATGGTAAGTATAGGTACCCTTTTTGCATTCTCATTGGTTTGTATAGGTATCATGGTACTTCGTAAAACACTTCCAAATGCAGAAAGACCGTTTAGAACTCCTTGGGTTCCTTTTGTACCAATTATGGGTATATTAGTTTGTGTATACTTAATGTATACTTTACCAGCAGAAAGCTGGTATCGTTTAGGAATCTGGATGGCTATAGGTGTTGTTATTTATTTCATTTATGGTAAAAAACACAGTAAAATTAGACTAGTAAGAGACGGAGAGATTATTGAAAAAGATAGAGAATAATCTTTAATAGTAAAAAAATAGTAAAAAAGGTTCCAGAAAATTCTGGAACCTTTTTTACTTAAGGGATTTTATATCTTCGTATCTAAAATTTAAGAGACAAAAATAATGTTCATAGATAATTTCAATTATAAACAAATTCTTTCAGTCACAATGATTCTTTTTGCAATCATTGATATTCTTGGCTCAATTCCTATTGTTGTTTCTCTGCGCAATAAAGTCGGTCATATCCAATCCGAAAAAGCCTCCGTTGTGGCATTGTTACTCATGATCCTATTTCTATTTATTGGTGAGGAAATGCTTAATATCATCGGATTAGACGTTTCATCTTTTGCGATTGCTGGTTCGGTAGTTATTTTCATTATAGCCATGGAAATGATTTTAGGCATTAATTTCTTTCGTGAAGAAGCAGCTGAAACTGCCTCAATTGTCCCATTAGCCTTCCCACTAATTGCAGGATCTGGAACACTTACTACGCTCCTATCCTTAAAATCAGAATACGCTACCCAAAATATTATAGTTGGGATTATTATAAATATGATTTTTGTTTATATAGTCCTGAAAAACACCATTTACCTAGAAAAACTTTTGGGGAAAACAGGCCTAAATATCATGCGCAAAGCATTTGGAATCATTCTTTTGGCAATTGCCATCAAGTTGTTTAGGAATAATACAGGTTTATAGTAGGGATAATCGCGAATGCCCCTACAAGATTAATCGTGCAACAAACATGGTATCCGCTTTCTTATCGTATCCCTTTATCAATTCTAAGCTCTCCAGCTTCATATTGTGTTCTGAAACAAGATAGTGTATAACTTCTTCGTTTTCTTCTCTAAAAACAGAACATGTGATGTAAATAAGTGGCTTACCCGGTTTGAGGTACTTAATCGCGTTGGCCGCAATTATTTTCTGTAAATTTTGGAATCCCTGAATTTTAAAATCTTCAAACTGACTAATCATTTCAGGAGTTCTTCCCCAAGTACCAGACCCAGAACAAGGAGCATCTAAAATTATTCCATCAAACTCATAATGATGCAGTTCGGGATCTGCGTTTTTAGTTAGATCTATTATTTTTTTCTGATACGTTCTTAATCCAGCAGCTATAAATCGCTCATCCAAATTATTCAAAACACTTTCCCGAATATCCGAGACAAGGAGTTTAATATTAGGTTGTTCAGAAAATAACAAAAGCGACTTCCCTCCCGAAGCAGCACAAGCATCCCACCAATATTCATAAGGATTAGGCTTGAAGTAGCTCAAAGTATGTTGAGAGGAAAGATCCTGGACTTCATAGGGCTTAATCAGAAAGCTTATTTCAGGAAATAATGCATTTAAATTGGTACCATTAGGCAAGGCAATCGTAAGCTCTTCAATCTGCTTGTACCCAATTGAACTTTCTTGCAATGTTTTTAATACCATAGCAAGTGACTCAGACTTTACCCGAATAAATAAATCAGGCTGAAAAAAAAATGAACTTAAAAATTTACTTTCATCAATACCTTCTGAAAAATGCTTGTAAAAAGGAAAAACTTCTTTTAATACCAATCCTTCGTGCTCTTGTAAAAAAGCTAATTTTTCATCGAAGGGTAGCTGAATTTTCTCATTTAAATCGGCACGAAAATGATGTAAAAATGGATTATCAACTGAATTACATAAGAATTCAGCGATAAATAACCGTTCCTCTATACTTTTATTTAAAAGAGCCTTCCCAATACGGAAATAATTATACAAAAGCCTTGAAGCCACACGACGATCGGTAGAGCCCATCTGCTTGTTCTTCTTGAAAAATTCAGGCAGAAATTTAGTAATTGGCCGATCTCCGGGAAAGCTTTCAAAAATCTTTAAAAAGGTACGTAACTGTTGTTCTGCTCTCATTTTTCGGGCTGAAGTTCGAAGTTTTTATAAAGAAGCATCATTAGTTCCGTGTTAATGTATCCAGATTTAGGACTTCTAGAAAATTTGAAATTTGTATGCAAGCCTTTGTAAATACTTTCATCTAGGTAATTAGCGTAGTCGGTCCCATATTTTTCGAGCAGACTTCCAAAATAGAAGCCAATATCAAAGCCTTTGAAAGAATACTCTGAAGGTTCAAAGCCAAATTCATCTCGATAGCGAGCAATAAAATTTTTTACGGTTTGAGATTTATAATTTACAAAATAGGAAGCGCTGATTCGCGAATTAAGTGTCTGCAACTTCTCCTGACTTAAATAATTGGCTTTTAGCCAATTAGGATGCCCAAAAACCTCGATTTTATATTTTTGTTTCGTTGATAAATTATATAATTTATCAATAGTCGGCATTACGAATAATCTATCCGAAGAGGAAATAATTACTAAGTTGTTTTTGCTAGGTACTAAATATTTTTCCAGGGCTATTGCTGTTGCTCGTTCAGTTATCCGAAATTTATCAGCCGACAATAATGCTAGATTTCTTTTAAAATAGTTGGAGAACTTTGCATCCTCACTCTTTTGTGTATTAATCAATACAATATTTACCAATTCAGTCTGAAAATTCAAACTAATAAATTCGGCAATTTTACGAGCATGTTGATCGATGGTATTGTTAACAGTTACCAAACTTGGATTATTGAAATCTGCAGGTATAGATGCTGCTAATGGTGAAATCTGGAGCTTCTTTTCTCCAAGTTCCGAGAAGTCGCCAAAAGCTTTAATGGCATTCGGAAAAACAGGACCAACAATCAGGTCCATATTTCTTACTGAATTGGCCATGGCAAGATTTACCACTCTGGTTTCTTGATTTTGTGTATCAAAAACCTGAAGATTAAAATTATGTCCATTCGCTGAAAGAGAATCGAGTGCAATTTTAAATCCCTGGTAGAAATCTATCGCCAAACTTGATTTTTCAAGATCTTTGGCAGAAGCAGATTTAAGATTAATTGAATTCAGATCAAATGGTAAAAGTAAAGCGATAGAATGATCTGTTTTTAAGGGTACAATCTCCTTCTGCTTATCCAATTCGGCAGGTGATGGAATATCAACCGGCTTAGGAGCAGTTATTTTTTTTGAGCATGCTGATAAGAATATCAGCATGCATAAAATCATTAAGAGATTATTCCCACTCAATAGTCGCTGGTGGTTTGGAACTAATATCATATACAACTCTGTTAATTCCTTTTACATTATTTATAATTTCATTTGATATTTTAGCGAGTAAATCATAAGGCAGATGGCTCCAGTCTGCTGTCATGCCATCCACAGAGCTAACAGCTCTTAAACAAATAACATGCTCATATGTTCTTTCGTCGCCCATTACACCTACCGACTGCACTGGCAAAAATATCGCTCCAGCTTGCCAAACTTTATCATACCACCCTGAAGATTTCAAATTATTGATGTAAATAGCGTCAGCTTCTTGAAGAATAGCTACTTTTTCGGGAGTAATATCATCTAAAATACGAATCGCTAAGCCTGGACCAGGAAAAGGATGTCTACCTAAAAGTGCCGGATCCATTCCTAAAGTTGCACCTACCCTTCTAACTTCATCCTTAAACAATGTATTTAATGGCTCTACCACTTTAAGCTTCATGTAATCAGGTAAACCACCTACATTATGATGCGATTTTATTGTTGCTGAAGGCCCTTTAACAGAAACTGACTCAATTACATCTGGGTAAATTGTGCCCTGTCCCAGCCATTTAACATCCTGTACTTCATGAGCTGCATCATCAAAAACTTCAATAAATACCCTCCCAATAGCTTTCCTCTTGGTTTCTGGATCCTTAATTCCGGCAAGCTGACTTAAAAATCGATCTCCTGCCCTTACCCCACGAACATTAAGTCCCATATGCTGATAAGAATCCAAAACCTGCTCAAACTCATCCTTACGCAATAAACCATTATCCACAAAAATACAATGAAGATTCTTGCCTATTGCCTGATGTAAAAGCACTGCGGCAACGGATGAGTCGACACCACCAGATAAGCCTAAAATCACTTTATCATTGCCTAATTTATCTTTCAGCGACTGGATGGTGGTCTCAATAAATGCATCAGGGGTCCAATCTTGACTACAGTCGCAAATATCTACTAAGAAATTTTTCAATAATTGCTTTCCATCGGTACTATGCGTCACCTCTGGATGAAATTGAATACCATATACTTTAGTATTCTTTATTTGATAAGCAGCAACCTTAACAGAGTCGGTGCTGGCAATAATCTCAAAATGATCAGGAATGGATGCGATGGTATCCGCATGCGACATCCATGTTTGAGAGTTTTCCGGTATATTTTTAAATAAAGGATTAGACTGATCAATAAAATCAAGGCAAGCTCTGCCATATTCACGAGTAGAAGAAGCCTTAACTTCACCACCGGATTTCTGGGCGATGTACTGAGCTCCATAGCAAACTCCCAAAATTGGAAATTGTTGCTGAAGAGACTCGAAATCAATTTGAGGTGCGTCATCTTGACGCACGGAGTAAGGACTTCCAGAAAGGATTACGCCTTTAACAGTGCTATCGAACTCAGGAAGATGATTAAATGGATGTATCTCGCAGTATACGTTAAGCTCTCTGACTCTACGTGCAATAAGTTGAGTGTATTGCGACCCGAAGTCAAGAATGATGATTTTTTCTTGCATGAGCAAAGATAACTTTTTTGTACAGAGGCAGGAAGTATTCTAAAAATCCTTTTAACTTTTTTAGATATTTTTTACAATAAAAATCCAAAAAGATGAATAATAATTAATCAAATAAAAAAATGCGAGAAATCAAATTCAAATAGTCTAAAAAATACCATGAAGAACACCACCCTTTGCTCCCATTTGATCAACACGTTTTTCGACTTCTGGATCTTTGATTAGTTGAGGCGCATGATGTTTTTTTAATCGCGCATCAATAATTAATGGTCCCTTGCAACCCCAATGTTTATGCTCCGTAAAAGAGTTTATACCATAAATGTCATGAGAAGGATTACTTCTAGTAAAACTAACCCAAACAAAGTTATTGATATTCTCAGCCACAAAACCTGCATCATCGCATAATATGAATAAAGGCAAGCCATCAAGATTAGAATCAGCTAAAGCATTATTTAATATTTCAATTTCACGCGATGTTTGCTCGTGACTAGTAAATGGAGGAGCTTCCACAGCAAGAACACCAGGAATCACCATTTTAAACTTATCAAATGTTCGTGGCATTGAGAAAGATGATGGCAATTCGGTCCATAAAATACGTTTTTTATCCCCTGCCGCCACAATTGCAACCTTAGAACCCGAATTTATATCGGTTCCGCTATAATCCAACGTATCGATGGTAGTTCTTGTGTAAAAATGAAGATCCCGACTTAAATCAATACGTTCAAGGATATGTTTGATAAAACCCTCAATATTACTTGTTTTAAGGCTTGGATCATCATCCTTGTTAGAAATTAATAAATATTTGGCGAGGCTTAGCTGACTTTTACCTAAAATATGATTGGCGATGGTGAGAATTTCTTGTGGTTTTTTCTCCTTGAGATAGGGTGTATACCTTTCGCTACCAATGGCAAATAATAGCGGATGGACACCGGCAGCATCAACCGCATTAACCTCATGAAGCCCTGGAATTTCTTTTGGTATAGCAGATCCGGTAATGTCATGAATTAGAGCGCCAAAGCTTGTATCTTCCTGAGGAGGCCGACCAACCACAGTAAAAGACCAAATGGCATCCTTACGATGATACACATTATGCACTTTCATCAGCGGAAAAAGATGTTGAAGACTATAATAGCCTAAATGATCACCAAAAGGGCCTTCCAATTTATTTGCACCCGGCTCTACAGTGCCAGTAATTACAAAATCGGCATCTGAGGAAATACAAAAACCTTCAGCATCATAAAAATAACGAAAACGGCGATTCCCTAATGCACCTGCAAAAGTCATCTCAGACAAGCCTTCAGGTAGTGGCATTACTGCTGCTAAAGGGTGTGCTGGCGGTCCGCCCACAAATATGCTCACTTTCAAAGCCTTCCCCTTAGCATTAGCTTTGGTTTGATGCACCCCTATGCCACGATGTAGTTGATAATGAAGACCAATTTCCTCATCTTGAATATATTCATTACCTCCTAATTGTATACGATACATCCCTAAGTTTGCACTCATAATACCGGGCTTATCAATGTCTTCGGTATAAACTTGAGGCATAGTCACAAAAGGACCGCCATCCATAGGCCAGTTTACAATTTGAGGCAAGTCAGAAATTGTTGTTTTACCATATTTTATAGGAGCGTTAAATCCACTTTTCCAAGGTAAAGCAGAAAAAGCGCTAAGCCCAGCGCTTGCATATTTCAAGGGGTTTTTTACTGCTTTTAAAGGATCAGATTTAAGGTCGACGAGCGTTTTTATCGCTTCTAGCGTATCCCGAAACATGAATTTAGATCGATCTAGGGTACCAAATAAGTTTGAAACTGCAGGAAATTTACTACCTTTTATATTTTCAAAAAGCAGAGCTGGCCCTTGATTTTCAAATACGCGCAAATGAATGGCAGCGGCTTCAAGGTAAGGATCAACTTCTTGTTTTATCCGGACAAGGTGTCCATTTTTTTCAAGATCAGAAACGCATTCAGCAAGACTTTTATAACCCATTGTTAAAATAAATTGCACCAGTAAATAAAGGTGCAATTTATAAAATTGTGAAACAGGAATTTAAACCTTTAAAATTTATGTTTTAAAGATTACAATACAGGATGGTAGGAAATACATTCAACGCCGAATTTATTTAAAAAATCAACACCTTCGTCGCTCGGCAAACCCTTATAAGCAGCGTAGGAACCTTTAAACAATACTTTTTTAATCCCAGAGGAATAAATAATTCTAGCACAAGAAATGCAAGGAGATAAGGTGACGTAAAGCGTTGATCCGCTTAAATTCATTCCATTTTTTACAGCATAAAGAATAGCATTTTCTTCAGCATGCAATGCGAGAGAGCAACTATTCTTAGAATCTCGCGGGCAACCACTTTCGGGCCATTCTTCATCACAGTTATGTGTTCCAGCTGGCGGACCATTATAACCTATGGAAATTATGCGCGTATCTTTAGTTAAAACAGCACCGACCTGTGCTTTCACGCAATGCGAGCGTGAAGCAAGGTCGGTGGCTAAATTCATAAAAATTGAATCGAAGCTTGGTTTTTTATTCATTAATGTCCAGGTTCTGTATCCAATTTACTAACATCAATCCCCTGTTTCTTAAGCTCAAAACTCACTTTAATAGCAAAATAAGCTAAGTAAACGAAACCTAATAAAGGAACAATATATGAAATATGAATGCCACTGGTATCGGCAAGAATTCCCTGTACTGGAGGGATAATCGCGCCACCTAAAATCATCATGATCAAAAATGCAGATCCTTGTGAGGTGTATTTACCTAATCCTGTAATTGCCAATGCAAAAATACAAGGCCACATGATAGAACAAGCTAATCCGCCAGCAAGAAATGCAAAAATGGCCACATTTCCTGTGGTTAATAATCCTACAATCATTGCTGTAGCACCTAAGAAACCGAATGTTAAAAGCGTTTTAGCTGGCTTTTCCTGACTGTAGAAGAACCCAGCAATCAAAATAACTAAGCAAACTGCATAAGCGAAAAACTGCTCAACAGACGAACCATTTAAGTGATTTAGAAATAAAATGATTGAAAATGCAATAAAAGGCATCACAATAGTTAAAATCCTTTTAGTGGTTTTAGCTAATTTGAAAGCACTTACAGCACCTGTCCAACGACCAATCATCATGCTTCCCCAATAAAGAGAGATAAAAGGAGCAATTTGAGAATCTGTATAGCCTCCAAACTCAGGCAATTGCAATAGAGCGCCCATATTACTTTGAATACTCACTTCCACACCTACATAGGTAAAAATGGCAATCATCCCTAAAATAAGTTGAGGATAACCCATGGCACCCCAACCTGTTTTATTTTTACCTGCAGATTTAAGTGCTGCTAATAGAGTTAAAATGATGATAAATAAGGAAAGGTAAACAAACACTGACATCCCTAAACCTGTAGCCTTTGAGATTGGATCTGCAGCAAGAATTAACAAGAATGCGATAAAAATTATAAATAAAGGAAGGTTTGTCTTTCCACTAGCCTCCACTTTTTCATCACTAGTAACTTTGGGAAGTTTTGAAACCCAGAAAAATAATGCGACAGCCAAAAATAAGCCGGCAAGAATATAATATAATGTATTAATTGATGAAATTTCAATATCCTTGGGAACTGCGGCAGTAGCTGAACCGAAAAGAATAACACTAACTGCAATCGGACCTAATAATCCACCTAAATTATTAATGCCTCCAGCTAAATTCAATCGGTTTGCGCCCGTTACAGGACTACCTAATGCAACTACAAAAGGGTTCGCAGCAGTTTGTTGAAGAGAAAAGCCTATTGCTACAAAGAAAAAAGCCAATAAAATAAAGTTAAATGAACCAGAATTTACTGCGGGGATCATTAATAATGCGCCACCAGCAGAAATAACGAGTCCCAAAGCGATACTATTTTTATAGCCCAATTTATTGAGGATATCTACCTTAATAATTTTAGAGGCATAAAACAAGATTAATGAGCCAATAAAATAACCACCATAAAAAGTGAAGTCAATCAATTGCGACTCAAATTGGGTAAGTTTAAAATGAGTTTTACAAAACGGTATGAAAATACCATTACTTGCAGCCAAAAAGCCCCAAAAGAAAAACACTGTGATTAGTGTATAAAGAGCTGAGGAATAATTTTTTTCTGAATTGTTATCCATATCTGTTTTTAAATTTTTTTGAAATAATAATCTAACATAAATTAATTTTCTCATATCTCTAAGTTTTTAATGTTTTTATCTCAGATAGTATAGAATTATTCATTTTTAGGTTAATTTGCGCTTTCACATAAATGGATTAAAATACGGATGGTAGAAATAATCATATCAGGGATTTCTTTGGGCTTTGTACTTTCTTTTTTAACAGGACCGGTATTTTTCGCACTGATAAAAACAAGTATTGAAAAAGGCTTCAATGCAGGGGTATCATTGGCTGCAGGAGTTGTTTTTAGTGATATTTTTTATGTTGCACTAACCATTTATGGCACTTCCTTTCTTGCTTTGGAGAATACCTACCGCGTGCAAATTGGAATAGTAGGTAGTACCATCTTATTTAGTATAGGAATATATTACTTATTTAAGAAGGTAAAAGTTAATTACGAGCAGAATACCTCTAAAAGGCATTATACAGGATATTTTATAAAAGGTTTCTTGATGTGTATTTTTAATCCCGCTGTTTTACTTTATTGGCTGAGTGTTACAAGTGGGGTAATCTCTTTGTCGGGAGGGGTAAAATCAGATGAGATTCTTCCATTCTATGGATCAATTCTCGTTACTCAATTTAGTTTGGATGTGCTAAAAGCCTATTATGCAAATAAATTGAGATACAAAATAAAAGAAAAGACCATATCTAACCTAAATAAGGTTGCGGGAATTCTAATTTTAATATTTGCAGCGAGGATAATATATAACCTATTAACAGGACATTCATTAATTTAAGAATTTCAATAAAACCAATACAGTCAACGATAAATTAAATAAACAGGAAGTTGCAATTAGACTTCACTCCTATTTATACAAAGGGTTGAAAATTAATAGGCACGTTGGTTCTTACCTTCCACCCAATTCATAAAGGCTTTATTAACTACCTTATTACCTCCCAGAGTTGGGTAATTTCCAGAGAAATACCAATCTCCAAGGTGTGCAGGTATAGCCTTATGAAGGTTATCAAGTGTTTGATAAATCACCTTCACCTCCGCATTAATTTCTTTAGGCTTAACAATTTGAGCTATTCTATCAGAAATTTCCTGATCCGTAAACGGACTGTAAATGTCTTGAACAAAGTTCTTAACTTGCTTATTACCAAGCTTTTCTGATTCAAGACAATTTTGATAAACATGATCAATCACATCTGCCATTCCTCTTTCATTTAAGAGGGAGATTGTTGCCTCAAAAGCTATAAATTCACCCATTCTAGACATATCGATGCCATAGCAATCAGGATATCTAATTTGAGGAGCTGAAGAAACGACAATTATTTTTTTGGGACCTAAACGATCTAATATTTTTAAAATACTCTGCTTCAGAGTGGTGCCTCTTACTATTGAATCATCTAGAATAACCAAATTATCAGTCCCCCTATTTATGAGACCGTAGGTGGTATCATATACATGCGCCACCATATCTTGTCTATCGGCATCCTGAGTAATAAATGTTCGAAGCTTTACGTCCTTTATAGCAATTTTCTCGATTCGTGCAGTTAAGCTTAAAACATCATTGAGCTCGGCATCCGTAATTTTTTCATCACGATTCAGTAATATATCCTTTTGATAATCTCTGAGGTACTTGTGAACCCCCTCAACCATGCCATAAAAAGCAACTTCAGCAGTATTTGGAATAAATGAGAATACTGTGTTTTTAATATCCCTATCGATGGCATCAAAGATCTGCGGACAAAGATTTAACCCAAGTTGCTTACGCTCTTTATAAATAGAAGCATCACTACCTCTTGAAAAATAAATTCGCTCAAAGGAGCATGACTTTTGTTCTTCAGGCTCCCTAAACTGCTCTTCACTAATTTTGCCATTCTTTTTGATGATTAAAGCATGGCCGGGTTTAATTTCTTTTACTGATTCCAAAGGCACATTGAAAGCTGTTTGAATAGCTGGGCGTTCAGAAGTAACAATAACAATTTCATCGTCATGATAATAGAATGCAGGTCTAATTCCGGCAGGGTCGCGCATTACAAATGCATCCCCATGACCCAAAATACCACTAATAGTGTAGCCGCCATCCCATGTTTTTGCTGAGCGGCGAAGTATTGAAGCTACATCAATATGCTCTGCAATTTGATGACTAATTTGCTCATTTGAGAAACCTTCATTTTTATACTTATCGAAAAGAATCTGATTTTCATCATCTAAAAAGTGCCCAATTTTTTCGAGAACAGTAACCGTATCTGTGCGTTCTTTAGGATGCTGACCCAACTCAAAAAGCTGTTCTAAGAGCTCATCAACATTGGTCATGTTAAAGTTTCCACTCACCACCAAATTTCGGGTCATCCAATTGTTTTGACGTAAAAAAGGATGGCAACTCTCAATGCTATTTTTTCCATGCGTACCATAGCGTAAATGCCCCATCAGAACCTCTCCGGTAAAGCTAATATGTTCTTTAAGCCATTCAGTGTTTTGAAGAAGTTCAGGTGATTCTTTATGTACATCTGCAAACTTTTTCTGTACGTATTCAAAAATTTCTGCAACAGCGTTAACTCCCATGGCTCTATGGCGGCTGATATAACGTTTACCAGGTTGAACATCGAGTTTTATAGTAGCAATACCTGCACCATCCTGACCTCGATTATGCTGTTTTTCCATTAATAAGTACAGCTTATTTAGACCATAAAGGGCCGTGCCATATTTTTCTTGATAGAAAGAAAGAGGTTTTAAAAGACGGATAAGTGCAATTCCACACTCATGTTTAATCTGGTCACTCATAAGATATTCTGAGATTGTAAAAATAGAAATTTAAACGCTAAGAAACCAACGAAAAAACACACAATATGATTTAATATTAGTTCGAAATTAGAAAAGCTAAGGTAGTGTTGTTGAATCATAAAAATTGTTCAACAAGTGATGGGAAGATCGTTAGCAATAACAATAAAAACACCAGAAACACACTTAAATATGTTTTGGCAGACACACTTTCCTTGATTTCGGAATACTTAGATTCTCTTAAATAGGCATTTAACGGAATCTTAAAATAATAAAACAAAGATACTAATGTACTTATTGCAGCAATAATAATCATGATTAGGATTATTGAAGAACCAGAGCTATTATAAGCATCCAAAGCAGTAGAAATAACAAAAAACTTTGCAGTAAAACCTGCAGTTGGGGGTAATCCTGTAAATGAAACGAGCACAATTACAAAACAAAGCATTAAAACACTTAATTGCTTACCCAGGCCAACATATTCATCTATGTTTTGTTTAGCTGTTTTATCTTCAATTTCATCAACAATTAAAAATGCGGCCATATTCATAATCACATAAATGACCATATAAAAAATCAGTGATTTATATCCTTGCCCCGGTAAGACAAACAGAGCCATAAACATAAAACCAGTATGCCCAATAGAGGAATATGCGAGCATCCTTTTGGAATTGTTTTGCCAAATAGCAGTAAAATTACCAAGAAGCATACTCGCAATGGCCAAAGAAGCTAAAATCGAATAAATCGTACTAGAAGCAATATTAATAGCTTGTAAAAGCATAATAAACTTGATAAGAATAGCAAAACCGGCAATTTTAGGCCCTGTGGATAAAAAAGCTGTAATCGGGCTTGGTGCACCTTGATATACATCTGGCGCCCAAAAATGAATTGGAACAGCGGATAATTTAAAGGCAATTCCGACAAAAAATAAGGTTAAGCTTATGGTTAAAGCCATTGGCGACAAATTTTGTAGGCCTGAAATAAATAAAGGATCAGTAAAGTAAAGAGACCCTGTAAATCCGTAAAGTAGAGAAATTCCATATAGCATAATGGCAGATGCAACCGACCCAAACAGAACATATTTTAGGGATGCTTCACTTTGCTTTAAATCTTTAGAAATATAACCAACCATTAAATAAGATCCCAAGGATACCATTTCTAGGGAAATATAAAGCATTAATAAATTTGTGGACATGGCCATTAAATTCAAGCCGAGATGCACTGCTAAAAGAATAGCATAAAGATCACCCGTTCCTTTTTCGTGTTCTTGAAGAAGTTTATTATACCGAATAAACAAAATAAATAGGAGGCTGACTAAGCAGAAAAGCATTTTAAAAAGAATAGAAAGATGATTGAGAACAAGCATTCCTCCAAACAAGACCTTAGGTTCTACATTTAAAAGAGAAAAACTGCGCGCAAAAACTATCAGCACAATAGCCATTGTTAAACCAAAGCATAATTGAGGGAACTTCTTAGATAAAAATAAATCCGCCAATATAACTGTAAGAAATCCTGCAATCAGGGCCACCTCAGACTCAAAATACGACAAACTAGCAATCGTATCGTTAATGGATGCAGATATCAAGGATATAAATTGATCCATTAGCCTAAAATTAATTGCACAAACGCAAGAATAGAAGCATTCATCTTATCAAATAATAGTGATGGAAAAATCCCAAGTGCTAAGGTTAATATCACTAATGGCACTAATGCAATTTTTTCACGCATATTCACATCTTTCAATTTTAGCAGCCAATCATCACCTCCTTTTAAATAAGTCTGACCAAAAAACATGCGTTGGAGAGTCCAGAGAAAATAAGCAGCACTCAATAGAATACCAACTGATCCTAAAACAGCCATCCAGCGTGGAAGAAGTCCATTTACTTGTTCGGAATTAAATGCACCAATTAGACTGAATGCTTCTGCCATAAAAGCAGAAAATCCGGGGAGACCGAGAGAAGCAAAAAATGCAATAATTACAAAAGCAGTGAACTGAGGCATTATTTCAGCTAAACCACTAAAATTTGCGATTTCACGATCGTGCACACGTTCATAAATCATACCGACTAAAAAGAAAAGCATAGCTGATAATGCTCCATGACTTATCATTTGAAGCATTGCACCGCTGATACCCTCGGCGGTTGACGAAGCGATGCCGAGAAGTACAAATCCCATATGAGACACTGAGGAATAGGCAATTAAACGTTTCACATCTGTTTGTGCCAATGCGTTTAATGCTCCGTAAATTATGGAAATGACCCCTATTAAACCGATCCACCAAGCAGATTGCAATGCTGCATCTGGGAAAATACTGTAACAAATCCTAATTATCCCATAGCCTCCAACCTTCAATAATAGTCCGGCTAGAATGATAGAAACTGCTGTTGGTGCTTCAACATGAGCATCGGGCAACCAAGTATGCAAGGGTACGACAGGCACTTTTATGGCAAATGCAATAAACAAAACTATAAAGGCTAATAAACGTGCAGACATCCCAAAGAGGTTTACGTCAGCTAGGGCAGAAAAAATAGAGCCATCAGCATAATTAGCTGGGTCCATCATCAAAATCATATTAAAAGTATGGTTCCCAGTGATTGGATCTGAAACTGAAAAATATAAACCGATAATAACCAAAAGCATAAATACAGACCCGAACAAGGTGTATAAAAAGAACTTAATTGCAGCATACTCCCTTTTAATACCACCCCATATTCCGATCAAAAAATAAAGCGGCAATAGCATCAATTCATAAAAAATATAAAAAAGGAAAAAATCAAGCGCACAAAAAACTCCAATTACGGCAGTATTTAAAAGGAGAAACAATGAAAAATACGCTTTAAGTTTTGTTTTAATTTCCCAGGAGGCTAGCGTGGCCACAAAGGTAACAAGCGCAGAAAGAATTAAAAAGGGCATAGATAATCCATCTATTCCCAAAAAATAATCAATTTCAAGTTTACCTATGTTACCAAGATCAAGGCGAATCCAAGACAACTTTTCTACCAATTGGAATTGGGATTCCTTATTTACACCAGCATGACTCGCTGAGCTATTGAATTTTACATAAATGAAAAGGCTTAATACAAATTGAATTAAACTTACTCCAAGAGCAATGTATTTAAACTGGTTTTGCACCCGATTGGGCAATATTAAAATCAGTAAAGCGGCAATCAATGGTAAAAAAATCAGTAATGATAACATTAATTGTTCCCTCCTAAAAAAGCCATTGTAAAGATTTTGATTAAGGTCATATAAAATATATTAAAATAAAAAATGAGATCACAAGCAAGAGCATTGTTGTTAAATACTGCTGCAATTTACCCGTCTGGAAGTTTTGTGCTAGTAGCCCGAGGCCCTTAGCCAAGCTACCTATAGCATTTACAAGTCCATCAATGAGGTTTTTGTCGATCCAACTGCTAATTGATGAAAAAAATCTCACTAAAGAGGCCGATTTTAAAACGAGCATATCAATTACTTTTTGATCAAACCAATAGGATAATTTTGAAATTCTTTCAATTGAAGAAATAAATACATAGCTATATATTTCATCTAAATACCATTCCCGCTTAGAGAAACGATAAAAAATATTTTGTTCGGATCTGGAAATATTGTCCCGCTTCACGTAGATCAAATAAGCTAAGTAGGTTAATACAAGCGATCCGAAGCTTAATATAAGTGGGATAAACCAATGAAAGAAATCATTTTTCTCCAGTAAAGTAATTGGAAATGCATTCCAAAGCCAAGAATTTTCGAAAGTAAATGGATTTGAAGAAAAAACGAAAAATAAGCAGAAAAATGCCAGAACGATCAAAACATAAGACATTTTTTTTGGCGGATCCTCCATCAGTTTAATTTGACTGGTAGTTAACAATTTAGGCTTTGCAAAAAACACTTTAAATACTAATCTACAGATATAAAGGACAGTCAACCAACTGGTTATAATCATTAAATATGGTATGATTTGTGGTAAGCCATTCTTTGTTGATGCCCATTCAAAAGCAGAGATTATAATTGCATCTTTAGAAAGATAACCTGAGGTAAAAGGCAAACCAATTAGCGCGGCTGAGGCAAGGCACATTCCAATAAATGTTAGTGGCATACTTTTCCGGAGTCCGCCCATCAATCTTATATCCTGATAATCAAAGTCTAACCCGAGTTTATCACGATAATGATGTAGCTGATGAATTACAGATCCTGCGGCCAAAAACAGAAGGCATTTAAAGAAAGCATGAGTTGCTAAATGAAAAATGCTTTCCGTGTAAGCACCAATACCCATCGCCATGACCATAAATCCCAACTGAGAGATAGTTGAATAAGCTAAAATACGTTTAATGTCATTTTGAGTCAGGGCTATTGTTGCGGCCATAAAAGCCGTAAAAGCACCAATATATACCATGATATTTAAAACCAATGGATCAAAAACAGGATAAACTCGAGCTATTAAAAATACACCTGCGGCAACCATCGTTGCCGCGTGGATAAGTGAGGAAACTGAAGTTGGACCTTCCATAGCATCGGGTAACCAAGTATGAAGAGGAAATTGAGCCGACTTAGCCATTGCACCAATAAAAAAACCAATACCAGCTAAAGTGAGCCAGATTTCTGGAATTTGCTGAGTACCATACACCCAAAAATCATTCTTAATTATGGAGGAATTAACAAATCCGTTTTCACCAAATAGCATAGAGATATCAAGGGTATGAAATTGGCCATATAGAATCATTATCCCCACAAGAAAGCCTATATCACCAATTCGATTCATTATAAAGGCTTTTTTTGCTGCTTGAGATGCAGCATGCTTAGTAAACCAGAATCCAATTAATAAAAAGGAAGAAAAACCAACAAGCTCCCAAAATAAATAAATAAGCAAAAGATTGTCCGAAATGGATAGTCCCAGCATTGAAAAACAAAAAAGACCCAAATAAGCCCAGTATCTATGAATATTTAGATCGTTTTTCATGTAAGACCTAGAATAAACGTGTACAAGAACAGAAATTCCTGAAACTAGACTAATCATGAGCAAGGAAAGGTTATTAAGTAAAATGCCTGCCTTAAATTCTATTTCACCGATTAAAAACCAATTCAATTGATAATGAACAGGATTTTCGTTCCAAACTAGATAAATTAAATAAAGTGATAGCGTAAATGCCACAGAAATATTAAAAAGAGCAATGTTTTGGCCACTCCCTTTTTTCCCAAAAATTATAAAAACGAAAGATAAAAAAGGCAAGAAAACCACTAAGAGTGAAATAAAGCCCGCCAATTTTGAAAAATCTAACCCTTCCATTTTAATTTTTCAACTTATCAATTTTTGAGGGATCAATCGTTTTAAAATGCTTGTACACATTTAAAATAATAGCCAAAGCAATAGCTACACCAGCAGCAGCAAGAACAATAACGAATAATGCAAACATTTGGCCTCCACCATTTATTTTATCATATCTCCCAAAAGCCACGAAATTAAGAATGGCAGCATTGATCATTAATTCGATACCAATCAATATTTGAATAGCATTCTTTTTAGTTAACACTGCGTACAAACCTATAGAAAAAAGACAGGCACTTATGATTAAAAAATGTGATAATGGAATCATAATTTTTTTCCCTTTCTTGCTAAATGTGCTGCCCCAACCAGTGACATCATCAAAAAAACCGATAATATTTCAAATGGAAGCAAGTACCTCGTCATACTTTGAATTCCAATTGCATGAATGGTATTATCATTTTTTGATATGGGGGTACTCGATTTAATCCATTCCAATTGTGAAAAATCATTTCCAAAAAACAAGCGAAGTAAAATCAACAAAAAAGCTAATGCTATAAAAAACCCTAAAAAGTGGTTTAATTCAAATGACTTTTTTACTGGTTTTAGAGCATTTAAAAGCTCCTTATTAGATAGCATAAATGCAAATAACATCAATATTAAAACACCACCTGCATAGAGTACAACCTGTGTTAAAGCTATAAAATCTGCAAGTGCAAATACATAAATTGCAGCAAGTGCAAAAAGAGTTACGAAGAATAGGAATATGCTTCTTACCAAATTATAACTTGTTACCACTACTAAAGCGGAAAGTAGTAGCATTATCGCAAAAAAATAAAAAATTAGCTGTTCTGCGTTCATGTCTAAATTAGATTTTAGGAAGCATGCTTACTTGTTTTGCTGCAAGTCGGTCGGCATTAAGTTTTTCAAGTGCTGAACGCTTTTCATCGGCCTCTTCAGCGGTCATATCTGAAAACTTATAGGTCATTTCGCTTAAGTCAGACA
>NZ_JBIILQ010000172.1:0-6075 GCF_044232565.1 Daejeonella sp. | reverse complement strand
TTAATCGCTTTAAAATCAACACTTAGAGGTTTTAATAAACTATTACTTCATGAATCTGCCATAGCGTCCGACCTAGAAGCAAACTGGCCTGTGGTTGCGGAAGCCATTCAAACTATACTAAGAAGAGAGGGCTATCCTAATCCATATGAGGCTTTAAAAGATTTAACTCGCACAAATCAGCAAATAAACCAAAATACTATTGCTGAATTTGTTGATCGTTTAAATATTTCAGACAAAGTAAAAGGAGAGCTTAAAGCAATTACTCCTTCAAATTATACTGGAATTTAGGCAGTCATTCACATGTCATAAATACTTTCAACCTACTTGTGGACCTAAAAAATGTTAATTTTGTATAATAAAATAAAATCATGAGCACTGCAACTTCAACAACAAACGTATATACAGAAATTACCCCTAACCCAGCAACTCGTAAGTTTTTAGTGAATAAACTATTAACTAACAATAGCATCGACTTTGCAACTAAGGAAAGTGCTGAGAAATCACAATTTGCTCGAGAACTATTCAAATTCAATTTTGTGACAGGTGTTTTCTTTGCAAGTAATTTTGTAACGATAACAAAATCAGAAAGCTCTAATTGGGACGATATTGAACCCATTTTGAAAGAGTTTGTAAAAGGTGCTGTTGAATCAGAATTTAAAATTGTTGAAAAAGAAGAAGCGCTGGCAAGTTTTGAGGGCACTGAAATTGAGATTAAAATTCAACAGATCTTACACGACTATGTTCGCCCTGCGGTTGAACAGGATGGTGGGGCAATTAGCTACCGATCATTTAAGGAGGGTATCGTTACTGTTGAATTGAGAGGATCATGTAGTGGTTGTCCTTCATCTACTATAACCTTAAAATCTGGCATTGAAAATTTACTGAAACGTATGGTTCCGGAAGTTACCGAGGTAGTTTCAGAAGCATTGTAAAAATTAAAGCCCTGAAAACCAGGGCTTTTTTTATTTTAATTAGTTTATTCTAGATTTTAACTCTGTTCTAATTCCTTGAGCCCAATTACTAATCTCCGTTTTTTGATTTTCAGATAATTTTGCATTCCCATGTATCAGCGTATACGATTGAAGAGGCATTTCGCCTTCTTGAATCATTTCAACTATCTCTTCTAATTTATGATCCGCTTTTTTAGGTTTATAGCTTAAAAACTCAGAGAAATTCAATTCAGATTTCCCTTCATTGACATGATCAGCAATCCACCATGCAACAGGCTGTATTTCAGAATACCATGGATATACTGTGTTGTTTGAGTGGCAATCATAACAAGCTGTTTGAATGATTTGCTTTGTGCTTTCAGGAGCAGAAAAGCCCGCAAAAATATCATTTGGACTTGCCAAATTGGATTGATTTTTATCGGGCCTGATGAATTGACCCAAAATGAATACTAATAAAATTGCTAGTAGGATTTTTTTAGTGATAGCCATATTTAAAGGTTTTAAAAATGCTTCTCTAATTTAATGAAAAAAATGCTTAATAACAAGTAATAACTCTTCTGAAATGAGTCCATTGGTTGCGATAATTTGTCTTTTAGCAATACATTGATTACCACCTTTAAAGTCAAAAACTTGTCCGCCTGCCTCTTTTACAAGAACAATTCCTGCGGCTACATCATAAGAGTTTAAGTTATACTCAAAGTAGCCATCAAACCTTCCGCTGGCAACATAGGCCAAATCAATTGCTGCAGATCCAATTCTTCTGATACCATGGCATTTTTGCATGAGCACTCTCAATACATTTAGATAAGGTTCTAAATCTGCAAACTCATAAAATGGAAATCCTGTAGCCAATAAGGTATTTTCTATTTGGGGTGCTTTGGAGACGTAAATAGGCTTTCCATTCAAAAAAGCTCCGCCATCCTTCCATGCCGAAAAGCATTCATCTCTATTTATTTCATAAACCACACCCAAAATGAGTTCTTCATCACATTGAAGGGCTATGCTAATAGAAAAAGTAGGAATACCATGAATAAAATTGGTAGTTCCATCGAGTGGATCAATTATCCAGGTATATTTTAAGCCTTGTTTGCTACTTGTTTTTTCCTCTGTAATAAATCCAGCTTCCGGCAGAAGTTCTGAAAGTCTATCGACAAGCTTTTGTTCTGCAGTTTTGTCAACATAGGAAACCATGTCATGCAATCCTTTATATTCAACCATATTGCGGTCAAACATTTTAGCTTCTTCACGAATAAATGAACCAACTTCATTACTTAAAGAAATAACTTGTTGGCAAAGATTCTGAAGGTTCATAAATTAGGCAATGGTGTATTTTTTACCATTTTTTATGGACCAAAAAATCCCAGTTATACCAAGAAGAATTAGAATCGTTGATATAAGTTCAGCTTGAGTAAAGCTTAAACCAAAGGCATGATACTTTGAGTTAACACGTATAGATTCAATTAAAAACCGTTCTAATCCATTGAATATTAAATAAATAGACCACATTATGCCTGGAGTTTTTATGCTATTACGAATGCTCCAAAGAAAAGCAAAGATGGCTAATCCCATTAAAACTTCGTAAAAAGGTGTAGGGAATACGGGCAATGGCAATTCATTACAAAAATTACCCACACAGCCAGGAATTGGAACGCCCTCTCCTACCACATTATGAGGGTATTTAAACGACCAAACCCAATCTGGAGCCCAACTTAGCCAACTAGGTTTTGCAGCAAGATTTACAATACCCCAATCACCATCTCCAGAAAGGTGGCATCCTATACGTCCAACGGCATAAGCGAGCATCATACCGGGACCGGCAATATCAAGCATATGAATCCATTTTATGCCATATTTATTGGCATGATAAAGAACGGCAGCACCACCCATAATCAAACCACCATAAAAAGTTAGTCCGCTAAAAGATAAAAGTCCGCCAATAGGATCTTTCACAAAATCATCCCAATATTCGAAATTATGAAAGAGTTTAGCACCCAAAAATCCCCAAATAGCAGCCCACATCAATAAAGTACCCATTATTTGGTAAGGGTGAACAGTTTCTTTTATGATTTTAGGCTGCTTTAATTTCTCCTTTTTATTTTCGGCATAGGCCCAATAAATAAACAAAGCAGCAAAAATAAGTCCCCCTAAAAAACTACCCCTAGTTGAAAGTATAAATTCCTGAGGATTAGCCACAAAAGCGGTATAATTCAATAATCCATCGAGAAGTTTAAACCCTACAAAAAAACCAAATATCCCATTTAGGATAAGATCTTGTGCAGATGCTGGTTCACCAATTTTTACCTCTCTTGTAAATGGTTTTACGAGACCTAATTTCTCTTTTCTTTTAAATTCTTGTGAAAGTGCCCAATACCCAGCTGCAAATGCCAGCGCTACAAAAAAACCAAAAGTTTGAATGGGAAGTGGGATATGTAAACCTGTTAAATATTCAATTAGGTGCGTGATGGTTGGGAACATATATTTTGAATAATATTGGATTATTTACAATGTTAAGCTAATCTATAAAATATGATTAGAATTATAATAAAAAGCCGAAGCTTTTAGTGTACAAATATTTCTGATGCTTCAGAAATCTCCATATCTCCGTCGGAAGCGATATTTTCAAGCTTAATCATTTTAATCTCATTGATTAGTAATGGATCGTAAGGTGCTTTAACTTTTACGTAATTACGACTAAAACCGTGCATGAAGCCATTTTTTTGATCAGCTTCAAAAAGAACTTCAGTAAAAACTCCAACTTGAGTTTCGTAAAAAGCACGACGTTTTTTCTCTGATAAAATATGCAGCATTTTACTACGCTCTGCACGTATCGAACCAGGAACAATACCTTTCATTTCTGCAGCATCGGTATTTTCACGTTCCGAATAGGTAAAAACATGCAAATAGGATACTTCTAATTCGTTCAAGAAATTATAAGTATCGAGAAAATCTTCTTGTGTTTCACCCGGAAAGCCGACAATAACATCCACACCTATGCAACAATTAGGCATTAGATTTTTTATATGAGCCACTCTTTCGGAATACAATTCTCTCTTGTAGCGTCTACGCATTAATGCAAGCACTTTATTACAACCCGATTGCAAAGGAATATGGAAATGTGGAACAAACTTTTTAGATTTAGATACAAATTCTATGATTTCATTAGAAAGCAAATTCGGCTCTATGGAGGAAATCCGAATACGATCAATGCCTTCCACATGATCAAGGGATTGAATTAAATCAAAGAATTTATCCTCACGAACACTATTTCTAATCCCAAAATCACCTAAATTAACTCCAGTAAGCACAATTTCTTTCACGCCAGATTGAGCAATTTCATTGGCCTGTTCAATCACATGACTTATGGTATCGCTTCTACTCGCTCCTCTAGCCAAGGGAATTGTACAAAATGAGCAAGTATAGTCACAACCATCCTGGACTTTCAAAAAGGTTCTAGTTCTTTCACCCAAAGAATAAGAGGGTATAAAATCTTTTGCCTCGGAGATATCCTGATTAAAGATTTGTGTTTTTTCTTTTTTTGTTAGATCAGTAATGTATTCGGTAATCATGAATTTTTCTGCAGCTCCCAACACGACATCAACACCCGGGATTTCGGAAATTTCTTTTGGTTTAAGCTGTGCATAACATCCCACAATAGCGATATAAGCATTTGGAGAGTGCTTCAATGCCTCTTTTACAACTTTACGACACTTTTTATCAGCATGATCGGTAACGGAACAAGTATTAATGAGATAAACATCTGCTTTGTCGGTAAAGGAAACCGTTTCAAATCCTGCCTCATTAAATTGACGCCCAATAGCTGAAGTTTCAGAAAAATTCAGCTTACAGCCCAGTGTATAAAATGCAACTTTTTTAGTCATGATAATATGCAAATATACAAAATGCACTTGAAATGGTCGACATGGGCATTAGGCTAGTGATAAATAGTGATTTATTGTTCACCCCAACGATAAGAATCGTGGCTAAAACCAGCCAAATCAATCACTCTGTTGACTACAGTTCCGGCTACTTCATCAAGGCTTTTAGGTAAACTGTAAAATGATGGAGTTGCGGGACAGATAATTCCGCCAGCTTCGGTTACAGTCTTCATGTTATTGATGTGTATTAAATTATAGGGACTTTCTCTAACGACAAGAATTAATTTTCTTCTCTCCTTTAAAACCACATCAGCAGCCCGACTAATTAGATCATCAGAAATACCACCTGCTATACGCCCTAATGTACCCATAGAACAGGGACAAATGATGAGCGTATCAAAACCTGCAGATCCTGAAGCGAAAGGAGCAGTAAAATCTCTTTTATCATAAAACGTAAATCCATAATCTTTAAAAGATTCGTTTCCAAGCTCATGTTTCCAAACATCTTTAGCATTATCCGACATAACAATGGCTAAATCAGCAATCTGATCTTTCAAAATGCTTAATTTATCAAATAAAACCTTGGCATAAATGGAACCACTGGCACCTGATATAGCTAGTACAATTTTTCGCTTCTTCATTTGGTTTTAAATTTTGATTGCTAATTAAACCTTTGATTATGTGACACAAATTAAGTCCTAATTTTCTTCTAAAAAGCTAGAAATAAAATAAAATTACTTAGCCATTGCATATTGAATTCCTGCAAGTACATGCTTTAAAAACAAGGGGTTTAAATATTTATCATCTGCATGACCAAGAGCGGTATAAAACGAGCGACCACCATCAAATTTATGATACCAGGCCACTGGGTGAAAGGCACCATTGGTACCACCTTGATAGCTAGATTCATCAACTGTTAGGATGACTTTTATATTGGGATTGATATTTTTAAAATTATAAATTTCTTCTTTAATGTTCCATTCGGCAGGTAAATGACTCGTTGCCGGATGTTTTTTACCTACCACTTTAAAAGTAGCCTGCTGCTGAATAGGATGACCATCAAAAACAGCACCTACTAATCTGCCATACCAAGTCCAATCATATTCGCCAGCAGAAGCACCATGGATACCCACAAAACCACCACCAGAGCGAATATATTGTTCAAATTGGGATTGTTGTTGGCTATTTAAAATATCACCAGATGTGCTTAAAAAAACAACAGTCTGATAATTTTTAAGTGTATTAATATC
>NZ_JBIILQ010000171.1:0-6105 GCF_044232565.1 Daejeonella sp. | reverse complement strand
AAAAAAGGGCTTTTGTTTCTTTTGGACTTCAAAAGAAAGAGAATTCATTTTTTTTGGATTCGGGTTTTATAAGAGAAATTGGAGTTTTAATGACTTTTCCCGCTCATAGCCGCGGGGGGCCTATTCACTTTTTCCTGGATGAAAAAGTAAACATGCCGAGGCTCTTCGCCGAGACCATGAGAACCTTTAAAAAACAATAAACAACAATCGAATAACAACCACCGCTGCGTCTGATGCTATGAAAGGTTCTGCGAAAGCTAGGCTTGTCATTGCCGCACCAGCCAAGGCGGAAAATCGATTGGGAAGGGTCTGTGAGTGGACGATTTTTGTTTCCCGCAGATGTCGCAGAATTCCGCAGATTGTTTCTGCGCTGATCGGCGTTAATCTGCGGGAGATTATTTTTGTGCGTTTTGCAGATTTTAATATCTACTGTCAATTGAACTGGGATTCAAGGCAATGAAAATATAAAAACTGATTCTAAGCAAAAGGGAGCTTGCTTTTTATTATATAATTAAAAACATGTTATATTGCATATAAATGGCTTTTTTTGTAAAAATTTTATTTTAGCCGTAAAACTTTAATTCTAAAATTCTCTTAATCTCCCAATATTATCAATAAGCTTGTGTATTGATATTATATTTGTGTTTACGACTATGCTTAAAAAAACCTTAATTCTTCTCTTTTTAGCTGTTTGCATTCAAAATGCATGGGCTCAAGTTATCCCTTTTGAAAAAAACAATAAACTTAGTGCCACCTATCAAGAATTGGTCGAGTTTTATACCCTTTTAGATCAAAAATATGACCAAATGCGGGTAATTGATTATGGTCCGACCGACATAGGCAAACCTTTGCAGTTAATTGTTTTGTCGAAGGATAAAGTATTTGATCCCGTGCTTATTCGAAAGCAAAATAAGCGTATCCTTTTGATTAATAATGGCATACATCCAGGTGAACCTGAAGGAATAGATGCCAGCATGATGCTTGTAAGGGATCTGCTTGAAAAGAATTCAATTCCGGATAATGTAGTTATTTGTATTATTCCTATTTATAATATTGATGGGATGTTGAACCGCGGTTTATCTCGTGTTAATCAAAATGGGCCCGAAGCTTATGGCTTTAGAGGTAATTACCAAAACCTTGATTTAAACAGAGATTTTATTAAGTCAGATTCACAAAACTCAAGATCATTCCAAAAGATTTTTACAACTTGGCAGCCTGATGTTTTTATGGATAATCACACTAGCAATGGTGCCGATTACCAATATATTATGACTTTAATTCCCTCTCAGAAGGATAAGTTAAATTCTGTTTTATCAAACTATCTAAGCACTAAAATGCTACCTGAGCTTTATACTAAAATGAAGGAATCAGGATACGATTTAACCCCTTATGTAAACAGTATGGGTGAAACTCCCGAATCTGGTATTGTCGGCTTTTTGGAAACACCTCGTTATTCAAGTGGTTATGCGGCACTTCACAATACCATTGGTTTTATTCCTGAAACGCACATGCTAAAACCTTTCGATCAACGGGTAAAAAGTACTCAGCAATTTATGGTTCATGTAATTTCTACCATCCAAAAGGATGCGGTCATAATTGGTGAAACAAAAAGGAAAGCTGATGAAGCAGTAAAAAATCAAGAGCTATTCCCTTTAAGATGGACATTGAACACGGATACATTTTCTACATTTTCATTTAAGGGTTTTGAAGCTAAATATAAAACAAGCGAGGTAAGTGGTAAATCACGCCTTTATTACGACCGTAATGAACCTTTCGAGCGTGATATTAAAGTTTTTGATGATTATAGGCCATCTTTAACAGTAAATAAGCCTATTGCGTATGTTATTCCGCAGGCATGGCAAAAGGTAATTGAACTTCTGCAATTAAATGGTGTAGAAATGAAGCGTTTAAGAGCTGATGTGGCGTTAGATCTTGAAATGTATTATATCGAAGATTATAAAAATGGATCGACACCATATGAAGGACGTTATTTAAAATCGCAGGTTAAGCTAAAAGCTGAAATGCGAAAAGTTAATTTTTATGAAGGTGATTACCTAGTTTTTACGGATCAGATAAAAAACCGCTATATTATTGAAACACTTGAACCACAGGCTACAGACTCATTTTTTGCTTGGAATTTTTTCGATTCCACACTCGGACAGAAGGAGCATTTTTCTGATTATGTATTTGAGGATGTGGCTGCTCAACTTCTCAAAGATGATCCTAAATTAGCCGAAGATCTGAAACTTGAAAAACTTAAAAACTTGGCAAATTTTTCGGCCCTCGACTGGGTTTATCGTAATTCAAAATATTACGAAAAAACCCATAAAAGATACCCCATTGGGCGATTGGTATCGCCAATTAAATTAGATTTGAAATGATAGAAAGCTTTATTAACGATACGCCTGTTGCAACAATTATATTCATTTTTACTATCGTAACAAGTATTTATGCTTTTTCTAATGCGGATGTATATGGAAAATTTATGCTCCATCCCTACAGTGTAAGTCGCGGGAGTAGGCTTTACAGTGTGATTACGAGTGGTTTAATTCACAAAGACTGGACTCACCTTCTGGTAAATATGCTTTCTTATTACTTTTTTGCTTTTACGCTCGAAAAAACATTTGTTTCATTGAGTAGCTGGGGGCATGTTCAATTTGGAGTTTTATATATACTAAGCATTATCTTAAGCGATATCACTTCAATTTTTAAGCATAAGGAAGACTTTTGGTTCAATAGTTTAGGGGCCTCTGGTGCAGTCTGCGCAGTAGTTTTTAGTTATATTTTATTCTATCCGATGAATAAAATGATGATTTTTCCAATTCCAATACCAATTCCGGCAGTTATTTATGGATTTTTATTTTTAGGCTACTGCTGGTATGCGGCGCGCAATTCCAGAGATGCTATAAACCATGATGCACACTTTTATGGCGCCTTAACAGGAGTTTTTATAACGATTGTATATTACCCTGATATCGCAGCATATTTCGTGAGACAGGTAATTGGTTAGGTAATTTTAGGAAGGTAAATCAACCTTTTCGGCAGCTACTAAATTGCCATTTCCATCTAATAGATGGCTTATTGGATTTTCAGGATCTTTCAATATTTCGAATAAAAGAATTCCCCAAGGTTTCCAGAAATTTTCTAGTACTTGGGCATAGGTTTTATTCTGCCAATTATCAAATAGAGGTTTATGGCTCATTCCCCTCAAGGGCATAGCTTCCACATAAATGGCCTCATCGGTAGGCATAATAGTGTATTCAGGCAAGCGATTGAATAGGTAATTTGAGTAAAAAAATCGGGCACAAATCTCCTCAAATTGCGCTGGGTGTAAAGGGTTTTTGTGAATTTTAGTTAAAACTTCTTTGTGGTAAATGGCATTGGTTCCATTATCTTGAAGACAAGCAATAATTCCAAAATCCTTCATCGCTAAGGAATAACTTAGGGTGTTTATTTCATCGCGATAATTGAAAAGATCCTGTTTTGATTCGATTTTAAATACTTGAATAGACCATGGATGATTCCCTTCAAACACCAAGGGATTTGAAAGCGATTGAAGCATCAAATGTAAGTTTCCGAATTTATGTACTAGAGATTGTGAGAATATAAACTCCTCTCCTTTAGCTTTTTGCTGCATTATTCCAATGCGAATTTCATTGAATAAAATGCCATAAACCATTTTTCCTATCCACTGAAATAATTTTAAATCAGAAAGTCCATTTACTGCATTATAGCCAGATAAAAATGCTGTTTTAATTTCCTGTTCAAGAGGATCTATAATCTCTTTATTGATGCGTGTTGAACAGGGTAACATCATGTGGCCATAGGTCGACATGCTTTCATCCAAAAGCTTAAATTGCTTGTCGTGAAGCTCATATTCTTTCATGAGCCATAGCGGGAAAACAGAGATCTCTTCCTCCTGATGTTGAAGTTTTTCTCCGCTTAAAAAGCAGTTTTGCTTACTAAAACTTAAGCGCTCGAAAGGTTTGTAGAGATCTATTGCCATGGCTAGCAAAGGTAGCAAACCGAATATTTTATTTCGGTGAATTGTTGTTTGTATTGTAATTTTTTTGAAAATTAATTTCAGGAAGCTTATTTCCAATAAATGGAGGCACTTGGGGGATTAAAAATTTAAAATTGTACTGATTAATATTCCTTTGTTGCTCTGAAATACATTCCTTCCCTCTACCTCTCTCGATAGTTGCGCTATTTGATTCAAATATCCGCCTTCAATGCGTGTTTTTGAATTGAAACGGTATCCTAAAAGGATTCCCAGTCTGTTTTGATCAAAAACATTTTCATTCACATTCTTTCCAAAACCTATTAATAGCTCATCATAAACTGCTAAATAGGGCGTGTTATCAGCCATTGTATTTCCTTTTAATGGCACTTGTACCCGAAACATATAGCGGAATCTATTAGAAAAGATAAATTGATCTTCTTTTTTCATTTGAGCATTAGAATACCTGCCAATAAATCGCTGTTCAAGCATGAACCTATGGCTAAGTTCAAAAGCTTTTATTTTATCCGTCAGATTCACCATTTGCCATGATCGATGTTCTGTGAACTGCTTCCCTAAATTATTTAGTGGAATATCTCCGTAATTATAGGTTTCTGCTAAAGCATAGCCTGCACGAACACTAAATTTCGGATTTATACTATAATTAATCCCTAAACGTAAAAGGTTTTGCATGGGATTGCTTATCAACTTATCTCGTCGCCATTGAAACTCCGAGTTTAAGGTCCAAACCTTATTCAATTTAATATTTGCAGAAAACGCATACCATCCAATAGTATTGGGGTCACTAATTCTTGTGTTTTGTGAAAAAGAAGGTGCTCCAATGCTGGTTAGGATTAGCAATAGGACTAAGTTTTTCTGCATGATATTGGGTTTAATGTTTTTTAAATTTTCTTTTATCTTGTCTAAAGGTATAAAATAAAAAAAGGGGACATTTTTAAGCGCCCCCTTCCCCTAAAACATGGTTTAATTTAAAACCAAGGTGTCTTCAAAAAACTCAACCTCTCCAGTAGCGATATCATGTGTGCCACCAACAATTCCAATTTTTCCGGATTCAATCATTTCTTTCAAAATGGGACTTCTTTCCATGATTGCTTTCACTGTACGTTTCACATTTATTGCGGAAACCTTTTCAACAAATTCAGAATTGCTTGAATTTCTATTTTCTTTTACTGTATTTTCATCATCAACAGCAGGTCTTATTTTTGTTAGAAGTGCGGTTAAGTTTCCCATTTCAACATGATCACATGCTCCTTTTACAGCTCCACATTTAGTGTGCCCCAAAACTACTATGATCTTTGAACCAGCTACTTTACAGCCAAACTCCATGCTTCCTAATATATCTTCGTTCAAGATATTACCAGCAATACGCACGCTGAATACATCACCTAAACCTTGGTCAAAAATTAATTCTGCCGAAGTTCTAGAATCAATGCAACTCAAGATTACTGCAAATGGATGCTGTCCGTCGGATGTTTCGTTAGCCTGCTGTAACAGATTACGGTTAATTTTTAAATTACTTACAAATCGTTTGTTACCATCTTTCAATAGCTCAAGAGCTTGAGTTGGCGTTATTGAATCTTGTAATTCTTTTGTTAGTGTTTTCATAATTTAATTTATATTAAATGTTAACTGGTTCTATAAAATTGATGGTTTCTACGTTAATATTTTTTGTTTTTGCATTCGTGCGATAATTGACAATCAGCTCGATAACATCATGTGCAATGGATTTAGATTTTGTACAATCAATAATCACCTTCGAGTTTTCTGGAATATCTTCTAAAACCTTCAAAACACTTGCTTTGTTAAAAAACGATACTTCCTCAGCTAAGGATAAGTGATACACTTTCTGACCTTTTTCTGTACTTGTTCTTGTTTGCAAATGGTGCGAATTCCTGTAGCTATGACGTAGTGTATAGAAAATTCCAAAAAGTAATCCAATGGTAATTCCTTTAAGTAGATCTGTCAATAAAATGGCTAGAACGGTCGCTACAAATGGTACAAATTGCTCCCATCCTAATTTATACATCTGCTTGAAAAGCTCAGGTTTTGCTAGTTTATAACCTACCATGATTAATATAGCTGCT
>NZ_JBIILQ010000170.1:0-6108 GCF_044232565.1 Daejeonella sp. | reverse complement strand
TTTTCAGATTATTCTAAAGCAAAGAGAAAACAGAAGAAATATAATAAGGCAATATAAACCAGTAAATGAGCTGTTTATAATTAGCTAAACACGATTAGGATTTTAAATTCTTTAACTTCTCTTTCGCTGACTCCCAAGCATTTGTTTATTTTTCTCTGCTTGAGCATCGTTAACCCAAGCTTTGATACTCATAAAAAGCGTAGATACTAGTTTCTGCAATCGCGCCATTTTTTTGAATGGGATCAAATCTGGCAAAATGGCCTTATTGCATCAATTTTCATCAGTTATGTAATAGATGCCATTAATCATTATAATCTTTTCATTATAAATTAATGCTATCGATGATCATTTCAATTGCCCAAGAGCGCGAATTATAAACCCCAATTCATTTACTGTTTTTGAATGGGGCGACGTAGTTTGGATTGCTGGAGACCGAAAAAAAATCCAAAATATTAATAAATCCATATAGCTATGTTAAATCATTGGTCGCAAGTAAATGTTCTACGTAAAACCATAATCGAAGACTGCAATCGTGCGCGTAAAATTCCAACCGAAATCTTTAACTCCTCTGCAGCCTGCACTTGTGTATATCCCTTAAAATAAACGAGATCCAAAGCGTTTTTTTGCTCATCATTCAAAACTCGGATCATATCTTTTACCCCAATAATCTCAGGATTAAATAAAATTTGGAATTTTTGATCGATTTGTTGTGTAAGATTTGAAAGATCCTCATTTGAGGAAAAATTTCGATAATTAACACTCCTCAAATGATCAATTGAAAGGTTTCTTGCCAGCCTAGCCATCCAGGTATATAATTTCCCCTTGCTAGGATCATATTGGCCAAATGACTTCCAGATCTTAATGAAGGTTTCTTGTAAAATATCTTGTGCAATCTCCTCAATCTGAACAATTGTTGTAATAACTCGGTAAAGGGAATCCGAATACATTTGATACAAAGAGTTCATTGCGCCTCTATCCATGTTTTTTAATGCAATCACTAACTGATCCTCTGTTGGACGAAATCTTCTGCTAGTTAATTTTGGAATAGCATTTATACTATTCATTTGAACTCCAATTGCTTTCATAATATCATATTTAATGTTAATATGAAAGCCCAAGATGAATTTTAGATGAATTAAAAATAAATAATGAAAATAAATAAAAAAAGGCGCCTAAATTAATAGGCGCCCTTAAATAGTAAAAATTAAAATCCTTATTTTTTCTTAATCTCAACTCTACGGTTCAACTGACGACCAGCTTCAGAATCGTTTGAACTTAAAGGCATTGACTCACCAAAACCTTTTGCTTCTAAGTTAGAAGCATTGATACCTGCTGTTACCAAGTAACTTTTTACTGCAGTAGCTCTGTCGATAGAAAGTGTCATATTTCTCTTATCTGTACCCTCTGCTGATGAATGTCCGTTTAAATAGAAATTCATTGAAGGATACTTTTTCATTTCTCTGGCAATGTCATCAAGTACTGAATAGGATGATGTTTTTAGAACGGATGAATTAAACTCAAAAAGAATGTTTTTATAATTAAAACTTGGTTCTGTTGCTTTTGGGGTCTCCGGGCAACCGCCATTCGTGGCAGTTCCTGCCTTATTGGGACAATTGTCTTTTGAATCAGGAATACCATCACCATCAGAATCTGCCTCAACAACAGGTTTTGGGGCTTCTTGAACTGGTGCTTGAACAACCGGCTGACTCACAATCTTCTTAGGTTTACAAGAAGGAAATATGACAATAGCCATTAAAAATGCAAATGCAATGGTAGAAAATGTAGTTTTTAAATTTTTCATTAAGAATCAATGTTTAATAATTATAAATATCACTAAATCTACTATTAATTGCTTTGATACCAAATTTTAGACTAAGAAAAATAATTTTTTATTAATATCTTGTATTGATAAAAAACAGATTATGAAATTCAAATTTACAGCAATAACTTTTATACTAACTTTCATTTTTTCAACCATATTATTAACCAATACATCCGCTCAGAACAAAAATAAATTTATTGTAAACGGATATGTTGGTGGCTACCGTGGATTGGTAAAGGTAGAAGATATCGATGCCCAAAAACTAACGCACATCAATTATGCCTTTGTAAATGTCAAAGATAGCGCCGCATTTTTAACGAATTTAAAAACAGACTCCACAAACTTTCGTAAGTTAAATGAACTCAAAAAAATAAATCCTGATCTTAAAATTTTGATTTCAATTGGTGGATGGTCCTGGAGTGAAAACTTTTCAGATGCAGCCCTCACCCCAAGTTCCAGAAAATTATTCGCAAAGACTAGTGTTGATATTATTAAGCAATTTAACCTAGATGGAGTAGATATCGATTGGGAATATCCTGCTATGAGAGGGGAAGAAGGCAATGTCTATCGCCCTCAAGACAAAGAAAACTTCACATTAATGTTCAAAGATATTCGTGCTGAGTTAAGCAAGCTTGAAGCTGAAACTGGCAGGAAATATCTCCTTACTGCAGCAGTTGGCGGTTCAAAATCATTTGTTAAAAATACAGAAATGGCCGAGGTAGCAAAAATATTAGACTATATCCTGATCATGACCTATGATTATGGAGGCAAAACTGTAAATCACCATACCAATCTTTTTCCATCCAAAGGTATGGAAAGTGGTAGCTCGGCCCATCAGTCTACTCTAGATTTCATGGCAGCAGGTGTTCCTCCGAGTAAATTAGTGCTAGGAGCAGCATTTTATGGAAAAAGCAGAGAAGCAGAAACAAAAACAAATAATGGTTTAAATCAGCCTCAGGTTCTTCAATCAAAAGCCGTTTCAGGGCAAAGTGGTGGTTTTGGAAAGCTTAAAACCGAGTTTATTAATAAAAATGGTTATAAACGCCACTGGGATCGACATGCCAAAGCACCCTATCTCTTTAATCCTGAAACAAAAGTTTTCATTACCTATGACGATAAAAGATCCATCAAACTGAAAGCTAGATACGTCAAAAAATACAATATGGCCGGTATCTTTTTCTGGGAATATTTCAATGATCCAGATGAGAATTTATTAAATGTGATTGATAAAGTTCTTAATTAAGATAGGAAAGACCAATTTCAAAAACATGAAATATACCGAATTTTAAGAATGACCTTATCCTGCAATGGCCTTTACTCCTGGTAATTCTTTCCCTTCCATGTATTCAAGTAAAGCACCCCCACCAGTAGAAACGTAACTAACCTGCTCTTCGAAACCAAATTTCGAAACCGCAGCCGCCGAATCGCCACCGCCAATTAGCGAAAAAGCTCCATTTTTAGTCGATTCCACAACTGCTACTGCAACGGCTTTTGTACCAACTTCAAACTTTGTCATTTCAAAAACACCCATTGGTCCATTCCAAAGGATTGTTTTGGAGTTTTTTATTACATCACTGAAGAGCTTGGATGTTTCAGGGCCGATATCTAAGCCCATCCAATCACTAGGAATATTCCCAGATTTAACATCTCTGGTATTCGCCTCCGGAGAGAACGCATCAGCAATGATTGTATCGATAGGCAAAATAAGATTGACATTTTTCTTTTTGGCTTTATCTATAAGTTCTAGCGCCAAAGCCATTTTATCATCCTCACAAATTGAAGTCCCAATTTGCCCACCTTGCGCTTTAGCAAAGGTATAAGCCATACCTCCACCAATTATCAGGTTATCAACTTTGTCCAATAATTTCTCAATCAACAAAATTTTATCCGAAACTTTAGCACCACCCATAATTGCAGTAAAAGGTCTATCAGCATGGTTAAGGATTTTTTCCGCATTAGCCAATTCACCAGCCATCAGATATCCAAAGTACTTAGCCTCTGGGAAAAATTTAGCAATAATAGCGGTTGAAGCATGGGCGCGATGAGCGGTACCAAAGGCATCATTCACATAAACATCTCCCAATTGAGCCAATTTTTCAGCAAAAGCTTCATCACCCTTTTCCTCTTCTTTGTAAAAACGAAGATTTTCAAGCAATAATACTTCACCCGGTTTTAAACCCTTTGACTTAGCAAGCGTATCTTCTCCTATGCAATCAGAAGCAAATTGAACATCACGATTCAATAGAATTGCAAGATGCTTTACAATATGACGTAAAGAATATTTATCATCGGGACCGTCTTTTGGTCTCCCAAGGTGTGACATCAAAATAACCGAACCACCATCTTTCAATATCTTCTCAATTGTAGGCACAGCGCCTACCATACGGTTATCATCCGTAATATTGAAATGCTCATCAAGAGGAACATTAAAATCTACCCTGATTAAGGCTTTTTTGCCTGAAAAATTCAAAAAATCTATTGTATTCATATCATTCTATCAAATTAATGCTAAAAATTAATTTTTTTCTATTGTATTTTAAGGTACATCGATCGATGCGGACCAATTTTTGGTATGTCAAATTCTTCCGAAATAAATTCAAACCCCAGTCCGGAATAAAACGTAAAAGCTACTTTTCGAGCATTGCACCATATATAGTTAGCTTTCTGTCCACGAAGATAAACAATTGAAAAATTTACCAATTGGTTACCAATCCCCTTGCCTTGTTGAGCAAATAAAGTAGCCATTCCCCTCAATTGATATCCCAAACCAGAGAAACCTTCTCTTTCTTGCTTATGAAAGCTAGCAACACATACTAGTTCATCATCAATAAAATAGCCTAAATGAAAAGAAAGTTCATCATCATCTCCATCAAAAATACATAAGTGAGAAGCAGCTCCATCTCGCAAAACGGGACTTCTAATGGCGAGTGTATCTTCAGAGCTAATAAACTTTATCATAATCAAGAATTAGTTTCTAAGACCTGCAATTTTTACTACTAAATCGGCAAGTCTATTAGAATAACCTGATTCATTATCATACCAACCAACAACTTTTACTAGCTCACCAACTACGGAAGTAAGCTGGGAATCAAAAATACAAGAATGTGGATTATCAATCACATCAACTGAAACTATAGGATCACTTGTATATTCTAAAATACCATTAAGATAATTTTCGGACGCTATTTTAAAAGCTTGATTAATTGCCTCAGTACTTGGGCGCTGTTTTAATGTACAGGTAAAATCCGTTAATGAACCATTTAATACAGGAACACGTATGCCAGCACCACCCAATTTACCTTCCAAATGCGGGAAAATAGTGGTTATTGCTTTTGCTGCCCCAGTTGTTGTGGGAATAATCGACGCAGAAGCAGCCCTCGCACGTCGAAGATCTTTATGGGGCGAATCATGCAAATTCTGATCACCCGTCATCGAATGAACCGTAGTAATGTAGCCATCAATTATGCCCCAGTTATCATCAAGAACTTTCACCATGGGTGCAACATTATTTGTAGTACATGAAGCATTGGAAAGTACTGGAGAAAACAAATCAACAAGGTGATCATTAACACCAAGTACTACGGTAGCCACATCTTTATCGGGAGAAGGTGCAGAAATCAGCACTTGCTTAGCTCCTGCTTTTAAATGTAGGCTTGCCTTTTCTAGGGAAGTAAATTTACCAGTGGATTCAATCACTAAATCTATTCCAAGCTCAGTCCAAGGAAGAACAGATGGGTCTTTTTCAGCAAAAACCCGAACTGACGTTCCATTAATAATCAAATGTGTATCACTAGACTCAACAGTCCCATTAAAAGCACCATGAACAGAGTCATACTTTAATAAGTGGGCAAGAGTTTTTGTATCTGAAAGGTCGTTTATGGCCACTACCTCGATTCCCGACTTACTTAACAGGGTTCTTAAAGTAATTCTTCCAATACGACCGAATCCGTTAATAGCTATTTTCATAAACACACAAATAATGTTCAAAGTTATTCAATTGATTGAAAATTGAACTTAAAAAGAAAGGATTCTGCATTAATTTTACCAAACAGCATTTAAACAACCTAGAAAACCATTATGAAGCAATCGAAATTGAAGGTAAATCCAATTAAAAAGTACTTTATAGGCCAAAGGAAACATTTTGGAGCAAAAAATGCCCAATACTAATGGCAGATTCAGGATAAAAAAATTAAATATATTAGTCTTTTGCAAGCGTATTATGCTCATTAATCACCTTCCAGAGCATATCCTTAAGTTCTACTAATCCCTTTTGCGCCACAGAAGAA
>NZ_JBIILQ010000169.1:0-6173 GCF_044232565.1 Daejeonella sp. | reverse complement strand
AGATCTTTTTCAGAAAAAACTGGCGTAAATGATCTTGACTGAGGTAAATACATGGTTTTTACACCGGAACGAGCAGATTGAATAGCTGCTGCTATTGCTGCAGAATTGTCTCCAATTACTAAAACTCCAGTTTTTGTAGTCTGCGCTTGAGAAGCAAAGCATGCACTTATTAAAAATAAAAGGATGTGAATTTTACGTGTCATAATAAATTTATCGATGGGCTTAATTTACTGTTTCTTTTATTAAATTTATGCTCAA
Organism: Daejeonella sp.; assembly: GCF_044232565.1. GTDB lineage: Bacteria > Bacteroidota > Bacteroidia > Sphingobacteriales > Sphingobacteriaceae > Daejeonella. Next base: position 5,915 of record NZ_JBIILQ010000169.1, on the reverse strand, counting down.
CCATTAATAAGCTTATATGAAACTCATTACCCGTCGGAATAGTATTATTGCTATACTTTGTTTGTTAAGTTTTACACTAGGTGGGTTTATCACCCAAAAAGTGGAAGATGAAAAGATTAGTATTGCTTTAGTCAGAGCCGCTCAAAAGGTTATAGGACTTGATTTTACGGATATTGAGGCTGATTCAATGCTTACAGATTTGGAAGGCCAGCGTGCTAGTTTTACGGCCCTTCGTAAATTAAATATACCTAATTCTGTTTCTCCAGCTTTAAATTTTAATCCGCTTCCTGTGGGATATGAATTTCCTGATCAGTCAAATTATTTTAAAGTAAGTTCAGTAAATACTTCAAAGCTTCCTACTGTAAAGGACGATCTTGCATTTTATACTATTGTTCAGTTAGCCGATCTAATCCGGACGAAACAAATTTCTTCTGTGGATTTAACAAATTTCTTTATTGATCGTATTAAAAAATATGATTCAAAATTAATGTTTGCTATTTCCATTACGGAGGAGCGCGCTTTAAAGCATGCTAAAAAAGCAGATGCTGAAATTGCTGCCGGAAAATATAAAGGTTTATTACATGGAATTCCTTTTGGTGCAAAGGATTTACTGGCAGCAAAAGGATATAAAACTAGCTGGGGATCAGTTCCATATAAAGATCAAATAATTGATGTGGATGCAACTGTTATTACTAAGCTTGAAGATGCAGGTGCAATTTTGATTGCTAAAATGACTTTGGGAGAGTTAGCCATGGGTGATGTTTGGTTTGGGGGTAAAACAAAAAATCCCTGGAATTTAAATCGTGGCTCAAGTGGCTCTTCAGCCGGTTCTGCTTCTGCGGTAGCTGCCGGTTGCCTTCCTTTTGCCATCGGTTCAGAAACGCTGGGTTCTATTGTATCACCTTCATCAGAATGTGGTACAACGGGACTTCGCCCAAGCTTTGGCAGAATAAGCAAATATGGCGCAATGGCTTTGAGCTGGAGCATGGATAAATTGGGTCCGATTACACGTAGTGTAGAAGATTGTGCCATTGTTTTCAATGCCATACAAGGATCAGACAACAAAGACTTAAGCCTTATTTCAGCACCATTTTATTATACTTCGCCTCAAGGCGCAAGCTTAAAGGGGATGCGCATTGGTTTTATTAAGTCGGAATTTAATAGAAAATATGCCAATTCGGTAAATGATAGTTTGAGTCTCAAAAAATTGAAGGATATGGGAGCAGAGTTGGTTGAACTGGAGCTGCCTATACTTCCTTACCGGGATATGCTAATTATTTTATCGGCCGAATCTGGTGCTGCCTTCGAAGACCTTACTTTGTCAAACCGCGACGATTTAATGGTTAAACAAGATAAAAATGCCTGGCCAAGCGGCTTCCGCTCTTCGCATTTCATTCCTGCAGTTGAATATATTCAAGCTAATCGTGCTAGAGCTATTCTTATTGAAGAGATTCATAAAAAAATGAAAGGTTTGGATGCTTTTATTGCACCAGCTTTCGGACAAAATTTAGTAGCTACCAATTTAAGTGGTCATCCTTGTGTTGTTTTACCCAACGGATTTAGAAATGGTATGCCAACCAGTATTACCTTTACCGGACAATTGTTTGGAGAAGGCAAATTATTGAAAATTGCAGAGGCCTATCAAAGAGCAAGCGACTTTCATAAGAAACAACCTTCATTAAATTTTTAAAATTCTTAAGGCATGGTAATGCTAGATTCATTTGATATAATGCAAGAAAAAATCAAGGAAATATTTGAGCAGCAAAGGGCTCATAGCTTAATTTTAAGGAATACCTCCTTAAAGGAGAGAAAAGAAAAACTTAAAAAACTTAAAATTCTTATTCAGGAGAATGAACACTTAATTTTTGATGCTCTAAAAAAAGACTTGCGAAAAAGTGAATTTGAAGCGGCCTTAACCGAGGTTTATTTTGTGTATGCAGAAATAGATTTTGCACTCAAACATCTCGCTTCATGGATGAAGCCCAAAAGGGTTTCAGCAAGTATGAGCAGTTTATTGACCAAAAATCGAATTTATTACGAGCCTAAGGGTGTTTCATTGATTATCGCGCCTTGGAATTATCCCTTCCAATTACTTATTGCTCCTTTAATTTCAGCTATTGCAGCTGGCAATACAGCCATGCTTAAACCTTCTGAACTCAGTTCTGCTACTGCTCAACTAGCCACAAAATTGATTAATAATCACTTTGAGAATAAGGAAGTTGCCTGCTTTGAAGGAGATGCGTCCTTGTCTGAAACGCTTTTAAAACTTCCATTCGATCATATTTTTTTTACTGGGAGCCCGAAGATTGGTAAAATAGTGATGGAAGCTGCTGCTAAGCATTTGAGTTCAGTTACGCTGGAGTTGGGTGGCAAATCGCCGGTAATTATTGCGGAAGATGCGAATCTTGAAAAAGCTGCCGAAAAAATTGTTTGGGGTAAGTTTATGAATGCAGGGCAAACCTGTATTGCGCCTGATTATGTTTTAGTTAGTGTGAATCAAGAGACTGAATTATTAAGACTTGTTTCAGAAAAAATTGATCAGCTCTATTTTAAAAAGCAGCTACTTGACCTGTCAAGTTATGGGAAAATTATTAGCGATACACATTATAATAGGTTAAAAAATTTAAGAGATAATGCAATTGCAGAAGGTGCATTGCTGATAAAAGGAGGTGCAAATAGTGATGAAAATAATACTTTGGAACCTACCATTCTAAGTAAGGTTCCACTTTCATCAAGCTTAATGCAGGAAGAGATATTTGGTCCTATCTTGCCTATCCTTGCCTATTCTAATCTTCAAGAAGCTATTAATTTGGTAAACCAAAGAGCGAAACCATTGGCTTTGTATATTTTTTCTAAGTCAAAGGCTTTAGTTGAAAATGTGATAAGGCAGACTTCTGCTGGGGGTACTTGCGTTAACGATGTGGTGCTTCATATTTCAAATCCTAACCTCCCATTTGGAGGAATTGGAAATAGCGGAACAGGTAGCTGTCACGGGTTTTATGGCTTTAAGGCTTTTTCTCATGAACGTGGAGTCATGTTTCAATCGAATCCTGATTTTAATAAATTGGCCTATCCTCCTTATGAAAATAAAAAAGGATTACTCAAATGGCTAAAAAAGATTTTGTAAATGAATGAATAATGCCCTAAATCTTTTTCAAGAACTTAACGCAAAGCTTATTGAATTAATTCCAGGCATAAGTTGGGTGCAATGGAACAAGGATACTGCACGTAAAAACTGGAAAGTGAAGGATATTGCTATCCAAATTTTGGATGCGTCAAGGCACAATCTCCTTCCCCTAGCTAATGGATTTGAGTCAAATCCTGTCCAGTTAAACACCTCAGAATATTTTAGTGCCGATACTTTAATTGTTGAATTACAATTCCTACAAGAGCAACTAAATTCTTATTTCAATGATAATACAATAATTTGGGGCCAATTAAATGCTGGCACACCAGCAAGTTCTCAATTAGATATTTTTAAATTTTATGCGCAAATTTGGCTTTATCAGCAACAAATTAGGCAATCGCTTGGCGCAAGTTTATTGTTGGATTCTAATTTCTACCATCCGTTTTTAGCGTATTGTTTGCATTTTTTGCCTTCGCATTTTAAGGATTTTCATTCTCCAATTGGCACGCTCATTTCAATTGAGGTTGTAGGTAATTCACGTGGGTTATGGAGCTTAATTCGTCGTGATCATTACTGGGAATTATCTGTGTATCACAAGCATTCAGATGCTCAGGTGTATATAGATCAGAATATTGCTTGGATCTTATTTTCTGGAGGGATTGATATTTATGAGTCAAGTCAATATTGGCAAGTAATTGGAAATCAGGAATTAGGGAGGCATGTTTTATCCTTGAGACCTTTTGTAGAGATAAATTTTTAAAACAGAGTTTAGAAATATCGAGTTTCTGTTTCTAAATGATTAAAACAATTCCTTTTCCTTCCCGAATAACTTCTGTATTTGGAATTGAATTTTTAATTTTATCTGCCTGCCGACCCATTTTACGACCAATATATGCGCCCTTTGTACCGCCCGTTGCTGAACCATTTACAGTATCTTTTTGTGTTTTTGGAGCTTTTGCGCAACCCTGAAACATTATTGTTGAAGTTGCCAATGTGAACACTAATCCAGCTATTTTATTATTCTGCTTTTATCTTTATCTTATTGATTGAAATCTATTGCCAAAGGAGGTTTACAAAATTTTCCATGTACATTTGAAAGGAAGCTATGAAAGATAAATTAAGGATAAGCTTGTTAGGATGTGGATGGCTAGGCTATCCACTAGCTCTAAATCTAATTTCTAGAGGTTTTGAGCTTAAGGGCAGCACCACTAGCCCTGAAAAACTTCCAATATTTCAATCTGCTGGAATTGAGCCTTATCTAGTCCAGTTCGACTCATTAACTCAAACTCCCGACTTAAGTGAATTTCTTAAATCTGATATTTTAATCATTTCAATTCCGCCAGGAAGAAGAAACATTGATGGCTTGGCCAATTACCGTAAAATGGCTCAATTATTAAGAAAGCAATTAGAAACATCACCAGTTTCAAAAGTGATTTTCATTAGCTCTACATCTGTTTATCCGGAATCAAATACCATTCTAAATGAATTTTCAGAAATAGCTCCAGAAACTGAATCGGGTCTGGTTTTAGCTGAGACAGAAGCGTTATTGTCTGAATTAAATAGGCAAGTTATTTTGCTGAGGTTATCAGGCTTAATCGGACCAAATAGAATGCCGGGTAGGTTTTTTGCTGGTCAGAATAATGTTCCTAACGGATTGGCCCCAGTTAATATGATTCATTTAGATGATGCAGTATCTTTAATCAATTGTTTGATTGATTCTGTAACTGCCGAAGGAGTTTATTTAGGTTGCTCGCCTTCTCATCCTACCAAAGAGGAGTTTTATTCTCTTGCTGCAAAAGTGGAGCACTTAATCCCTCCTGTTTTTATTCCCGAAATAATAAAATGGAAAACAATTTCAAGTGAGCGAACAATCCATGAATTGAATTTTAAATATAAATACCACTCATTAATGGATTGGCTTGAAAAAATTGAATCTTAATTTCCGATTTTTTTAAATTAAATTATTGTATGTCAGCAAGTTAATAAGTTCGGTTTACAATATTGTAACAAGCCTATATTATTGATATTATTTTCAGATTCTTTGCTTAATTTTATATTAATTGCTTGATGTATCATGTTAAATATGGAGCATCCAATTTTCGTCTTTTTTGTAATATGAAGAAACTATTTTTTATTGCCCTGATTTTATTTGTTAGTACATCTACTAAAGCTGCTTTTCAAGATTCCACAATCATTAAGAGAATTAATCAGCTTTCCACGCAAGTTCAAAAAAAATATGCTCCTGATAAAAGGACTGAATTTTACGAGCTCAAGCTTGAAAAATTTGAGCCTTTAACGTATCAGTTACAAGTAGGCAATCCTGAGGCTATTCAAGAATTTAAAACTCTTTTAAAGAGTGAAAATTTATCAATCATTCTGAAAGAAGATATTTTACCTTCTAAAGATTTAGGTGAAGCTATTTATGGTATCTCTAACCTTTCGGTTATTAATACGAGATATGCACCAAATCACGCAGCAGAAATGGCAACTCAAGCTACTCTTGGTACGCCCGTAAAAATTTTAAAGAAAGAGAAGGGTCATTTTTTAGTGCGTACGCCAGATAATTACCTATCGTGGACAGAGTCTAGGGGCATTATCCCATTAAATAGCACTGATTTTGAAAATTGGAAATCTTCAAAGAAGCTAGTTTATATTGATTTGTTTGGTTTTGCTTATTCGGAAGCTTCTGAATCTTCTTTGCCGGTTTCTGATCTTGTTGCAGGAAATATTTTACAAATATTGGATGAAGCTAATGGATTTTATAGAGTTTCTTTCCCTGATAAAAGGA
>NZ_JBIILQ010000168.1:0-6211 GCF_044232565.1 Daejeonella sp. | reverse complement strand
GTTCAGGGTTGCCCCCATTGACCAATATTCCTTACTGCTGCCTCCCGTAGGAGTCTGGTCCGTGTCTCAGTACCAGTGTGGGGGGTCATCCTCTCAGATCCCCTAGACATCGTAGTCTTGGTGAGCCATTACCTCACCAACAAACTAATGTCACGCATGCCCATCTTAATCCTATAAATATTTGATCATTCTACGATGCCGTAAAATGATGTTATGCGGTGTTAATCTCTCTTTCGAGAGGCTATCCCCCTGATTAAGGTAGGTTGCATACGCGTTACGCACCCGTGCGCCACTTTCCCAGAAAGCAAGCTCTCTGGTATCGTTCGACTTGCATGTATTAGGCCTGCCGCTAGCGTTCATCCTGAGCCAGGATCAAACTCTCCATTGTAAAATGTTGGTTTGTCCTAGCCCTATTATATCTCAAATAGAACTAGTATTAATTATATCTATCTTCGTTTCTAACTTTAAAATAACAAGTATCTTATTACTCATTATACTTCAATTGATATCTCTTTAAAGAACGTTGCGCTTTCCCTCACGGTGCAGCTTATATTTTCTTCCGGTTGCCCAGTCGTAAAATCTTTCAGTTTCTAGCACTCAAGCATCGCGCTTAAGCTCTTATTTTTATTGTCCCCGTTTTGTTTGGGACTGCAAAGGTAGAAATAGTTTCCACTCCGCCAAAATTAATTTGATTTATTTTTTTGAGGTAAAAAAAACTACTTTCAAAATAACAACAAATCATAAAACTCAAACAACAACCCACAGCTCATTGCTTCCTTGCGGGGTGGCAAAGATACCAAATCTTTCCACACAACACAATAATTACTAGCTTTTATTCCTATTTATTACCTAACTCCTTGAAAACGAATTACTAAATTATTAAATGAATGGAGTACTAAATGATAAAATCTACAACAATGGCTTAAAAACGCTAAATTATATCTTGCACTTGCCTTGAAATCTTGTTAAACAATTTTCTATCTGCTCAATGGTGCACTATTTTATTTGAACACACACATTAGGATAAAAAATTATTCTTATCTGCATAAGCCTTATTTTGAACGATGTGATCAATACAAAAACAAAATAGGTAGATGTTAAAATCTGTTAAAGATTTAGAATCAATAAGCTGAAAAAAATACTTTCGTAGCTATATATATAAGAGATATATAATAGTGTTAAATAAAATTGATGTTTTACTGATTTACCTTATCTTTGCAAGATGTTTAAAAACAAGCTTAAAGTAAGTATAAGCATATTACTTATCATAATAGTTGCATTTGCAGGCTGCAAAAGCAAATATGAAAAATTACGTGCCAGTAGCGACACTGCCAAAAAATACCGTGAAGCTATCCGTCTTTACGATAAAAAAGACTATACCAAGGCCCTAGGGTTATTCGATGACCTAGTTCAGAAATATCGCGGAACATCAGAAGCGGAAGATCTTTCCTATTATTTTGCTTACACAAATTATAAGCTTAAAGATTATACGAACGCCAGATACCATTTTAAAACTTTTGCTGACACTTACGCATCTAGCCCCAAAGCTGAAGAATGCCGCTTCATGGCCGCTTACTGTTTTTATCTTGAATCTCCATCCTACTCTTTAGATCAAGAAAACACAATCAAAGCTATTGAGGCTCTACAATTGTTTATTAACCTGTATCCAAAAAGCGATCGTGTAACTGAAGCAAGTAAGCTTATTAGTAATTTACGCGACAAGCTAGAAATGAAATCTTATGCAAATGCGAAGTTATTTTTAGAAATTGGAGATTATAAATCTGCAGTGATTGCTTTTAGAAATTCGGCGAGTGACTTTCCTGACACGAAATACGCCGAGGAAATGGAGTTCCTAACCATAAAAGCACAAGCTCTTTATGCAAAAGCAAGTATTGAGACAAAACAAGAAGAACGCTACAATGAGGCCATTAATTTATTAGCAGAATTTACAAAAATCTACCCTGCCAGCAAGTATTTAAAAGAGGGGGAGGAAATAAAGAAAAATTCTGAGAAGTCGATTATAGATGTCAGAAAGCTAATAGCTTTACAAGAGGCAGAAATGAAAATATTGCAGGATAAGATGAAAGCCACGGAAGCTAACGCAAAATCAAAAACAGCAGAAGAACCTAAAAAAGAAGAAACTAAAAACAAATAAAATGAGTACTACGAAACCAGCCATTCCAAACAGCACCATCACACGTGATGTTCGTGAATTAGATAAAACAACAGACAATATTTACGAGTCGATTGTAATTATCAGCAAACGTGCTAACCAGATATCGAACAATTTGAAGGAAGAACTTCATGGAAAATTGGCAGAATTCGCATCTGCAAATGATAATTTAGAAGAAATATTCGAAAATCGTGAGCAAATTGAAATCTCCAAACACTATGAGCGTATGGCTAAACCTTCGTTAATTGCTGTTGATGAGTTTTTACACAATAAGGTTTATTATCGCAACCCTTCTAAAGAGCAACACTAAGGCATAGGGGCATATTGTTTTAATAATATGCCCCATGCATGCTTTAAGATGGGTATAACCATGCCCGATGCTTATAAATAAAAATATCTTACTTGGTGTTTGCGGCAGTATTGCAAGCTACAAATCAGCAGCCCTAACCCGACTGTTGGTAAAGGCCGGTGCAAATGTTCGGATTGTTATGACTAGGGATGCTTGTAATTTCATAAGCCCCCTAACGCTTTCAACACTTTCAAAAAACCCGGTATTTTCTGAATATTTCGACCCGAAAAGTGGGACATGGAACAATCATGTTGAACTTGGTTTATGGGCAGATATCCTAATTATCGCTCCTGCTACTGCAAATACATTAGCAAAGTTCGCAAAAGGACTCTGTGATAATCTATTATCCGCAGTATATCTGTCAGCAAAATGCCCAGTTTATTTTGCACCCGCGATGGATTTAGATATGTGGAAACATCCAGCAACTCAAAACAATATCAATACTTTAGTTTCCTATGGTAATTTAATGATCAAACCAGCCTATGGTGAACTGGCTAGTGGATTAATTGGTGAAGGCCGAATGGCAGAACCAGAGGAAATTACCGAATTTATCATAGCGAAATATGGAGAAGGACTCCCGCTTAAAGGAAAAAAAGCATTAGTTACTGCTGGTCCAACCCACGAGGCAATTGACCCAGTGAGATTCATAGGAAATCATTCTTCCGGAAAAATGGGCTATGCGCTAGCGGAAGAGCTATCCTCTCTAGGGGCAGAAGTGACTCTTGTGAGTGGTCCCACGAATATAGAATTAAGCGACAAACGTATCAACAGAATTGATGTAACATCCGCAGAGGAAATGCTTCAGGCATGTCTGTCTAAATTCAATAATTCCGACATCGCCATATTAAGCGCCGCTGTTGCAGATTATCGTCCTAAAGAAATCGCAAGCCTAAAAATCAAGAAGGATAGTCCTGACTATAGCTTAGACCTCATCAAAACTCCCGATATTTTAGCCACGCTAGGCCAGAAGAAAAAACTAGGTCAGATTTTAATAGGATTTGCCCTCGAGACAAATAATGAGGTGGCCAATGCCATCAAAAAACTAGAGAAAAAAAATCTTGATTTTATCGTTTTAAACTCAATGAACGATGAGGGAGGAGCATTCAAGAACGATAATAATAAAATTACCATAATCGACCGTTATAAAAAGCAAGTGAACTTTGAGCTTAAACCCAAAAAAGAAGTTGCTGCAGATATTTGTAAAAAAATACTAGATTTAATATAATGAAACAGTCTCTGCTCCTCCTCTTCTTTTTATTTATTAGCACAGCAGTTTTTGCACAGGATCTCAATGCACGTGTACAAATACTAGCGCCTCAATTATCAAATTCAAATAAGCGTGTTTTAGACATGCTCGAGGCAAGCATTAAAGATTTCTTAAATGGCAGAAAATGGACAGCGGATGCTTTACAACCCCAAGAACGTATTGACTGTAATTTCGTAATCACAATAACCGACTGGGATGGCTCAAGTAATTTCAAGGCCGAAGCACAAATTCAATCCAACAGACCTGTCTTTAATAGCAGCTATAATAGTACGCTTTTGAATATCAGCGATAAAGAATTTGGATTTACTTATGCTGAAGGGCAGCCATTGGATTTTTCGGACCAAAATTACATTAGTAATTTAAGTTCTTTATTAGCATTTTATGCCTATATAATTACAGGATTAGATTATGATAGTTTCTCTAAATTCGGAGGCACACCTTATTTTCAGAAAGCGCAAACGGTTTTAAACAATGCACAAATTGCCCCAAGCACGGGATGGAAAGCATTTGAAAACCTACGAAACCGCTTTTGGCTTGTCGAGAACCTTACCAATAAGTCTTATAACCCGATTCGCGAGAGTTTATATGTATATCACAGAGATGGATTAGATGTGATGGCTGATAATAAATCTAAGGGATTAAAAGCTGTTTTATCAATCATTCCGCAATTGCAAAAAATTGACAAGCAAAAGCAAGGCTCGGTTTTAAATCAATTGTTTTTCACTGCAAAGGTTGATGAAATTGTCAATATTTTAAGTTCTGCAGATACACAAGATAGATTAAAGGCTTATGATGCTCTTTCTGAGATAGACCCATCTAATAGTTCAAAGTACGAATCTTTGAAAAAGACAAGGTAAAGCCGTAAAAACTATAATCCATTTGAACCGAATTATTAATTTAGCAGAAATTTTACGCAAACATGCTCAAGCGACTTGCCATTAGAAATTATGCTTTAATTGACAATCTGGATATTTGCTTCTCCAAGGAGTTAAATATCTTGACTGGAGAAACCGGAGCTGGTAAATCAATTATTCTTGGTGCACTATCCTTGATTCTAGGACAGCGAGCAGAAAGCAAATACTTTTTTAATCAACAAAAAAAATGCATCATTGAGGGCACATTCCAGCTAGATGGGTTTTATTTAAATGAGTTTTTCGCCGAAAACGATCTCGATTTCGACCTTGAAACTGTATTAAGGAGAGAAATTTCATCCGATGGAAAAACTAGGGCATTTATTAACGATACGCCTGTTAATTTAGCTATACTTAAAAAAATAGGCGAAAAATTGATAGATGTCCATTCTCAACATGCAACCCTTGAAATTAATGATGATGAATTTCAATTACTAGTTATTGATACAGTAGCCGGAAATCAGAACCTTTTAACTGATTATCGTAAACTATATAAAGCCTATAGAAATGCACAATCTAAACTAAAAGATTTAATAAGCCAAAGCGAGCAGTCGAAATCTGATTTAGATTACTTTCAATTTCAGTTTGATGAGTTGGAAAAAGCAAAACTTTTTGCCGGTGAACAAGTAGATCTTGAAAAAGAGCTGGATGCATTAAGTCATGCAGAAGATATCAAGAAAAACTTGCAAAATGCCATCTCTATTTTAAATGAGAATGAGCCTTCTGCCATTGCACAGATTAAAGAAGCTGCACTTAGTTTGGCACATGCAGAGAAATATAAAGTTGAACTAAATGAGCTTACAGACCGTCTGAACAGTTGCTTAATCGAGGTTAAAGATATTCTTTCTGAAATAGAACAGGTTGAGCACAGTAGCATAGTGAGCCCAATTAGCTTACAGAAACTTAGTGATCGGCTAGACTTAATTTACTCGCTTCAGAAAAAACATCGTGTTGGATCAGAAATGGAGTTAATTGCCGTTCGTGATGCAATTTCAATAAAGCTAAATGGAATTCTTTTCGCGGATGAAGACATTGAAAAATTAAAAACTGAAGTTGATGTTTATTTTAAGGAAATCCAGAACCTTTCATTACAACTAAATATAAGTCGCGTCGAAAGCATCCCCAAAGTTGAGGAAGCCATTATGAACACATTGGCGGAAATAGGTATGCCAAATGCCGTTCTCAAAGTGATGAATAACACCTTACCTGAGGGGAAATTTGATGAAAATGGAAATAATCAAATCAATTTTTTATTTAGTGCAAACAAGGGCCAAGCACCATTACCAATGAATAAAGTCGCCTCTGGTGGTGAACTATCCAGGTTAATGCTTAGCATTAAATCACTTATCGCGATGCATACAGCACTACCAACACTGATTTTTGACGAAATTGATACCGGAATATCCGGTGAAATAGCTTTGAAGGTTGGGCACATCATGGAAAAACTATCAAAAAACATGCAAGTTATTGCAATTACGCACTTGCCTCAAATAGCCAGCAAAGGAGACACA
>NZ_JBIILQ010000020.1:0-21055 GCF_044232565.1 Daejeonella sp. | reverse complement strand
CTTGACTAACAACAGACTACTCTTTTTGGAGCAAAGAATAAGGAGCAAGCAGTAAAGACAAAAAAAAACAAAATTTGAGTTGCCAGCAAATTTAACCTTCTAGATGTCGCTTGACAGACAACAGAAAACAGTCAACCCTTTTTTCAGATGTTGCATGCCTGGCTTCGAGAACCTCAGCCACCGTTCGAGAACCTCTTTTTGGAGCAATGAACCAGGAGTATGGAATAAAGAAAAATTTGATTTAAATGAAAATCCAGATGTCGCTTGGCTGACAACCGATAACAGACAACCGCCAACTCCTTACCTTCTTCTTTCAAAAAAATTTCTTATTATTAAGCCATGAAATTTTATGTAAAACATTTCCTGCTCGCAACAGCTTTGCTATGGGTAACTAATACCAGTGCTCAGCTGAAATCACGTAATCCCAAAATGGATTGGTTTGAAAACGCTCGTCTGGGAGTTTTCATACATTGGGGAATTTATTCGGTAAATGGTATTCCTGAATCCTGGTCTTTCTTCAATAATTATATCAGTTATGAGGATTATATGAAGCAGTTAAATGGCTTTAATGCTTCTAATTATGATCCCGATTTATGGGTTAGGTTAATTAAAGAGAGTGGAGCTGGGTATGCAGTAATTACCTCTAAGCATCATGACGGGGTTGCGCTTTGGGACTCGAAAATGGGTGGTATAAATACAGTAAAAGATAGTAAAGCTGGGAAAGATCTTCTCACACCATTTGTGAAGGCTTTAAAGAAATCAGGCTTAAAGACTGGTATTTATTATTCGCTTCCTGATTGGAGTTATCCTGATTATGATGTAATGACTCGTGAGATTAAACGATACGCATTAAAATCAGAGCCTGAACGTTGGTTGAAATTTCAAAATTATTTTACTGGTCAATTAAAGGAGCTTTCAGACCAGTATAATCCAGATTTATATTGGTTTGATGGCGATTGGGAGCATAATGCTCAGGAATGGCGATCAGCGGAGGTGCAAATGATGCTTCAAAAAAGAAATCCGGGTGTGATTATTAACTCCAGACTAAATGGCTATGGTGATTATGCCACTCCAGAGCAGGGTGTACCTGTTGTTCGGCCGAGTGCTCCTTATTGGGAATTATGTTTAACCATGAATGATTCTTGGGGTTATGTTGTTCATGATAAGAATTATAAAACGTCTAATCAGGTTATTCGCACTTTTATAGACTGTGTAGCTAATGGAGGTAATTTATTGTTGGATATTGGTCCGAAGCCCGATGGTACCATCCCCGCCGAACAGGTTAAAATTCTCAAGGATTTGGGGACATGGAATAAGAAACATTCAGAAGCTATTTTTGGGACAAGAGCAGGCATTTGTGGTTCCAACTTTCAGGGTAAAACCACTATTAGTATTGATGGCAAAACCATTTATGCTTTTGTGGAAAATGTACCAAAAAAATACATTGCGATCAGAAATCTAGCCCAACAGCCTAAGCGGGTACGTGTTATTGGGACTAATTTGGCTTTGAAATATAAAATGGATTCAAGCAGCGGAGTAACTAATATTTCTATTGATGAAAACCAGTTGGATCCAATGGTGACTGTTATTGCATTGGAGTTTGAAAAGCCTGCTGAGTTTTTAAAAGAATTGCCGAAGATGAATTATGAAAATTTGTTGAAATTATCAGCTAAAAATGAAAATGCTAGTCCCGTAGATTTAATACACGCCCTAGTAAACGACAGCTGGAAGGGTGATTATTCTTTTAAGACTCAGCTTGCTCAAATAAAACCTAGTTCACCACTAGAGTCTCAATTATATTCAGATGCTAATAGCTGGCTAAAGAAGCATGCAGAGGCGTTAGTAGGTTCTGCTGGCTTACCACAGGGTTATTATGATGGCTTTAGTACATTATCTCCTGATAAGCAAACGCTTTACCTTTTTGTTGATGGAAAACCTAATGGCCCCTTGCAAATAAAAGGAATTAAAAATAAAATTAACCGAATTCGAATTGTAGGTAATGGAACATTATTATCCCATCAAATTCTTAACAAGCAATACTGGAGTGAAGTTCCGGGGATGCTTTATATAGCAGTTCCTGAAGATCAATTGGATTCACGAATGACAGTGATTGCTGTTTTATTAGATAAGCCACTAAATCTACATCAGGAAGAGATAAAACCTATTGAGAGTAATTGAGGCTATTTATTTAAACCCTAAACACTATAACTAGCCAATTGAAGATCTGTTTAGCTGTACGCTGTAACATTGTTCGGTCATTAATATTAGAGTAAACGGGGAAGTCGCGAAATATTAAGACTTATAGAGCTCTGGTTTTTAAAGGTATTTTAGATTGGAGTGCAAAAGAATTTTATAAAAATTTAGGGACTATTATACTAGATTTTAAAAAGTGTGGGATTGACTAATAGGAGAAGCGATTGAAATTTTGAAGGCAAGTAATCGGTTAAATTTAAACCTTTCTGAGTTTGATAGATATTTTGAGAACGGCTTTATTATCTTTCTTTAAAGTCAGTTTGCAAATTTAGGCTAATAAAAAAGGCTGCTAAAATTATGTTTTAGCAGCCTTTTTTGATAGTGGGTCTTAATTATTTCTTAGCCCACCACAGTGGAGTAAGTACGCCATCTTCGCCTCCTAAAAATCCTATTGCTTGTTTATAACCAGCAGCATTACTGTTTTGCAAACCAGAAGGATATCTTAACCTTTGTGGAAAATTCTTCACACTAACGGTCATGAAATTGCCTGCTGTTAAATTTGGCATATTAACCAAAGGATTTTCAATAGCTGGATTTTCAAAAAATGGAAGTCCAAGTCTACGGTGATCACTCCATGTTTCTAAAGGCAACCAAGGTGTTTGCGCGATAAATTTCTGGGTGATGATTTTAGTTAGTAAATCATTCTTTACTGCACCAGATTTATAAATTGTATTGTCTGGATACTTAATCTGTACTGTGCCATCGACATTTGTTATACCATCTTTGAAGGCCATTGTGCGCGTTGCAGAAGGTTCAGTTACGTGATCCCAACTTACAGAAGTACCAGCATTATTATAATCTGTGGAAGCTAGGTATGCAGTACTTTGTGCACCAACACCCCAGTAGTCAAGATTAGCTTTAACACCTGCTTCATAGGCAGCTTTTGCAGTCATAGGACTTACCCAGCCTCTTGCAGCTCCTTCAGCCAATAGGAAGTAAGTTTCCCAGTTAGCAAAGAATACTCTTGAACTTGCACTTGTTCTAAACTCATTCGAAGTTCGTGGCATAGTACCATTAAAAGCTCTCAAGTTATTCTTAGATCCTGGAACTCCCCAATCGCCACTAGTTACACCATTCCAAGTGTATTTCGCATCGATTGTTTTTATTGGATTTGTTCCATCAGTAAGAGTACGAGCAGTAGTTTTCGCAGTATTATCCCATGATGGATAGCTATTGAAGTTAGCATTAGCAAAATCACCAGGTATAATAAATGCTTTGAATGCTCTTGGGTCAATCTTATTTGGCAAACCATCTAACCAGTATCCTGCAAAAGGATCATTAGTTTTCATCGTGAAATGATCTTGCAGACGAAGTCCGATGTAATTATCTGGCTTCACAGAAGCTTGTAAACCTGCTGCTACTTGATTAGTAGAAGAAATTCCGCCCAAGTTATAAGTTAAATTACGATAAGTTGCACTCATGATTTGAGCATTCCACTCTCTACTCATTACGCCCGTTAAAGCATCCCAGCCGTTACGTTCTGTAACTTTGAAAGTCTGATCTGCGGCTGTTAATAACACGCCAGCAGCGGCTTCCTCGAATTCTGCCTTAGCCTTAACAGCATCTATCTCAGATAAACGCATAGCCAATCTCATGCGAAGAGAATTTGCATATCGTTTCCATTTATTGTAGTCATATTGAAAAGCTGGATCTTGTTTTTTTACAGCATCTGGATTAACAACAGCTAAATCCAGTTTTGCGCTAGCGTCTTTCAACTCAGCAAGTAAATGATAGTAAACATCCTTAACACTAGCAAACTCAGGGTTTGTGCCTTGAAAGCTGTTTACTGGAATAGGTCCGAAATTATCAGACAGCTCACTCATTAAATAAACGCGCCAGATTCTAGCAACTTGTACTAAGTTTTTTGTGTACAACTTATTTGTACCCTTAGCAACTTGATCATTTCCAACTTGTATGGCAGAATTGGCTGCATTTAGCCAGCCAGACATGTAGCTGCTATAATAATCAGATGACCATCCGTCGTTGTATCCTCCACTTGAAATACCTCCACCTGCTTGTTGGCGACCAGCGGTTTTCCAGTAAAGAATGAAAACACGTTCTGCAATATGTGGATCCATTTGCGAACTTACAATACTGTTGTTTATAAAATAATCTACCTGCACTTGGTCGGCACTTGCTGCAAGCGGGTTGGTGTTAATTTCGTCGAATTTATTACATGATGATGCCATTACTAACACTGTAAGTAGCGACCATATTCCTGTATATCTATTTTTCATTGTTATTTAGTTTGTTTTTATGTTAAAATCCTAATGCCAGGTTAATTAAGAAAGTTCTCATAGTTGGCAAGCCAGCATTTTCAAATCCGGTTGCATTGCCACTAGTAGCATAAACAGATTCAGGGTCGATTCCGTTCATATGACTTTTGATTAGCCAAACATTGTTGCATGAAACTCCAAATTTGGCATTTTTAATTGGCGTATTAGCCAAGTGCTTTCGAGATATAGAATAACTTAATTGCACATTTCTCAGACGCACATTACTTGCATCATAGATGTTTGCTTCTGAGATTCCTAAATTATTTGCAGTTGCCACACCTCTCCAATATTGTTGTGGAGTTACTTGCTTGGTGTTGGCTACAAAACCACCACTTCCATTGCTTACTGCTCCTGGAACTATAAAGCTCTCTCTTAAACCATTTGGCGCAGTTACATTTGAAGTTCCACTAGCTTGCATTGCAACGTGGGTTGCAGAAAATATTTCGCCACCAAGTCTTGCATCCACTAAGAAAGAAAGACCAACGCCTTTGTATTCAAAGTTATTTGTAAAACCTATCAGAGCCTTAGCTTGCTGATTTCCTAGTTTTACAATTTCTGGATCACGAGTTGGTATGCCATCTGAGTTTAATAGAATTTGATTAAAAAACGGACTAGTTTTATCTTTCACTCTAGAGTATTTTGTACCGTAGATTTCTCCATATCGCTCGCCAACTACTGCTAAAACAGATAAGTCGTCGAAGCCACCAAGACCGTATTTGGTAACACCTTCTGATAATTCTTCTACTGTATTGTTGTTACGTGAGTAGTTAAAAGAGGTTGTCCAATTAAGTCCATTGGGTTTACCAAGAACCTTGCCATCAATTACCAATTCAAAACCAGTGTTTTGAATATCACCTGCATTTACTTTTTTGGCTGAATAACCACTTAAAGCATCCATAGGTAAATCAATCAATTGACGGGTTGCATTTGTTTTATAGAAAGAGAAATCTAATCCGATACGACCTTGCAAAAATTTCATTTCAGTTCCTAACTCGAGTGATTTAATGAGCTCACTACGAACGTTTGGATCTAAAAGTACATTATTTCTTCCTGCTGTTGTATTTCCATTAGGGTCTTTACCGATGTTGAAAGTGTTATATAATTGATAAGGAGAAAGGTCATTACCAACTTGTGCATAAGATGCTCTTAATTTACCGAAATTAAACCAGTTTGGCATTGTTGCACCCATTTGAGATAACATATCTGTGAATACATAAGATAAACTCAATGATGGGTAGAAGAAAGAACGGTTTTCTTTACTTAAGGTTGAAGACCAATCGTTTCTCATGGTAGCATCTAAATATAGATAACCATCGTAGTTGATTTGAGCACTACCATAAACAGAATTTATTCTGCGTTTTGAAACACCTTCACTAACTCCTGCAGGGCTAACACCATTATTGAGTGAAAACAAGTTTGGTACAACTAATAGTCCAACGCTTGAACTTAATGAAGAAAAGTCTGTTTGCATTAAATTGCCTCCAGCGGTAAGCATACCTCCAAATTTACCAACAAGATTATCTTTTCTTGCGGATATTAAAGTGCTAAAGTTGGTTTCCGAAAAAGTTTGTTTACCCATTCCGTAGCGTCCTGTAGCTGCAATAGGGCTACCACTAAACACATTTGAACGGCTACTAGTAGTGTATAAATCGGCTCCACCTTTTACTTCTGCATTTAACCAATCAGTAAAGTTATATTTAACTGAACCATTTACGATAAATCGATCTCTTGAATCTTGGTTTAGGTTGTTTTCGTTGCTCCAGTATGGGTTAATCTGACTTCCTGCGCCATCAAACCATAACATATTACCAGCAGCGTTTTTAGCAGCTTTGAAACTAGTTACATCCATTGAACGTGGCAACATATAAAGAGTATAAGCACTGCTATTGTCTCTTCCGCCGATTGGTCTGTTATTAGCTTTTGTATTGCTATACTGTATTTTGGTGTCTGTTACCCAACGATCATTTGCACCAAATTTACTGACCGCTCTAGCAGTAATGTTATTACGCAAAAGCTTGGTTCCAGGTACGATACCTTCATCTTCCAAGCGGTTAAATGACGTATAGATAGAAGCGCCTTTGTAAACTTGTTGAAATGATATGCTATTATTCATATTGGCACCTTGTTGCATATAATTGTTAACATTGTCGTAAGTTGTTAAACCAATTTGTTTACCATCCCAATTTGTTACCATCTGGCCAGTAGTTTTTGGTCCCCAGCTAGTTGTCAATGCAGCGTTATAAACACCAGCATCTCCCTGACCGAAAGAGTTTTGAACCTCTGGATTAGTGAAGATATTGGACATACCATAAGAACTTGATACTGTTATTCCTAGTCCATCTTGTGCACGTCCAGTTTTTGTAGTGATTAAAATTACACCATTACCAGCTCTAGAACCATATAATGCCGCAGCCGAAGGGCCTTTTAATACAGAAAGTGTCTCAATATCATCTGGGTTAATATCAGCTATTCCGTTACCCATATCTAAGGATCTGTTCCAATAACCATTATCTGCTGCACCGGTGAAGTTATCAATTGGCACACCATCTACTACAATTAAAGGTTGGTTGGTTCCAGTAAGTGAATTACTTCCACGAAGTAATATTTTTGATGACCCCGCCGGACCATCACTAGATCTAACTACCTGTAAGCCAGCAATTTTTCCTGATAGTGTATTAGCTAAGTTAGGTTCTTTAGCTGAAACTAAAGTCTCTCCTTTTACCTCCTGTACTCCATAGCCTAGCGATTTTTTCTCACGCTTGATACCAAGTGCGGTTATAACCACTTCGCCCATTTCGTTATCTGATGAAACAAGCGTAACGTTGATTGTTTGTTGGTTTCCAACAAGGATTTCTTGCTTTGCAGATCCTATCATGCTAAACACCAAGATATCTGTTGTGTTTGCAGAAATTGAAAATTTACCTTCTGCATTTGTTTGCGTCGCTTTTGTAGTGCCTTTTAGAGCGACGGTTACTCCGGGAACTGGTCCCGAATTGTCTCTTACCGTTCCGGTAATCGTTTTTTGTGCAAATGCACTAATGCTCATAAATGTTAGCATTATTACACTTAAACACCATAAGTTGAGTTTTTTCATGTTGTTTTGGGTTTAATTGTTTTTTATTAATTATCTATTTGTATAAGGGTGTTGCGTGTTTTTGTTTTTGAATGAACGTCACCATAGTGTTCCATTACTAATGCGGCAGCTCCATAAAGCTCTGCCATTCCTCCAAGTGTTGATATTTCTATTTCTAAATTTTCTGCTATTTTAGGTATGCAATGTTCATTTAAAGCTTGTTGAATAGGAGTGGTCCATAGTTTGCCACCTAATGAACCTCTTCCACTTAAAACAATGGTTTGGGGGTTTAGGATATGCACCAAAATGGCAATACCTCTACCAATATTATATCCAGCTTCCGAAATAAGTTCAATTGCGAAGGCGTCGCCTTGGATTGCTGCATCTAAAATTAATCTAGCTGCTTCTTCAACATTTTCTAAATTTAGATTTTTCAGAATGCTAAGTTTCCCTTGTTTTAGGCCCTTTATTGCTTTTTCTACAACAACTAATAAAGAGGTTTCTGTTTCTAAGCAGCCCATTTTTCCGCAGCTACAGATTTTATCATTGGTAAATAGTGGAATATGACTTAATTCACCTGCAAGTCCATCATTACCTCGATATAGTTTTTGGTTGAGAATCATCCCTAACCCGATACCCCACCCAATATTCACAACCATTACGTTTTGTTTACCTAGAGCGGCACCAATTTTAAATTCAGCAAGTGCGATTAAACAAGAGTCGTTGTCTATTGATATTGGTAAATCAGTAATATTTTCTAGGATGCTAACAATACTTCCCTCTTTTACTTTCAAGAAGGAATGATTTAAGCCCTTTGCTGCATCCACAAAACCTGGCATGCCAATTCCAATTCCAGCTATTTTAGCTTTGGGAATCCCTGAATCTGAAATAAATTGATTTAGATGCGCACCCAATTCATCAACTAGGGATAGTTGGTTACTAAGTACAAGATCTAATTCTCTGATTTGACCTACATAATTATTTTTCATGTCAACCAAGGCAATACGGGTCGTTAACTGATCCATTGCCACGGCAATAACATACATTAAGTCGGGTTTAAGTGAAAATAATTGAGGACATCGGCCTCCGGTAGAATGTGCATAGCCGGCGGCTAGCACTGCACCTTCAGCCACTAATTCATTGATTGCCTTTGAGGTTATTTGCAGATTTTTTTGGGTAAGCGCACTCAAATCAGCACTTGAGAGAGTTCCTCCAAAGTACATGCTCTTGACCAATTTTTTCTTAAATAAGTTACTCTTATTCGACATTTTATTAATAAAGCGAGCCAATTATTATTTTAATTAAGTGAAGTTAAGACTTTTAATGAATTTTACTAAACTTTTAATTTTTTTATTAGAAGTTGATGGGGGGGAGTTAGGTAAGCGACATCTGAAAAAGAGTTGTCTGTTATCTGTTGTCAGTCAAGCGACATCTGAATTTTATTCTAATCAAATCTTTCTTTATTGCTTACTCCTGGTTCATTGCTCCAAAAAGAGGTTCTCGAATGGTGGCTGAGGTTCTCGAACGGTGGCTGAGGTTCTCGAACGGTGGCTGAGGTTCTCGAACGGTGGCTGAGGTTCTCGAAGCCAGATAAGCAACATCTGAAAAAGAGTTGTCTGTTATCTGTTGTCAGTCAAGCGACATCTGAATTTTGATTCTAATCAAATCTTTCTTTATTCCATACTGCTGGTTCATTGCTCCAAAAAAGAGGTTCTCGAACGGTGGCTGAGGTTCTCGAATGGTGGCTGAGGTTCTCGAATGGTGGCTGAGGTTCTCGAACGGTGGCTGAGGTTCTCGAACGGTGGCTGAGGTTCTCGAACGGTGGCTGAGGTTCTCGAATGGTGGCTGAGGTTCTCGAACGGTGGCTGAGGTTCTCGAAGCCAGGTAAGCGACATCTGAAAAAGAGTTGTCTGTTATCTGTTGTCAGTCAAGCGACATCTGAATTTTGATTCTAATCAAATCTTTCTTTATTCCATACTGCTGGTTCATTGCTCCAAAAAAGAGGTTCTCGAACGGTGGCTGAGGTTCTCGAATGGTGGCTGAGGTTCTCGAACGGTGGCTGAGGTTCTCGAATGGTGGCTGAGGTTCTCGAACGGTGGCTGAGGTTCTCGAACGGTGGCTGAGGTTCTCGAAGCCATCTGGATTTAGTAAATATTCTTCTTCGGTTGTAAGGAGGGCTATTATTCGATGATTATTATGCCAGTTTCATCCTTTGTTATTATTTCACCCTTGAATTCCAGTTGAATTTCATAAAACCGCAATTTAAATCCTGCTAAAACAGACTTTTTGTTAATTTTTCCAAGTCCTTGGGTTTAATATCCGGATTGATATAGTAATCCATCATTCGTTTATCCTCATTGTTAGAGGATCTGAAAATTAGATTTTTGGAGTCTAAATCAACATGTAATTTATGATTAATAGCACCAATAATTCGAAATCTGATTTGCCTTTGATTATCGTATGATTTAGTGCTTATCTGTAATAAATTATTTAACTCTATGCTTGATATTTTTTCACTGATAGGCTGATTAATGAATTTTTTCACTACCAATAATTCTAGCTCTGTGAGTGTATAATCCTCAGTTTTTACCCTGCGCTTACGATAGTAGAGGAAGCCAGCAGAAAAAACTAAAAATGCTCCTATTGCAGACAATTTGTTTGTATTACTAAAATAATCGTATCCATAAACTTGTCCAACTATGTTGGATTGTTTAATCAAGCTGTCTACATTTAGGCTGTCGAAGTATATTTTGCCTATTTTCCCTTGACTCAATATACTTCTGGAGAAGATTTTACCATCACGATAGTACAATTCACAATTTTGCATGAAAAATAGATCCTTAGTGGTTTGATGTTCAAACAAAACATTCTTAAATGGATCAGCAATTAAAATTTTTGAATCACTGCTATCATAAATTAAAATTAGATATTCTCCGGTCCAGATACTGCGGTAATAGCTTTCTGAAAGCTGCATTTGACTGTCACTTAATATGCCTTTGTCTTCCCACTCATCCTTTTTAAAGGAATAAAATCTCAGCAACACATTTTTTTTAGTTACTGAAGCGTCAATTTCAAAAAAAGCAGAAAAGAAAGAGTCATTTTTTTGGGAATATCCACTAAACTTATTTGTACTAGGGTGTTTATTGTCTTTTTGGAATTTATAAAAAGCCCATTCAAGAGTTTTGGGGTTATAATAAGTGATGATGCTGTGTTTTTGCCAAAAACCTTCTCCTCCAATTGAAAATAGAGTATCGTTTCTAAAAAACTGACTAGCATTAAAATTGTATCCTCTAAAAAATGTTTGGTCAAGGCGCTTAAGCTTTAATGTAGGTATGCGTAAACTATACACTTGTCCCGTTCCAGGAATACTAATAATTATAGAGTCTGCTTGATAAAAGGCATTTACTCCTAGATCTTCGGGGAGTTCAGTTTTTATAGTATCCCAGTTTTGGATTAAACCGAGTTCAATTTTTGGTTTTTTGGGTTCTTCTTGACTTAACATCCCCGTTTTTATATTGATAGTAAACAAGGAATGATCAGGACCAATCCACTGAAAACCTTTGTGAACTTGCCCCATAGCAAGTGTTGATAGACAAAGGATGGTTAAGAATATTGCGTAACGTTTTTTCATAGGTAAATCTATTCAAATATAGCCTTTGTCAATTACATCTTACATTCGATTGCCTTATAATTTCTAACGTGATTTGCGTAAGGTGAATTATAAGGTCTTTACATCTTATTGCTGAATAATAAATTTGATGTTAAAAATATCAATTAAATCAAAAAAGGTCTGCATAATTTTATTTAAATAAATCTAGCGGGAGACACACGGCCGTGTGTCTCCCGCATTGTCAACACCATCATTTATTTGATTTGGGATAGAGACACACGGCCGTGTGTCTCCGACATTATCATTTATTTGATTTGGGATGGAGTCACACGGCCGTGTGTCTCTACGGGTATCCCGAATTTCAACAATGCTATGCAAATGATTTGGCATGATTACAAATTCGTGCGAAATCAATTCTTTCCGAATGTCAAATGATTTAAACCATTCCTGTTCAATGATTTCGCCAAAATTTAATAACTGGGAATAGGCTTGATTACCGGAATTTACAATTTCTGCTAAATTACATTCCCTGTTTTGTGTGACAAGGGTCAAAAAATAAAGGGCATTTGCCGAATAATCCCAATCTGGTTTTCGGTGTGATGTTATTCTATATTTATTTTTGAATTTATCCAACGATGATTATTTTATTTTAATTATATAAAAATAAAATAATTATCGTCAATTGTAATAAAAATGCGTTGGGGATGGAGATGGAGACACACGGCCGTGTGTCTCTACGGATCATCCATTAAAAAAAACGAATTTAGTTTACTAATTCAAAGTCGCCTTGCACTACATCTTTGCATGAAGATTTCTTTTTGCAGCCCATAAACAAAGTCAGAACAAGCAGACCGATAACAAATTTAAATCTGTAATTCATATTAAATAGATTTCTCATACTTATTTATCTTTCATTAAAACATTGATCAATTTCCAATCGTTTCCTATCGTAGCGATGTAGGAGCCTGCACTTAAATTGGGGAATAAAGCCTCACCGTTAATAATTTGTTTACTCGCCAATGTTTTGCCATTAAAAGTGATTTGCACTGTGCTGCCCTCACGTTTTGAAACAATTTTTATAGCTCCTGGTGCATAGCATACGGCATCTTTTTTATAAAATAGGGGAGGGTCAATTGATTGTCTGACTTCAACCTTAAAGTTTTTTAAGGTGGATTCATCTTCTGATAGCACTTCATAAGAAATTGCAGACGAAAAATTCTTAATATTTTCTCCTGAAATTTGCAATACCCGATTTTCAAAAAGGCTGGCTCCCTTGCTTAAAGTAAAGACAGGTTTTAGCGTATTTAACGAAAAACTTTCTGATATGTTGATATTTACAATGTTATTACTCATGATAGACGATAAGCTCGCCACTCCCATAAAATTAAAGGATAGTATTTCTGCCACGCTATTTAAGGATGGCTCGGCAATGCTATAAGACTGGAAAAGGTCGCCTTTGTGTTCATTTATAACGTACGTAAGCGTTTTACTAACGGTGCTTATTTTATTATTGGCACTATCGTATAATTTAAAGCTAATACTTTCCCCTTGCTTATTCGAAAACACGGTGAGATAAGCATAATAACTCTTATTACTCGCCACGTAGGTTAGTCCGCTAAGCCCTCTACAAACCGTGCCAACAAATGCCGCTACTCTGTCATTCGGATTAATCAACTGCTTCCCATCCACGTTAAGCTTAGCCACTAAGGTCATGGTATATTGATACTCACTCTCCTTTACTTCCCAATTCGGAATTTGTGAAAATAAGCTCTGAGTGGATATCAATACTAGTATAAAGCAAATTGCTATTTTGCTTTTCAAAAAACGGGTTTTATCTTTTATCATCATTCTCAATATTGCGTTTACAGGTATTTAATCTAGTTCTTTATTAGTTTCTTAGTAATCACCTTATCACCTATTTGAACCTGCAGGATATAAATTCCAGGGAGAATATCGGCTTGTATTTTCACAAGCTTACCTTCTTCCATTACTTTAAAAGTGCTTTCATGTACTTTCTGCCTAAACATATTGAATACAGTAATTTTAGCATCTCCTAAATCATCTCCATTGAATAGTATTTCAAAATCTTTATCGAAAGGATTCGGGAAAACGCTGATCTCATTATCCAATAATTCGATAATAATTGGTTTTGAGATGCTGCCTAAAATTGCATTCGCTGAGAAGCTTATGATTTTGCTGCTCGCTTTAGCATTATTTCCAGAACCGATATAAGCTGTAAGATTTTCTAGTTTATCGCCATAAATGGTTATAAATGCTAGATCTTCACCTTGAACATTCATGGTTTTTGTGACCCCTCTTAATTGTCCTGATTCATTGAAAAACGAAAGATCTTGATATCCCTTTGGTAGTTTCACAATTGCGTTCATGGTGCTAGCAAACTTGCTGAACTCTTTGGATAGCAAGTTTTTCTCTTCTAATGATTCATTAATTTTTAAGTCATCTTTAAAGAGGCCATTAGCGGCTACTGTTTTAACGTTTAATCGGTTTAAGTATTCTGGGTAGGTGAACTTTTGAGCAATATTGCTTTTGAGCATATAGCCTTCACCTGCTTTTAAATAAGTCATGGAGCCTTTCCAGCCAATTGATTCGCTATAAATGGCAAATGATGATTGCGACTTAATAAGATCGCCTTCGCTTGCCTTGAAATTAGCTAATGCATCTGCAACAGGGATGTTTTTAGAAACAACATAAGGTAGCCAATTCCAGTTTTGATTTAAATCGAAAAACCATGTGCTTAAATTAACTGGTATGCCTTTTATATTGAGATTTTGACCTTTTTCAAGTTTAATCTTATACATTTTATTGCCTGAAATACCTCCATTCGCGCTGATACTTCCAGACCATCCATTGCTCGCAGGATTAAGTGCATTGTACTGATAGGCATCAAATAATGCTGGTGCAGTTGATTGAATTAAGTCGGAAGTGCTAAGAGCAAGCGATTGGGTGAGAGCATTTAAATTGGCAAATCTAGCATCAGTTACATTAAAGGATGTCCAGCTCCAGCCTTGGTTTAAGGCTATTTGCTGACCCGTTACATCGGTATTTGTAAAAATAGCCGGGTTTTTATAGGTTCCTATCAGGTCATCTTGTACGTAAGGGATAGAAAATAGGTTGTTTAAGAGTGCTTCTTTTAATTTTCCGTCGGAAGCATCCCAAATATAGAACACCATATTTTCACTCGTAGTGGTATTGCTATAAACCGTGAGATAAACAAAGTATTCGTTGAAAAGTGGATCAAATACAATGTTTGTCATTCCGCGAACCTCGTTATTTACAAGTACTACTACTTTATCGTAAAGATCATCTGTGAAAACCCCATTTAGTTTAACTTTTCCGATGATGTTCATCGATTCAGAGAACTTGCTAGGGTCCAAGACCAACGTTGGTTCTTTCTCTAAAACTCTTAGGTCTAACTGAATTTTTTCATAGTATCCATAATTAGTTTCCAAGGATAATACGGTATTGTAATTTCCAATTGCTAAGTCTTTATCAACTGTTGCCTTTAATGTTAGACTTGTATTTGGGGCAATGGTTCCTGATTTTGCTGATAATATTAACCAAGATGGTAGCTCAATTGAATAGGATTGTGTAGTTCCTCCTCGGTTAATGATAGTAATATCAAAACTCAGGTTTTCATTTGTTCGTTTTATTAAATTTACGATGTCATTATGCCCATCAACAAACCATTTTGTAGGATTTTTATTGATGAAGGCAGTCCAAGTGATGGGAGATGCTTGACGATTATCAGCCATATCATTCAAATTAGACACTGTAATGTAAGCTACTTTACCCTCAACACTTGCCCATTTTGTAATTTCCGGGTTCATTATTATTTGATCACCATTAATTACAGATTGTACAACTAATGACTCTATTGGTCGGAAGGGCTTGATACCCGGACCAACTTCAGTATAGGAAACAGGTTTAATTAGAGTAGCATTGGTGCTTACTTTTTCGAACGCATTTTTAGGATAATAGTATTTGGGCCCTGAATTACTAGCTATTTCAGGTTTATTAAAGTTCGAGTATAAAATTAGTCCAGTGGTGCTAAAATCAAGCTCAAAGTAGCGATCTGCTTTTATTTGATCGGCGGTACGCGCCATATTCCAAATGGAAATCTCGTCCATTTGTCCATTAAAATAATTGACCAATGGATAGGTAGTAGTTCCTTGATTCACTGTTTTAACAGATTGAGCTCCTAATCGGATGATACTGGAATTAAAGCCACCAATATCAGCACTTGGGAATGTTGCCGTTTCATTGCCATCTACATACATTCTTACGGTTCCATTTCTTGTTAAACTCATAGCGATATGATGCCAGCTATTATCGTTTACTTTCTTGCTACCAAAAGAAAATGTTTTATTTTCTGCCTTTAGCTCAATGCCACCAGCGAGATTAAGGTTGATAGACCATTTATTACGGTAGCCATTACTCTCAATCAAATCATTGTTATTATCCCATCCATTTGATAATAAAGTTCCAACGCTCGCCTGACCGCTTTTCATCCAAAAAGTAACAGTGGCATCCATTTCTTTGCTGATAATTACCTTAGACGCCGAATCAAGTTGTAGATAGTTTGATCCGTCAAAGTTGTAAGCAGTGCCTTTAGGGAAAATATCCCAATCAACGTTTGCAAGCGCTAGATGTTTAAATCGTGCTAAATCATTAGCAATATTTCCATTGCCTTCATTCATTGGCCAGTATCCTAAAAGGCCTAATTCATTACCGCTGAATTCGCTATTCATATTGATGGTAGCTGCTTCTCTGGTAATATATTTCTTCCAAAATCTTAAATCATGGAGATTCCCTTTGAAGGTATTGCCACCCAAAACAATTGGATTTTCATTGGTGAAGTTTATCGAATTTGTAAGTGTAGTACTTTTTTTCTCTGTGCTATTTTCAATGATTGTTAATTTCTTGGCAGTAGCATCATAAGAAAGCGCATAATAGTTGAAGGTAGTGTCTCTTGCGATGGGAGTTCTTATAGTCTGACCGCCAATTGTGTATATTAATTCGCTATCAATTAATTCTATTTTAAGTCCACTATTTTGGTTTAGTAGGGTAGAAGTACCTGCGGGACTCATATTTTTTAACCAGAATTCAATACTAAAATCGCCAGTTGTTATTGCTGGTTTAGTAATGCTAGCCATATTATTAACACCATTGAATGCCAATGAGACTTCATGTTTAACTGGTAATTGGTTTTTCTGGACTAAAAACTCAAATTTAGTGACAGTTCCGTTGATTTTTACCGGTTCATTAAAACGTAGGGAAATATCATCCCCTAAATTTAATATACCATTTCTCGGAGTTGGTGTTCCAAAGAGTACAGGAGCCACCAAGTCTACCTTTCCTTCAATGATTTCCGATTCGTAGGCTGTACTATTATAGCAACTTGTACGAGCTCTTAGCTCATAGCTGCCATTGCCTAGGCCTAAAGCAGCTATGTCCCAAGCATAATTTAGCTCTGCACCAATAATTAATTCAACATCTTTAGCTCCACCAACTTTCGCAGTATTTAAATCGTTTTCAGATTTATAGTAGGTTCTCAATCCATTCCAATCGGGGGTGCCTTTTAGGCGGTATTCCAAATTGATTTTTTCGAAACTTGCAAAACTGGTATTATAACCCCCTAATTTGATATTCACAGGTTTGGTTTTTGCATCATCGTCAAAGGCGGTATTTCTGTTTAATAGCCAGTTGTTCGACGGAGTCATGATGCTTACTGGAGAACAGGCGGGTACAAAATTTGCCGATACTAAAACATCATCTGTAGCATTATCATCACAAGTTGATTCAAATACAACACGTATATTTTTATAGTCAAATTGATCTTGTTTTACCTTTTTTAGTGTCATAGTGTACAATACTGTTTTGCCTGCAGGTACGTTTATTAATGTGCCATTTGGCTCAATGTTGATCAATGCATTATCTGGATTGCTACTTTGATCTACGCTTAGTCTGAATGTTGCATCTTTATTTATTGTACTTGTATTTCTTAATCTCAATATAAATTCGGCATTTCTGCCTTCAAAAATGCCTGCAATATTGGCAGCTACAACGGTTATTTCAGGTTTTTCTAATGCACTGGTTGCTATCGATAATGGCTTACGTAGATTTTCGGTTAGATTTATTATGCTTGCATTTGTAGTTGTCACATTGGGGTGAGTAGGGTTATAGAAGTAGGAAAGTTCAGCCCCCTCATTAGGACAAGAAGTTTCTCCGCCTTTGGTGATAAAAATCGGACCGTTACCATCAAAAGCATTAATCACATCCACACTTAATGTATTGCCTGAATCGCTATCTCTAAGAGTATATGTAACAGTGGTAGTTTCATCATTTGAGTCTTCATTTGAAGATTCAATGCCAGTCCCAATGCTTGATTTTCCACTTACTTCCAAGCCAGTTTCATTCACTTTTTGCCCAAATTCATAAGCAAGTTCACTGTCAATATCTAAGGTATAAGTAAAGGAATTAGAAGTTAAACGTTCTACTTGAAAGCCTTTTGTAAATTCACCTACTCCGGCGTCAAAGGATATGTTTTCATAAAATGTAGCATTCAATAAATTCTTAAGTTCTTTAGCTGAGTTCGACAAAGTATTGGTAAGGGGGTCTTTC
Organism: Daejeonella sp.; assembly: GCF_044232565.1. Classification (GTDB taxonomy): domain Bacteria; phylum Bacteroidota; class Bacteroidia; order Sphingobacteriales; family Sphingobacteriaceae; genus Daejeonella. The sequence goes on along the minus strand of NZ_JBIILQ010000020.1, from coordinate 3,201 downwards.
AGGCTTTCAATAATAGAATTGAGGGAAGTCTTAAGCTTGTCTTTGTCGTTAAGCGCTTGATATTTCGACAATTCATTATTTAGGATCATTTTCCTCCATAGGTTTACTGACGAGAGATACGCATTTTTTGAAAGTACTCCATTCCTGTTTGGAATTAATGTTCCAGCATCAATTTGTGCGATAATATCCAAATACTTTGGGATAATTTCATTTAAGATATTGTGCTGAGAGTATACAAATAATGTTTTTTCTGGAGCATCATTAAAATATAATGCCTTGTTAATTTTTGGATAAAGCATTGATATATTAGAACCGGCAAGAGGCAATACTTGGATTGGACTAGAGCCATTAGCGGCACTTGATGCAATTAAATTATTATAGGTTCCATAAAATTGATTTGCTGAGGTTCCAATATACAAATCGGCATCGCTACCTATCCAGCTTGGATCGTCACTTGTTGAAATAGTTTGGTTAAACGTATAGGTATTAGTTACACTACTACCATCGCTAGACGACTGTTCCATCGATATGCCATTTTCTAAACTATTAGTGGTTTCTGTTTTTATAACAGGACCAGCAAGACCGCCTCCAACACTTATTTCTACTCCAAGTGCAAGTTTTACATTTGCTTCATTGCTATTTTTTGCGCTTATTGAACTTTCTTTTGAAAAACTAAAGGAAGATCCTTTTTCTATGGTTGCCGAACTTTCAGATCCAGGAGGGTCACGTAAAACAAAATCAGGGACTTGCGGACCCGCAGTTACGAAAGTTTGCGTTCCATCAGCAACACCACCCAACAGAATACCTTCTTTTTTATAATTTTCCAGTGGAGTATCCACACCATTCAATCGGTATCTCAAATCAATAGTTCTCTTATACCCGCTAGCTGCATCGGTATTGGGTATTCCGCCCTTAAAGCTATAAATCAATATGCTTGGGTCTGTTGTAGAAACTACCGTCTTTTCACTGTTTTCTAGTGCTAAATTATTGGTGGGAATGATTTCGCCGCCTTCCACCGGAACAGTGCTAATAACTGGTCTGCTAACATTTGAGTCAAAGTTTGAATAGCGTTCCTGACCTTGAATTTGTATGAAATAATTTCCAAATTGGCTGTAAATTGGAGTGATTGGATTGCTTCTTATCGTATAAGTTTTCCCATCTGCTATTATTTGTGAGTCTGAACTTTGGCTTAAGACAGTATAGATTGGTGTGGCAAAATGTGTAAATTTCAGAATCTCCTGATAAGGTAAGCCGGTAATGGTTTTATTGCCTTGTACAAATGAAGCGTATTGCAAGGGTTTAATAGCTGTAAAATTGATTGTTTTACCCTCACTAAGTAGTGGCTTATTGTCTGGGTTTTTGCCACTGGTAAAAGTCAAATCATTTTGCGCCAAAATATAACTAAGAGGCAATAATTTTACACGGTATTCTCCTGTTTGGGTATTAGTTTCAAAACTAGTCTTGTATTCAGGGGTTACGCTGGTTGCTCCAGCAGGTAGGTGTCCGAGTGTTAGTCTTGCTTTTCCAATATTATTGGTGGAGGTATAAACAATTGATCGATCAATATTAGCATCATCTTTATAGGTGTAGGTCTTTGTCCCATTAAATCCAAAACCGAGTGTTTTATCGGCTTCTTTTGTTCCGCCAACAACACGACCAATCACATATACTTTTGTGGTATCAATAAATGTAATGGGCTCATCGCGATCCTCAAAAAAGTCTTGATAGGTATTGGTATAGGTGGTGTCTTTATTAACTATTGTACGAGTTCTGGCAGGGTATCGTCCTTCAAGATCAAAAGTATGGCCACTTTTGCTGATGCTAATGGCATGCTTGCCTATGGGTACTTCAATTGTAAATCTACCGTTTATGTCGGTTTGTATAGGCACATTATTCGCATCAATTGCCGGCTGATTATCAATACTTACATAGGCATCTGGCACTGGTATAGCAGCGTATCTACGCAAGCGGAGTATTGTGCCGTTTTTATCTTTTTCTGCCCAGTACTCTCCTTTTTGATATTTTAAGTTGCCAATTGTATAAGCATTATAAGCTTCATCTTCCTTAATATCGCCAGTTATTGCAGCATCCGAAGTATATGGAAATACCTCACGGCTATCATAAACTGCAATTCCTTTAAATACAAAGGATGATTTATCAATAAAATCTACATTGTTTACCACTGTGGATCCTGCGCCTAAAAATGCTAGTTCCTGCTTCGGATTAAATTCATGTTTTCCAAAAGAAGGCACGATGGTAAATGCATCTCCATTGCCGCTGTAAGGTATTGATGAGATTACATAATTGCCAAATTCGTCAGTAACACCTAGTATACCTAATTGGCTATTTAAAGGAATATTATTTACATTATCTTCACTATTGGCCCAGGTAGCTGGTATCTGCGCATGACTTAATTTAATATCATTTCCATGAAAATCAAAGCCAGTATGTGCTAGATCGTAAGCATAATCTCCTGTTTTTTCATTTGCTTTGATATAGGTATTGAAATAAGACTCATTGCCTTTCAAATAACGGCGATAATCTCGTTGAATTTGAGAGGGACTTAAAGCAGTTTCCCATACACGGATCTCGTCTATAAAGGCAGTTTTTCCTCCTCCCATTTTAAAACTAAGCCATTTTGGATTATTATTGGCGTTATTTAACAGTACAGTGTTATTGTTGCTTGTAAAAGTAACTTTGGCACTTGCAGTTGATTTGTCTTGGGCTAAGAGGGTATTCATCTTAGTAGTATATGCCGCATTAATTAAGCGTCCATTGATGTAAATTTCGGGTATTTTATTATTCCTTAATACGGTGCTAAAATGTGTAAAAGAGCTGTTTATTGTGTTGATCGGGACTAAAATATCCTCGCCTTTATTGTCTATTTCTCCACTTGGAATATAATCAGTCAGCGTAATTTGTTGCGTACCAACGGTTGCTGTAAGTGTATTTTTTCCATTTAACAGACCCAGTTTAATTTTAAATACCAATGATTCACCAGCACCACTTCCCAATAGGTTATATAAGGTTAATTCTTCATTATTGAAGTTAGTCTCTGGCCTTACCCAAGTTTGTAGTGTGATGGAATCTTTTAAGCCTTCGTGTAAGTTTTCTACAGAAATAGAGCTGTTTGTTGGCACCTTTAGAGAGCTCCCAAAACGGAAGGAGCTTCCTGTAGGGTTTGCGCTAATCAAAACGTCT
>NZ_JBIILQ010000167.1:0-6233 GCF_044232565.1 Daejeonella sp. | reverse complement strand
TCGCAATTTGTTCTGAAGCAGGCATACCTATAAGATCAAGGCTAATTCTGCGAAGCAATGTTGCTTTATCAGCTTCAGTTGAGGGCTTTAAATTTTCTTCTTCTAATTTTTGATAAACAAACTGGTCAACATCATTTTTAATCCACTTATCACTGTAATCAGGAACATCCTGCTTTTTAACAGGAATGTATGCCCAATGCTCACCCCATTTTGCACCTTCCTTAATCCATTGACGTAAAATATTTATTTCATCCTTTGAAAGTGCTTCATGCTTGTAAGGCATCCTTTCATTCGGATCTGAATGTGTTATTCTTTTTATAAGCTCACTCTCATCCGGATTACCAGGGAGTATTGCAGGTTTTCCAGATTCAGTAATACCCAATGCTTCTTCCTCAAAAAGCAGGCTAAATCCGGCTTCCTGCTTCACTCCACCATGACATGAAATACACTTTTTATTAATGATAGGTTTAACCTGAGTATTATAATCAACTTCGGGAGCAGGATTTGCCAGTATATATAACACCGTTACAATAATTAGCAGCGAAGCTATAATGATAAGTTTTTTTGAATGAAACAAATTCATAGTACAATGGTTATTTTAAAGATATAAATTTCTGTTAAATAATTTAATTCCTATCTAATAAATTCATCATTCAAATCAAGCACGCAAATACTTTAGTGAAGAACCTTTTTAATTCATTCGATCCAACGTTTATGTTTAAATTTTGAATGAAATCATCAAACATATTACTTGGGTTTTATATAAGGAAAATGACCAACAATTGACCTATGTTTAATTCCACACCAACACTTTCCAGAAGTGTTTTAGTCATTATTTTTATTTTTTTAGTAGTAAGCGGACTATATTTCGCGAGACAATTTTTAATCCCAATTGCCATAAGTGCCCTACTTACCATGCTACTTATTCCCCTTTCAAATTATTTTGAGAGAAAGGGTATCAACAGAATTTTAGCAAGTTTTATTTGCCTACTTTTTATTGTTAGCCTATTCGGTGGGATAATCTATCTGATTTCTTGGCAAGCGGCCGACATATCCGACAATTTAAATGAAATTGGTTTGCGTATTCAGAAAATAATCCTTGAAATTCAAAAATTTTTAGCTCATACCATTGGAATCTCTCATGAGAGTCAAAAAATATGGTTCGATAAACAAACATCAAATGGATCAAATGAGGCAATCTTTTTAGCTAGTTCTATACTAAGTTATTTAATGGGAATATTAATGAAGAGTATTTTGGTTATTGTGTACCTCTTTTTATTTCTCACTTCGCGCTCCCATTTAAAAAAATTCATTCTTATGCTTGTGCCAAAAACTGAAGTTCAGGAAACAGAGCGCATGATTTCGGACGCTGGAAAAGTTTCTCAACATTATCTTTTAGGATTAGGAATTATGATTATAATGCTTTGGTTTATGTATGGCTTTGCTTTCAGTATTATTGGAGTTGAAAGTGCCATTTTCTTTGCTATACTCTGCGGACTATTAGAAATTGTTCCCTTTATTGGAAATATCACTGGTACAAGTCTGACAATCCTAATGGTAATCTCTCAGGGAGGCAGCAATACCATGGTGCTCGGAGTATTCGTCACCTACATGATTATACAATTTTTACAAACCTATATTTTAGAGCCCTTGATAGTCGGGTCTGAAGTAAATATCAACCCCCTATTCACCATTTTAGTATTGGTTTTCATGGAAATTATTTGGGGTATTCCAGGCATGATTATGGCCATTCCGATGCTTGGAATTATAAAAATTATTTGCGATCACGTGACTCCATTAAAACCCTATGCTTTTCTGATTGGGAAGACAAAAACTAAAAATAGCTCTTCGCTTTCAAAAAGGATTTGGATTAAATTAAAGTCAATCAGAGCTAAATAAATTATCTTGAAATTATAATAAATGGTAACAAATGAAGCAAACAATAGTCTATAAAACATAAACCAAGAAAAATGCTAAGTATCAGAAATATCGTCAAGCAATATGCCAATCATCGTGCTTTAGACAATGTATCGATTGAAATTGAAGATGGATCAATTTTCGGACTCCTTGGTCCGAATGGTGCAGGAAAAACCTCATTAATCCGCATCATCAATCAAATAACCGCACCCGATCAAGGTGAGATATTTTTGAATGGCGAAAAATTAAACCCTTCACATATTTCAATGATCGGCTACCTTCCAGAGGAGCGCGGCCTTTACAAAAAAATGGAAATTGGTGAGCAAATGTTGTATCTCGCACAACTCAAGGGGCTCTCCAAATCGGATGCAACTTTAAGGATTAAGCATTGGTTTGAGAAAATGGAAATTGAAAGCTGGTGGCATAAAAAAGTGGAGGATTTAAGTAAGGGGATGCAGCAAAAAGTCCAATTTATTGCAACTGTTGTACATGATCCTAAACTCATTATTTTGGATGAACCATTTTCAGGATTCGACCCTGTGAATGCACAACTTATTACTGATGAGATACTTGATTTAAACAAAAATGGAGCAACAATTATTTTTTCTACCCATCGCATGGAATCTGTAGAACAATTATGCGACAGCATTGCTCTCATTCACCAATCGAAAAAAATATTGGATGGCAAGGTAAAGGATATAAAAAATCAATATCGAAATAATACTTACCAGATACGCTTCAGCGGAAATTTAGAGTCGGTTGAAAATCAATTTTTCAATATCACTAATCAGAAAATCGATGATGACATTACCCAGCTAACCATTCAAATTAAGCCAGAACATTCCGTGAATGATTTACTTCAGTATTTAATGCCGCAAGTACAAATTTCTGAGCTTATGGAAATTATCCCGAGTATGAACGACATATTTATTCAGAACGTAAAAAAATAATAGAAGATGAACAAAACGCTACTAATCATCCAGAGAGAATACTTGAGCAGAGTAAAGAAGAAAGCTTTTTTGATCATGACTTTCCTTGTCCCGCTATTGATAATTGCTATGTATGCATTGATTATTTTCTTATCGATGCGTGGCGGAAACAATATCCCAACGGTAGAGGTTATTGACGAAAGTGGCATTTTCAATAAAGCCTTTGAAAATAAGCGCTCTGTGAATTTTGAGAAGTCTAAACTTTCACTTTCTGAAGCCAAAAAGAAAGTAATTAATGAAGAGGAGGCCTTTATTCTTTTCATCCCCAAGGATATAAAAAGTGGCGGAAGTATTGAGTTATTTTCGCAGAAGAATACCGGTTTATCGGTAATCACTACAATAGAAAATCAGCTAAATGAGCAAATGCGCGTGAAGCTTTTGCAAGACGCAGGAATCGATTCAGAGACACTAGATAAAATCAAACCTAATTTATCTGTCATTTCAAAAGAATTAACTCTTGAAGGTGAAAAAGATAGCAGTTCTGGTGCTGCCATGGCAGTTGGCTTTGCTGCAGCGATATTAATCTATATGTCGCTCTTTATTTATGGCATTCAAGTAATGAGGGGAATCATTGAAGAGAAAACAAGTCGAATTGTTGAGGTTATTATTTCGTCTGTAAAGCCTTTTCAACTAATGATGGGTAAGATTATTGGAATTGGCCTGGTAGGATTAACCCAATTTCTGTTGTGGATTGTTCTTTCAGCGGGATTGATGAGCGTAGCCAGCACTGTTTTATTTAAAGACAATGTAGCGCAAGTAAAATCAGAAATACCTTTGAATGATCAATCAGTTGCTGCTGCACAAAAGGGACCAGGTACGGATATTTTAAAGGCTGTTCAAACGATTGAATGGACCTATATTTTACCTGTATTTATCGTATTTTTCCTTGGTGGATACATGCTCTATTCTGCTTTATTTGCAGCGGTTGGTTCGGCAGTGGAAACAGATACCGAAACTCAGCAGTTTATGCTTCCCATCACCTTGCCTCTTTTGTTTACATACATCATGTCATTTAGCTTTATCGTAAACAATCCGGATAGCAGCCTCTCTTTTTGGCTCAGTATCATTCCTTTTACCTCACCAATCGCTATGATGGTGCGACTTCCATTTGGTGTTCCAAATTGGGAGCTAGCTTTATCAATTGTCCTTTTAATCGGCGGATTTCTATTTACAACATGGATTGCCTCTCGAATATATCGTGTAGGAATTTTGATGTATGGAAAAAAAGTTAGCTTTAAAGAATTGGGCAAATGGTTTTTGTATAACGAATAGCTCTTACTTTTGTTGATTTGAATTAAATAAATCATGATTTGGCATTAAAAATGAACAATCGAATAGCCATTATCGATTTGGGCACGAACACCTTTCATATATTAATTGTTGAAAACAATGACAGGTGCCCAATATTAATCCACCAAAATACCATTCCAGTAAGCTTAGGCGAAGGCGGAATGGAAGACGGACAAATTACAGCTGCTGCATTTAAACGTGGCCTAGAGGCTTTGAAACAGTTTAAAAAAGTAATTGAGACTCTCCAAATCACTAAAGTTAAAGCTCTGGCCACATCTGCCTTAAGATCTGCTTCAAATGGGGTAAATTTCATTGAGCAAGTGCTATCCGATACCGGCATTCATATCGAACTCATTGATGGTAACCGTGAAGCCGAGTTAATTTATTCAGGTGTTCGTGCTGCCATCCCTTTGAAAAACCATAAAAGTTTGATTATGGATATTGGCGGTGGAAGTGTTGAATTTATCATTTGCAATCAGGAGCAAATATTTTGGAAAAGGAGTTATGATATTGGTGCTGCACGATTAATGAATACATTTCATCATTCAGACCCCATTTCAAAATCGGAGGTAAATGCTTTACATACTTACCTTAATTCTGTACTCATTGATTTGATAGCTCAACTAAGGAAATTAAATCCGATTCAATTGATTGGCTCGGCTGGAGCATTTGAAACGTATGCATCAATGATTGATGCTGAATTCAAGCCAAGTTTTGAAAGTCCGGAATTCAACATAGACTTCAATGAATTTGAAAAAATTGCCAAGTATATCATAGAAAGTAATCATCAAGAGCGTGCAAAAAATCCAGCTATACCTGCAATAAGGGTCAACATGATTGTTGTAGCATGCATATTAACGCGCTACATTCTTGACCTACACCCCTTTAAAAGCTTAAACCTTTCAACTTACTCCATGAAAGAGGGAATGTACTTTGAGATAATTAATAGTTAAAATCAGTCCATTAGCTTGCATAGCTCTTCATACAGGCGCTGAGTTGGCAAACCAACAATATTACTGTAAGAACCATTGATTTTTTCTACAGCCACTAGGCCAATCCATTCCTGAATACCATAGGCCCCAGCTTTATCCATTGGCGAATAAGTAGAAATATAGTGCTTAATCTGCTCGGCACTTAAAGTTTTGAAGAAAACCTCAGAAATTTCGTAAAAACTGATCAACTTATGATTCTTCAATAAACTTACCGCCGTAATTACTTCGTGCCTTTTTCCAGATAAATCCGAAAGAATTTCAAAAGCATGCGCATCATCTTGCGGTTTTCCCAATATTTTTCCATCAAGAGAAACAATAGTATCGGCGGTAATAACAATCTCATTATCTATCACCTCATCAAATGCCTTTGCTTTTTTCTCCGCTATGTACACTGCAATCTCTGATGGTGAAAGTCCGGCAGGATAACTCTCATCAACATCCCTTAGTACGACCTTGAAATCAATTCCCATCAAATGGAGGAGTTCCTGTCTACGTGGTGATTTGGAAGCTAATATTATCGGACTGGTATTCTTCAGCATATCTCTTAATTTTGACCAAAAATAAGAAAAGCGGCCAAAAGCCGCTTTTCAATTCCAAAATATAAATTTAATTATTTCTCATTCTAGCACGACGTTCCTCCAAAATAGCTTCATAAGCTTTCTTTTGCTCCTCGTTTAAAACCAGATTGATTATTTTTTTTGTTTGATCCTGAATAGGAGTCATTTTAGCCCGCATGCCAGCAATATCGCCATTAGAGGTTGTGCGAACACTATCAAGTTGCTGAGCTGACCACATAAAAATGGAAGCCAATTTCACTTTTTGATCCTGACTAAGCTTTAATGGCTCAAGTTGAGCAAGCTGACGACTTGCTCTTTCTTCAGGTGTACCCATTTGCGTTCTACCTTGGGCAAAGGCTACTGTTGAAACACTTATAAAGAGGCCCAAAACGATTATGATTTTTTTCATCTGTTATTGTTTTTAAAGAGAAAGAAATTTAAGAAAAATAATTGAGAATGAATTGTTTTAAATCATTGTAGAACCATCA
>NZ_JBIILQ010000019.1:0-21126 GCF_044232565.1 Daejeonella sp. | reverse complement strand
CATCCAACGTAAATCTTCCTCAAAAAAGGATTGAATTCCAATGCTAAATCGGTTTATTAGGGTTTGGCGCAGTTCTTTAACTCTTTGTGGATTTAGATCATCGGGATTAGCCTCAATAGTGATTTCTGCAGTTGAGGAAACATCAAATTGATCAACTATTTCACCAAGGAGCACTTGTAATTCATTGGCACTAAGGAGTGATGGAGTACCGCCACCAAAATAAATCGTTTCTATCGGTTGGTTCCCCAAATAATTTTTTCTCAATGATAATTCATGCCTTAATGCCTTGAGCATGGGCTCTTTATATTGAGGCGAGGTGCTAAAATGAAAATCACAATAGTGGCAGGCTTTTTTACAGAAAGGTATGTGGAGATAAATTCCGGACATGATTCAAATTTACGATAAATACCTTTAGGGCTAAACTTGTAAAAATAAAAAGCTTTTTAAGCAATTTTAACTTTCTTGGCTAGTTTCTCTCGTCGGTATCTTGCCATATTAATAAGTAAAACGCTTCCAAGAATAATTATAAGACCTACGATTTGAATTCCAGTAATTTTTTCATTTGCAAAAAATACACCTAGTAGGACTGCTACTACGGGATTTACATAGGCATAGGTGCTAACTTGCATTGCCGTACGCACTTGAAGTAGCCAAACATAGGCGCTAAAGCCTGCAATTGATCCCATAATAACAAGATAGATAAGTGACATCCACGATTCATAAGGAACTTCTTGCCATTGAAAGCCCTTGAACTCATCACGTATTAAAATTCCCGGAATAAAAGCGATTCCGGCAGCTAACATTTGCCAAGTACTTATCACAATTATTGATCCTTGTGCAGGTTTATATTTTGAATAGAGAGAGCCTCCTGCCCATGCAATTGCACCAAAAAGTAAAAGAATCATGCTGCTCATTTTTACTGGCGTAGTATCAGGCATCGAGAAAATCTTAGAAATCTGCTCACTAAACAGTAAAATTACCCCTGCAAGTCCGACAAGCATTCCTGTAATAATAGATTTACTCTTGAAATTTTCGGTCCATTTGGGTTTATCAAGTAATACAAACCATAGCGGTGCTGATGACACAGTAATCGCTACCATGGCACTAGGCATGCTTTGTTCTACCCAAATAATTATTCCATTACCGAAAAAAAGTAATAAAATACCACTAATTATTGCGTGCTTGATTCCCCGAATTGCAAATAAATTTTCGCCTTTTATAAGACACCATGCTGCCATAATTAACCCAGCTAAAATGAATCGGAACGCCCCTAAAATGAATGGTGGAAAACCTTGAACCGCCATTTGAATGAAAAAATATGTCGAGCCCCAAACTATATAAACAATTGCAAAAGCGACTATAACAAGGATTGGAGATGCGTTTTTTGAGGCTGTGGCAGACATTCGATTTATTTATTAATATCTTTTTTAGATTTATTTATCCAAAATGGAGGCTGATTTAATTATTGAGCTTAGTTTTAAAACGTATTGTAGAATTTTTAAAACTGCTCTCGCGCAAAGCTATCTAAAATGAGATGGTTTTCAAGATTTTGAATCTTTTTTAAGAAATTATTATTTAGGCTATTTATAAATCTTGAAATTTTATTTTTTACGATAAAGAGCAATAATTTATTCGTGTTTGCGATGTTAAAACTCTAAAACTCAAAAGATATTTAGGAAACAAAAATAAAAAAGCAGAAATTTACATCATAATTTTTATTCAGTCTTAAGGGTTTTAACCAAGGATGATCAAGCGGTTTTTAGTTTTAATTCTGATCTTTTTTCTAGCCGATCCAGTCGTTTTCGGACAGGTTGAAGGCAATATAAAGCTTTTGGAGGAGCCACTTTTTGCTCAGTCGGACACTTGGTTGGATTCTGGGGCCATCGTAAACAGCCCAAGGTATCCTGACTCAATTAAGGCGATTAAAGATTCCCTTTCGATGGTCTGGTTGAAGGCTCCTGATCCCAATAGGCCTAATCGCTTTCGAGATAGCCTCATTAATCTTTATAAAGTTGTAAATCTTGACTTTAAGGCTTGGGCAGCTAAATTTCCCAAAAAAAATAGTCGCTTTGATGAAGGAAAATTAAGGCCTTTCAGAGAGTCTTGGGTTATTTTGCTGGTATTATTTTTAGTCTTATTATATTCCTTAGTGAGATTCTTTTTTCCTGTGGAGCTAAATTCTATTACTCATGCTTTTTATAGTAATCAAGTTTTAAGCAAGTTAAACAAAGAGGAAACCCTATTTAATTCTTGGCCATTTGTGTTTTTATACCTTCTATTCGGACTGATTTTAGGCCTTTATCTTTATTTATCTGCAAACTATTTCGGAATATCTTACCGTGTGGAAGGTTTCAAATTATTTTTATACTTGTCTGCAACAGTAATAATACTGTTTACACTGAAAATTATATTGCTAAAAATAGTCGGATTCTTATTTGATACCACTCGATTAGTACGTGATTATGTATCAGTATTATATATTAGTTATTTCAATGCAGCTATTCTATTTCTACCAATTGTCATCGCTTTTAGCCTCACTTCCTATCGATTTTCTATCATTTACAGCTATTTAGGGGGGATATTGCTCTTATTAATTTTTGCCCTTCAATTTCTTCGGGTGGCTGAAAATATTTTATCGAATTACAAGTTGCCAAAAGTTTATTTATTTATTTATCTTTGTGCCCTCGAATTCTGTCCTTTAATAATCTTATTTAAAGCACTTGGGTATTGAGCCCAATATAAATATGCAAGTAACTTCAACAGAGAAACCAAAGAAAGTAAAAAGCATCTTGGTGACATTGCCAAAGCCTGATACTGAAAAGTCTCCATATTTTGAATTGGCCAAAAAGTATAATCTAAAAATTGATTTTAGGTCGTTTATTCATGTAGAAGGTGTTCCAGCGAAAGAATTAAGGAAGGAAAAAATCAACTTGGCTGATTTTACTGCGGTTATATTTACTAGTAAAAATGCCGCGGATCATTTTTTTAGAGTATGTGAAGAGATGCGTTATGATGTTCCTGCAGACTTAAAATACTTTTGTATTTCAGAAACTATTGCGCTGTATCTTCAGAAATATATTCAATACAGAAAAAGAAAGATTTTTGTTGGGAAACAAACAGCTTCTGACTTAGCCGAGGTTTTAAAAAAGCATACTACAGAGAAATTTCTCTACCCTTGCTCGGATGTTGCGGCGGAAGAAACTCAGAAGTTCCTAAGTGAAAACGGCTATGATTTTAAAGCAGCTGTCTTATTTCATACGGTTTGCAGTGATTTGTCTGATTTAGCGGAGGTTTTTTATGATGTTATCGCATTTTTTAGTCCGAGTAGCATCCACTCATTATTTATTAACTTTCCTGATTTTAAGCAAAACGATACTCGTATTGCAGCTTTTGGTGTTAGTACCCACAAAGCGGCGCTTGAGCATGATTTAGTTTTAAATATTCCAGCACCAACGCCTGAGGCGCCAAGTATGACCATGGCTTTGGAGCAATACATAAAACAAGTAAACAAATAAATAGGCCTTTTGCCTTCAAAGAAAAATAAAAAAGAATCGCAACCTTATTTACTTTTAATCGTATTATTAAAAATATTTTGCCACATCAAAAATAGATATATTAAATTATCGTTCTATCAAGGAAATAATAGATTTAAGGCTTGCTCTTATTTAAATTATTGAATTTTTAGGGAAGTTGATTAGTGTGAGTGTGTATGGTATAATGATTTTTACTATATTCGAACTTATTTTGTTGTGGAAATACAAAAAGAAATCATTTAAAATGAGAAAAATATACTTTATCGCTCTTGCAGCTCTGTTCATTTTAGGCACTAGCTGTGGTAAAGGTGGGGGCAATGGTGAGTTAGTGGGCGTTTCCGCTAAGAAATTTAAGAATACTGAGGTTCCTTATGGGATGGTTTATATTCCTGCTGGAACCTTTATCATGGGTCAAACTGATCAAGACATTACTTTTGCTCAAATCTCACAAAATAAGCAAGTTACTGTCCAAGCTTTTTACATGGATGAAACTGAGGTGACTAATAATGAGTATCGTCAGTTTGTAAATTGGGTTCGTGATTCTATCGCGGTTACTGATTATTTACAAGATGATCAATTCTTCCTAAAGCCAAAGGGCCAAGCAGATCCGAACAGTGTTGGTAAAAAATATATCAATTGGAAAAAAGTTGGCAACGGGAGTTTAATTTGGGGTGGTAAAAAAGGGAAGAGTGCATCTGCAAATAGTGTTAAATTACAGGGCATGTACTATCAAGGCGATGATAGAGTTTTTGATCGCAATGAAGTTGATGTGAGATTGATTAAATACAATTTCGCCATCATGAAATTAAGAGATGCAGCAAATAATAGAGCTAATAAAAACACGAAGCGTTCTGATTTCATTCTTAGAGATACTGTAGGTGTTTATCCTGATACCCTTGTTTGGCTTGCCGACTTCGCCTATGCTCAGAATGAGCCGATGGTTAAGGGTTATTTTTCACATCCCGCATTTAAAAACTATCCTGTAGTTGGTGTAAATTGGCGTCAAGCACGTGCTTTTTCCGTTTGGAGAACCAGGTTTAATGAGGCTTATAAAGAAAGTCGCCGCCTTCCTAAAAGAGCCGATTACGAACTTCCAACTGAAGCTGAATTTGAATATGCAGCACGTGGTGGTCGTGTGGGTACAAGTTATCCATGGGGTGGCCCTTACATAAGGAATGCAAAAGGATGTTTGATGGCAAACTTTAAGCCTGGCCGAGGTAATTATATTGATGATGGCGGACCATTTACTGTTCAGGTGAAAGCGTATTATCCAAACGATTTTGGCTTGTATAACATGGCTGGAAACGTAGCTGAATGGACCTCTTCGGCCTTTGATGAGTCTTCGTCCACTTTTACACATGACATGAACCCATCCTTTACTTATGAGGCTCAAGCTGGCGATCCTGAAGTTTTAAAACGCAAAGTTACTCGTGGTGGTTCTTGGAAAGATATCGGTTACTTCTTACAAAACTCAGCAAGCAGCTTCGAATATCAAGATACTGCCAAATCATACATCGGTTTCCGTAATGTTGCAAAATATCTTGGTCGCGACATAAAAGATAAACTTTAAAAAATACTAATCTCAAAACTACCCTTATAGTTATGGCTCAAAAGAAAAAATTCAAAATTGGCATGAACTCCCTAATTTCTTGGGGTGCGACCGTTGTAATTGTTGGTTTGATGTTCAAAATCCTTCATTGGAAGGGTGGTGAATATATGATCGCTATTGGTTTAATAACGGAAGCGCTTTTATTCTTTTACATGGGTTTTCAGCCAGATCATGTGGAACCAGATTGGAGTAAAGTATATCCTGAACTTGATGAAGATTTTAAAGGAGAGGCAGCTCGTCCAAGAGCAAGTGCTTCAGCTTCTTCTACAGCGGCCTTAGACAATATGCTAAGCGATGCTAAAATTGGTCCGGAGTTGATTGAAAGCCTTGGTTCTGGCTTACGTAGTTTCGGTGATAAGGTATCAGCAATTTCCGGTATTGCCGATACTGCAAGTGCAACTACAGAACTGGCAGCAAAGGTTAAGACAGCTTCTGGAAGCTTTGACAACTTAAGTCAGGCATTTGAAAATGCTACTCAAGGACTTAGAGAAATGGGTGAAACAAATATTGATTCAAAGGCTTATCATGAGCAAGTAAATGCTTTAGCTAAAAATATTGCTGCTTTAAATGCGGTATATGAATTAGAATTAAAGGATTCTAGCGCTCATTTAAAGACGATGAATAATTTTTATCAAAATCTTTCTGCGACTATGCAAAACTTTAATGAGTCGATGGAAGATTCGAAACAGTTTAAAGATGAAGTTGGTAAATTGGCTAAGAACTTATCTTCCTTAAATTCTATTTATGGAAATATGCTGTCTGCAATGAATCAACCTGCTAGATCTTAACCGTTTTTATAGGTATTATAAATATTTAATTTTTTAAATAAAATTACATGGCTGGAGGTAGAGAAACCCCAAGGCAGAAAATGATTGGAATACTTTACCTGGTTTTACTTGGTTTAGTGGCGCTGAATGTTAGTGATTCAATCTTAGATGCTTTTAAAAATTTAACAAATAGCTTGAATGCCTCGTCTGAGAATGTTCAAAGTGGTGTTGATGCAACCTATGCATCATTTGAAGCCACAAAACTCAAGGATGAGCCTGTTCGTGCTAGACCTATTTATGAAAAAGCTAAATTAGCTAGCTCATACACGAAAGAATTAGAGGCTTATGTCGCTGAGTTAAAAAAACTTTTCGAACAAGAAGGTGGTGGAATGAATAAGGAGACTGGAGATATTTCCAAAAGAGATAATCTCGATATTTCATCCCGTTTGATGATTAATGAAAATCGTGCTACGGTACTCAAGAAAAAGATAAATGACACGAGAAGTAAATTATTAACACTTCTTGATCCTAAAGAACGCGAAAGTGTTAATTTCTCATTAGAAGCGAAAGATCCTAATTCAAGTGGTGTTGGGATTAAAAAAAGCTGGGAGCAAGCAAATTTTGGTGAAGGTATTCCGCTAACGGCAGCAATTACGGCCTTAGCGAAGATACAAGCAGATGTTAAAAATGCTGAATCTGAAATGGTAAAGCGTTTATTGGGTAAAATGGATGTGGCAATTGTTAATCTAGATATGTTTTCTGCTGTTGCTGTAGCACCTACTTCTTATTTGATTCTAGGACAACCTTATACCGCTGAAGTATTTCTTACGGCATCCGACTCAAAGTCGAGCCCCGATGTTAGTGTTGGTGGATCTTCACTTCAAGTGAAAGAGGGTAAAGGTACCTATACGGTTAATACTTCTAAGGAGGGTGTTTTCACTTGGACTGGTACAGTGCGTGTTAAGCAAACGGATGGTTCAATCAAGACCTATACTACAGCGGAGCAAAAATATCAAGTTGCCCGTCCTTCAGTTGTAGTTTCACCAGATAAGATGAATGTTTTTTATGTGGGGGTGGATAATCCTGTGTCTATTTCTGCACCAGGTATTCCTAAAGAGAATTTGACTGTTACAATTAGTGGTGGTACCATTGCTGGTTCAAATGGTAAGTACTCTGTAAATGTAACTAGTCCTGGAGCGGTTGCTAAGGTTGATGTAGCTGCAAATATCAATGGTAAGGTTCAAAATATTGGTTCAAGCGACTTCCGCGTGAAACGTATTCCAGATCCTAAAGCGAAATTTGCTGGTAAAACCGGTGGAGCGCTTAGTTCTGTCATCATAAAGGGTCAAGACGCAATTTTCGCCACTCTTGATCAATTTGATTTTGATGCCAAATTTAAAGTTACTAGGTTCAGTTTGGCGATTGCCAGACCGCGTGCCGATCTAGTAGTTTTGCAGGCTACAGGAAATGGTTTTAGTCCCCAGATGCGTGCAGCACTAGCGGCAGTTACTCCTGGAACTCGTGTTATTTTTGATGATATCGTTGCTGTTGGTCCCGATGGATCTCCGAGACAACTTGACCCTATGGTTTTTAAAGCAAATTAATTGGTATGAAAAATATATTTTTTGCCTTCATTTTGGTAGCATTTACGCTTGTTGTTAATGCACAAGCACCAAACTTAACGAACAGCACTAAACCTAATGCAACCGAAAGGCCTTTAGATGGTTATTATAAAAAAGCAAACGTCCTTAATGCACGAGTTACACCTTATGCTAATTTGAGAGAATCAGACGTGATGTTCAGCAAGCGCGTTTGGAGAGAAATTGATGTTCGCGATAAGGTAAACACTATTTTTGCATCTCCTAAATCTAGGTTGATTACTATTCTTACTGATGCAATTCAAGCTGGAGAATTAACCGCTTATGATGCAAGTAGTACTAAGGATGATGTAAATGGCGATGAATTTTCAGCTGTTCTAAATGCTAAAGATGCTATGGCTAAGTTTGCAGATAGTGTAGTGGTGCCAATTTTTGATCAAGATGGTAACCAAACTGGTTCTAAAGTTGAAGCTGGGGAGTTTAATCCTGACAGTATTGTTAAATTTAGAATTAAGGAGGATTGGATTTTTGATAAGCAGCGTTCTGTGTTTGAGCCTAGAATTGTTGGTATTGCGCCAATGGTTAAAATTAGCAAAGCGGGACAAGCTTTTGATGAGCAACCTGCCTTTTGGGTTTATTTCCCTGAAGCACGCCACCTTCTTGTAACAAAAGCTGCCGTTAACCGGACCAATGATTTGGCTGGATTGAGCTATGATGATATTTTTATGAAGCGTATTTTCTCAAGCTACGTAGTTAAAGAGTCAAACCCTGACGATTTACGTATCAAAGATTATGCAATAGGCATTGATAAGCTTTTTGAATCTGATCGAGTGAAGAAAGCACTCATGGATTTTGAGCATGATCTCTGGTCATACTAGAAAAAAATGAAATATAATAAAGCCGATAGCATTCATTTGTTATCGGCTTTATTGTTTAAAGTATTCTAGGATAGCTTTTGTCTGGGTTTTATTTAATAATTCTAGCAACTCGTTCTCTGCTGCTTCCTTTACCTTTTTAACCGATTTGAAATGTCTCAGAAGCTTCTCTGCTGTTGAACGGCCAATTCCAGGAACGTTCTCGAGTTCAGTTGCTAGAGTGGCTTTATTTCGCTTCTTTCTATGGAATGTGATTCCAAATCGGTGGGCCTCATCTCTTAGTTGTTGTATAATTTTTAAAGTTTCTGATTTTTTATCTAGGTACAGTGGATATTGATCGCCGGGGTAATAAATCTCCTCTAAGCGCTTGGCAATTCCAATGACTGTAACCTGTTTTTCAATTCCCAAGAGTTTCAAACTCTTCATTGCTGAAGATAACTGACCTTTACCACCATCAATGATTATTAATTGCGGTAGCGTTTCGCCGTCGTCTAATAACCTACGGTATCTTCTGAAGACCGCTTCTTCCATGGTGGCAAAATCATCGGGCCCGACCACTGTTTTAACATTAAAATGCCTATAATCCTTCTTAGAGGGTTTAGCATCGCGAAAGACTACAATTGCTGATACTGGAAAATCTCCTTGAAAGTTTGAATTATCAAAACATTCAATATGTCTTGGCAATTGATTTAGGCGTAAGTCCTTCATCATCAAATTAAGCAATCGATCCGTTCTTAATTCTGGATTAAGCTTTTCATATTGGTTAAGTTTCTCACGCTTAAAGAAAATCACATTTTTTTCGGATAATTCGAGCAGCTTTTTCTTTTCTCCTAATTTCGGAATGGTGAACTTAATGCCTGAGTCGGGGAGATCAACTTCGAAGGGAACGATAATTTCTTGAGATTGGCTATTAAATCGATTTCTAAATTCGGTAATTGCCAGGCTTAATAATTCCTCATCCGTTTCATCAAGCCTCTTTTTCATTTCGAGTGTTTGAGTTTGAATTATCGTGCCGTTCATTACTTTTAAGAAATTAACAAAAGCATGCTTTTCATCAGTAGCAATACTAAAAACATCTACATCGGTTATAGAGGAACTTACAATGGTTGATTTACTCTGATAATGATCTAATGAATCATATTTTAATTTTAAGTGGTGTGATAGCTCGAAATTAAGATCTGCCACAGACTCATCCAATTGTTTTTTCAGTCTTTTGATTACTGCACCCGTTTTGCCATTGAGTATATCCTTAATTTCTGCGATGCTTTGATTATAATCATCCTCTAATTGAAATGCTTGACATGGTCCTTTGCAATTCCCTATTTGGTATTCAAGGCATACTCTGAATTTTCCAGCATGGATATTTTCCTGCGTGAGTGGCAGGCTGCATGTCCTTAAAGGATAAATTTCTTTGATCACCCCAAGAATGGTGTGCATCATGCTCAAAGATGCATAGGGCCCAAAATAAGTAGAGCCATCTTTTATAATCTTTCTAGTCCAGAAAATACGCGGAAATTTCTCGTTTTTTATGATTATCCATGGGTAGGTCTTATCATCTTTTAATAAGATATTATACTTAGGCTGATACTTTTTAATCAGGCTATTTTCTAATAACCAAGCATCAATTTCGGTGTCAACAATGGTAAAAGTTATTTTTTTAACCTTGCTGACTAATACACGTGTTTTTGCATTAATTCGAAAGTTATCTTTTTTGAAATAGGAAGAGACCCTATTTTTAAGGTTTTTCGCCTTGCCGATGTAAATTAATTCCTCTGCATCCGACCAAAACTGATATACTCCTGGGTTTTGGGGTATATTTTTCAGGTCGGAGCGGTAATCAAATTCTTTCATTTTTGGGACAAATAATAGGCCTTGCTTTAAAATTAAAAACCAAGTTTTTTATCCTGTTCGGTTTCACTATTTTGCTGTTGGGTATAGGTGCTACAATCGATAACTGTTGTGATTCCTCCTTTTGGAAGCGGAAAATCGCCTTTAGTGTATTTCAAGGTAGGGTCAGCATAAACCTTCTGCATATACAAAGCAAATATGGGTAGGGCGGTATTGGCTCCCTCTCCAAAATTAGTTGATGTAAAGTGTATTGCCCGATCTTCGGCGCCAGTCCACACGCCGGTAACTAATTCTGGTGTAATTCCCATGAACCAACCATCTGAATTGTTTTGAGTTGTGCCTGTTTTACCTCCAATCGGATTAGTAAGATTGTATTTCCATCTTAATCTGCCGCCTGTGCCTTCTTTTACTACCGCCTTGAGCATATCTGTCATCACGTATGCTGTTTGTTCATCTAAAACAACTTTAACCCTCGGCTTGCGCTCATAAATAATATTTCCATTTTTATCTTCAATACGTAAAAGATAAATGGGTTCGGTCCAAACTCCATGGTTTACAAACACAGAATAGGCGCCTACCATGTCATGAACAGAAGCATCAAAAGAGCCTAAACAAATGGAAGGAACCGCCGGCACATCGCTAGTAATTCCCATATTTTTTGTCAGCGTTGCTACAGCGGTTGAGCCAACCTGTTTCATCATGTAAGCAGTAACATAGTTTTGTGAATTAGCCAATGCTTTTTTTAAGCTTATGGATCCTGGTATAGGCTTGTAAGCTTTTGGTGTCCAAATGGTGCCATCTCCGGCATCAATCCCAACAGGCTCATTGGCAACAGAATAACAAGGAGAATATCCTCCATTTCCTATAGCTACAGCATAGGTGAACGGTTTAGCAGTTGATCCTACCTGACGTGTACCCATTTTAACTTGATCGTACTTAAAGTGAGTATAGTTTGTGCCGCCAACCCATGCGCGAACATAGCCTGTTTGTGGCTCCATTGACATCATAGCATTTCGCAACATTAATTTATAATACTTAATAGAATCAAGAGGTCTCATTAATGTATCGATTTCACCTCTCCAACTGAAAATGCTCATTTCGGTTGGTGTTTTAAAGTTTTTAAGAATTTCTTCTTCTGATTGACCTTCTGCTTTTAATTGTTGATATCTATCTGAACGTCGCATACCCTGATCAATTAGACTTTTAGCCTCTTGAAAGTTAAAAGGATCACGGCCTTTCCATGAATCGTTGAATTGTATTTGTAGCGTTTTTAAATATTCTTTTTGTGCCTCTTCAGCATATCTTTGCATACGCGAATTGATGGTAGTATAAATCTTTAAACCATCTCTATCGAGGTCATATGGTGTTCCGTCTGCCTTGTAAATTGAGTTTTCTTCTAGAGTTTGCTGAATATCTTTCTTTAATACTGCCCTGAAATAGGGTGCCAATCCCTCATTATGATCTGAGGGGTTAAATAAAAGGGTTAATGGAATTTGTTTTAAGCGCTCTTCCTCGTCTTCACTAATATAATTTGCCTTAGCCATGTTCTCGATAACCGTGTTCCTTCTTAAAAATGCACGTTCAGGGTTGCGATTAGGATTATAGAGTGAAGGGCCCTTAAGCATTCCAATTAAAATTGCTGCTTGTTCCGGTTGGAGTTTATCAGGAGTGGTGCTAAAATAGGTTCTTGCAGCAGATTTTATCCCATAAGTATTGTAAGATCCAAAATCTACTGTATTAAGGTACATGGTAATGATCTCCTCCTTAGTGTATTGGCGCTCCAGTTTTACTGCTACAATAAGTTCTTGTGATTTTTGAATCAATCGTTTTAGGAAATTTTTTGAGCGACCTTCTTTTGAAAATAGATTTAAGGCCAATTGTTGGGTTATGGTGCTTGCCCCTTGTCTCTTTCCCGCAAGATTATAGAAGATAACGGTGAATGTGCGCTTGAAATCAATCCCTGAATGTCCAAAAAAACGGATGTCCTCAGTAGCAATTAAAGCGTTGATTACATTAGGAGAAATTTCATCGTATCTAACATTAGATCGGTTTTGGACATAATAAGTTCCTAAAACCACATTGTCGTCTGCTATAACTTCTGAGGCTTGATTACTTTTAGGATTCTCCAGCGTTTTTAAGTCGGGAAGCTTACCAAATAGCCCTAGCCCGATGCTGAAAATCAGGATAGCTCCAAACGCAATTATTCCAACGATCCATTTCCAAAAAAGGATGGTAAATTGACTTAACTCACGTTGCGTTAAAGGGCTATTCATATTTTTATTTATTATAATTCTTTTTGTAAAAGTCTACATAACGCTCGAGTGTTCCTAAATCAGTAATCTTTTCAAGATTTTTATCGCTGATAAAGAAAGTACCATATTTTGTTGCCGGTATTTTCATGATTTCTCTAATCAGAGGGCTGATTTGGTCGAAATAAGCTTGAGCACTTTCTTTACCTGTTAAGGGACCAACAAATATTAATTGATTTTGATTAGCAATGGATTTAAGCTGATGTTTAATGGCATTTCCAGAATAATTGACGCGGTTAAACTGACCGATACCAAATCGTGATGAGCTTAAATTTAGAGATGGATCAGAAACATTCACAATAAAATAATAATCGCTTGACCCATCAAGTTCAAAAAAAGTATCAATTTGCTCCATTTTGGGCTGCGGCGCATCATTTTTTTGTTCCTTTATCGGTAGTTTTACAGTCTCTGCAATTTTTTTCTCCTCGATTTGTGCCGGCTTTTGTTCTGGCATTTGCTTTTCAATTGTTTTTTCCGCAAAAGCTGGCTCTTCCGCAATAGGCTCCTCAATAACAGTATTTATAATCGTCTCATTATCGAGCAAAGCAAAAGGACGATTTGTCATTTCCGTTCTATTGGAGTCAATAAATGCTAATTGAATTTTAATCAATGGAACAATGAGCTTGTCTTCAGGGTTTGAATCCAAAATATTTTTAAATGAGGCTTCAAGCTTGTCGAGTTTTTGTAAGTGACCCAGTGCTAGTGAGCTTAAATAAGCTAATTGGGCTGGGGTTTTCTCAATCCCCGATTTTGTTTTTTGCAGTTCAACTGATTTTAGTACATCTCGGTACTTTTTATTGGTGTATAAACGATATGCCTCATTGTAAAATTGATTGAAAGCCATTTCTATATCATCGTTTTTCTGATTATAGTCAGGGTCGAGAATGATTTTAGCAAATGGAGATTCAGCAAATTGATTTAATAGAATGTTCTTGTATTTATCAGAAAGCTGCGGATTGGCAAAGCGGTATAGCCTATACAAATTATAATAAACTGCCAATTTATTAGGATCATCTGGGAAGCGGCTTAGAAGTTTTTCATATGTTTTTACGGCCTCCATAGTGTCAGCAGAAACATCTCGGTAATAATTGCCAATATCATACATGGCAGATCCGATTTTTTCGTCCGAAACTTTTTTCATTTCCTTAGTTAATGGTATCGCTTCGATAAATACTTTTTTCAGCGACTCTGTATTTACTGAGGTGCTAGGCGTATTTAATTCATTAAATGGGTCTTTAGTGGAGTTTTGGTTGTTTGCTAGGGTATTAGAAATATCAGTGTCCGATTTTTGGCTTCGTCTCCAATTATCTTCTAATTTTCTTGCACCCCAAGTTTTTTTAAAATCTGCAATTCCTTGATTTAGGGCGATGGAATTATTGAAATAGAACTTTGAATTTCCATTGTTGCTATTTATTGCTCCTGTAGATGGAAGTCCGGAAGATGCATTATTTAATTTGACTTGAGTTTTAAGCACCTCCAGTTCAATTAATTGTTTTATACGTTCATTTCGTTCAATTTCGGGCATTTGGGCCAGAACTTGAAGAGTATCCTCTTTCGCGATAATGGATAAGCGATCGGCTAGTAACTCAATATTATCTGCCTTCTTTTTTATTTGTGCATAATCAGGATAACTGATTGGAAGTTCTACTAGGGTGCTATCATAATAAGCTTTCGATTTAACATAATCGCTTTCTTTGAAATAAATTTCAGCCAATTTTAAATAGGCTAATCCCTTTTGAATAACATTTTTTGAACTTTTAGCGATGGCATTATTATAATTTTCAATGGCTTTTTCGGTATTATTTTCATCGGCATAGCTATTTGCTATCTGAAAATAAATCTGATCTTTAAAATCATTGTTTTTACTATCTTTTAATAAGGCTGCAATTTGCTTTGTTTTACTTTTAGAGTCATTGCTCAAGTTATTATTAAGGCTTATAGCACTTAGTTTTGCATTAAATGCCATTTCAAAGAGAGCATTGCTTTTTAAAACTTTAGTATAATTCTGATAGGCATCTTTTGCCTGTCCGTTTATCTGTTGAAGTTGAGCTAAGAGGTAGGTCCACCGTATTTTATTTTGCTTACTTGTTTTAGATTCAATCGCCTTCTTAAGCATGGTAATTGCTTGCTCATCCTCCTTTGCGTAAATATGCAGTTGCGCTCGAATTGCATAAATATCAGCTACTGATTTTTTTTCAGTAGCAATATACCTCAGTGCAGTATCAATTGAATTATAAGCTTCGTCTAACCTGTCGGATGCAATAAGAGATCTTGTTTTCCATGCCAAAGAAGCCTGTTTGATTCCTTTTTCTTTTGGATAATTTTGATAGACATAATCAAAAAATTCAACAGCATTAAAAAAATTGGATTTTAAATAATTTGATTTCCCAATTAGAAAATAAGCATTGTCAACATATTTACTGAGTGATTTCTCATTGGCTATTGTATTGGCCTTTAAAATTGCTTGATCTAATTTACCTAATTCTCCTTGTGAAATAGTTTCATTAGGTTCTTTATAAACAGATATAACTCGGTCAAAATTATCAGTATAGGCAAGTTGAATGTTTTTTTCGCTTTCATTCACAATTTCAGTGGCATTATAAAGAATATTGAAATTAGCAGTCAGATTTTGCATGTTCCGGCTAGCCACAGTTTCTTTTTGGGAATTGCAGGAAGAAAAGCATAGGCCAATACCCAGGCTTAAAAATAAAAAATGTCTTATAACTTGAATTTTTGATCTCAAATTAATCTTCTTTAATAGGTATAACAGAAACTATGCAAAGATATTTTATCAGAATGGATTTGTAGCCATAAATATAAACTCTTTCTCTAAGAAATTATTAGGTCTGCCAAGACCAAATTTCACAATTGCTTGTGAAGTGCAGTATTTAATTGAAATAGGCATTTATTTAATACATTTTTTATTTTTTCCTTAAACCAAGGCTTAATTTTAATAATTTTGTTCATCAATTCTTACTAATGAAAAAGAAGGAAATTAAACCAGATTCTGAAGATTTTAAGAATTCCACAGGCCAGTCGTATGGAACTTTTGCGAAATACACCAGTGTAGCTTTTCAAATGATGGCTATAATTGCGGCTTCAGCGTATATTGGTTTTAAAATTGATCAATATTACAACCATAAAGTTCAGTATGCTACGGCAATAGCCTGTGTTTTGGGTGTATTTTTATCTATTTATCAAACCATCAGACAATTGAAGGCATGAGCTTTACTCGCTTTATTATTTATTTTATACTTTTCAACCTGTTTTTGGCGGCGGCTCCATGGAGTGCAGATATGTTTTTTTCGGAAAAGAATCTGTTAATTCCAAAATTTTGGTCACTGTTTTGGATTTTTTCAATACTCACCTTTAATATTTTTGTAATTGCCTCTTGGAGGATGGGTATCAGTAATAAAGATTCGGGTCAGGCACTGCTTGGGAGTGTTACTATTAAGCTGCTCATTTGCATGATTATAGCCTTTATTTACATAATTGGGAATACTGTTGAGCCTTTAAAATTTATCATCAATTTTTTTTATCTATATTTCTTTCATACAGTGTTTGAAATATATTGTTTGTTGTGTAACTTGCGCAACCAAAAAATAAAGTAAATTCCTTATAATAAATGGATTTGAGCCGTATTTTCAACAATAAAAAATTCTTCAGCCTTGCATTTTGTGCGGTTTTATTTTCGCTATTGAGTTTTTCTGCCTTTTCAGAAGAGAATTCAGCAGCTGATACTTCTACTATTTCGGCCACTGAAGAGCATGTTGAAAAAGCAGATGAAGATATTTCTAAGATGATTCTTCACCACATTGCTGATTCACATGAGTGGCACTTTTTTGGTCATGTTTATATTCCATTACCAGTAATTCTGTGGACCGATAATGGATTGACAACTTTTCTTTCTAATAAGTACGGTCATAATGATCATGGTACAGAAGTTTTGGATGTTGATGGATCAAAACTTGTAAACTATCATGGCAAATATTATTATCCATCAGAAGTAAAAAGTGCCGATGGGACTTTTATTTCTTATGACGCAAAGGGTGAGCTTTTAAATAATAAGCCACTTGACTTATCTATTACTAAGAATGTAGTTTCATTAATCATTTCGGTTACTATTCTTTTGATTGTTTTTATTGGCGTTGCCAATTCTTATAAGAAGCGAGTGGGTAAAGCGCCTAAGGGAATGCAATCTTTACTAGAGCCAATCATTTTATTTGTTCGTGATGACATTGCAAAGCCTCAATTGGGTCATAAATATCAAGGGTTTATGCCTTATTTATTAACTATATTTTTCTTTGTTTGGATAAATAATCTTCTTGGGCTAGTTCCTTTCTTCCCGGGAGGAGCCAATGTAACAGGAAATATCGCTGTTACAATGATGTTAGCCCTTTGTACTTTTGTTTTGACTACGGTTAATGGCAATAAAAATTATTGGGGTCATGTATTTACACCGCATGTTCCATGGTGGTTATATCCATTGATGATCCCTGTTGAGATCGTGGGATTATTTGTTAAGCCGGTTGCATTAATGATTCGTTTGTTCGCAAACATTACTGCAGGCCACATTTTGATCTTAAGTTTGATTTCTTTGATCTTCATTCTAAAATCAGTTTTCGTTGCAGGTATCGCTATTCCATTCGTACTGTTCATCAGTGTGATTGAGTTGGTGGTAGGATTTATTCAGGCATTCATTTTCACTATTTTATCAGCCTTGTTTATCGGGATGGCGGTGGAAGAGCATGCTGAGCATTAATATGAATTTATTTTTTGTTTAATATATATTTAAAAATCAGATTATGATCGTTGGAAGTATCGCTGGTATTGGTGCAGGATTAGCTGCAATCGGAGCAGGCATTGGTATCGGAAACATTGGTGGAAAAGCTATGGAAGGTATGGCTCGCCAACCTGAAGCAGCATCTAAAATTCAAACAGCTATGTTAATCGCGGCAGCATTCGTTGAAGCGGTAGCATTGTTCGCTGTGGTTGTTGCGTTCTTAGGAACAGGACAAGTAAACTAAAAAAATAAGGCTTGTGCGATTGGCACCGGCCTTATTTTATTATTTTGATTGATTTATTAAATAATAAAACAAATGATATTACTGGCATTAAATCCATTAGTTTCTCCAGATCCAGGCTTGTTCATCTGGTCAACAGTTACTTTTTTAATACTGTTTTTCCTTCTAAGCAAGTTTGCATGGAAGCCTATTGTTAAGGCTCTTGATGAACGTGAACGTTTTATCGAAGATGCTTTGTCTAAGGCCGAAATGGCTAAGCTTGAAATGGCTAAATTGATTGGTGAAAACGAAGATCTTTTGAAGGAAGCCCGTTTAGAACGCGATAGCATTTTAAAGGAAGCTAAAGGGATCAAAGATCAAATCGTTAATGATGCAAAAGATTTGGCTAAGTCTGAAGGGGCTAAGCTGATCGAAAAAGCAAAAATTGAGATCACAAACCAAAAGCTTGCTGCAATGGCAGAAATAAAAAATCAAGTTTCTAGCTTATCTATTGAGATCGCTGAAAAAGTTTTGCGTAAGCAATTAGAGGATCAGGGAAAACAGCAGGCGCTTGTAAATGATCTGTTAAAAGAAGTAAAACTCAATTAAGAAAATTTGTTAATCCAATTTTGTAAGCTAATAAATTAACAAATCGACCAATCGAATTATGTCAGAAATACAAGTTGCATCGCGTTACGCAAAAGCTTTAATTGATCTGGCGGCTGAAAAGAATGTTTTAGAGCCGGTTAAGAAAGATATTGAGCTGTTTCTCGATACCTGCAGGGTTAATCCACAGCTACAGGCAATTCTTAAAAATCCGATAATTAGTCTTGATAAAAAGGCGAATATCCTGGATGGCTTATTTGGTGATAAACTGAATAAAATGATCCTGTCATTCTTTAAAATTGTGGTTAGGAAAGGACGTTCTCAAGTTTTATATGCTACAGGAAAGGAATTTATCAATCAGTATAATATTCTAAAGAACGTAGTAAAAGCAACAGTAACATCTGCTTCTCCATTAAGTCCGGATAATATTGCCCAGATCGAAGAATTAGTTAAACAAGCAACTAAAGGTGAGGTTATTTTGACTGCCCAGGTTGATTCTGATCTGATTGGAGGTTTTATCCTGAAGGTTGGTGATAAACAGTTTGATACAAGTCTATCCAGTAAGCTGAATAAACTTAAAAAAGAATTTCAACACAATTAATTACCCCAAAACCTGAAAAGGGCTTTGATTGCTTCCAATAGGGGTTGGGGCGTAAGATTTACAATATAAAACTCAAAAAATACTACTATGGTAGAGGTAAGACCAGATGAAGTTTCGGCGATTTTAAGACAACAACTGTCAGGCTTTAAATCGGAGGCCGAGCTCGAAGAGGTTGGTACTGTGTTACAAGTGGGTGATGGTATTGCTCGCGTATACGGTTTAACAAAAGTTCAATCAGGTGAGCTGGTTGAGTTTGAAAATGGTTTACAGGGCATCGTTTTGAACCTGGAAGAAGACAATGTAGGTGTTGTATTACTTGGTGCTTTTGATGAGATCAAAGAAGGTGCTACAGTAAAACGTACTAATAAAATTGCTTCCATCAAAGTTGGTGAAGGAATGCTTGGCCGTGTTGTTAATACTTTAGGTCAGCCAATTGATGGTAAAGGACCAATTACAGGAGAAACTTATGAAATGCCATTGGAGCGTAAAGCTCCAGGTGTAATTTATCGTCAACCTGTAACGGAGCCATTGCAAACTGGTATCAAAGCAATTGATGCAATGATTCCAATTGGTCGCGGACAACGTGAGCTCGTGATTGGTGATCGTCAAACCGGAAAGACTGCAGTTTGTATTGATACCATTATCAATCAAAAAGAATTTTATGAAGCAGGAAATCCTGTATTCTGTATTTATGTAGCTATTGGTCAGAAAAATTCTACCGTAGCTCAGATATTAAAAGTTTTAGAAGAAAACGGTGCTTTACCTTACACGGTTATCGTTGCCGCATCGGCTGCTGATCCTGCTCCAATGCAGTTTTATGCTCCTTTTGCTGGTGCTGCTATCGGTGAGTTCTTCCGTGATACAGGTAGACCAGCATTAATTGTTTATGATGATCTTTCTAAGCAGGCAGTTTCATACCGTGAGGTATCTTTATTATTGCGTCGTCCTCCGGGTCGTGAGGCTTATCCAGGTGACGTATTCTACCTTCACAGTCGTTTGCTAGAGCGTGCCGCAAAAATTAACCAGAACGATTCTATCGCACAATCGATGAATGATCTTCCGGAATCAATTAAGCATATCGTAAAAGGTGGCGGTTCATTAACAGCTTTACCAATTATTGAAACTCAGGCGGGTGACGTTTCTGCGTATATCCCAACTAACGTGATTTCAATTACTGACGGACAGATATTCTTGGAGTCTAACTTATTTAATGCAGGTGTTCGTCCCGCTATCAACGTAGGTATTTCGGTATCTCGTGTAGGTGGTAACGCCCAAATTAAGTCGATGAAGAAAGTGGCCGGTACACTTAAGCTTGACCAAGCTCAGTATCGTGAATTGGAGGCCTTCTCTAAATTCGGTTCTGACCTTGATGCAGCAACAAAATCTGTACTTGATAAAGGTGCTCGTAACGTTGAATTATTAAAGCAAGCACAGTTTTCTCCTGAAACAGTTGAAAAGCAAGTGGCTATTTTATACATTGGAACTAAAAACTTAATGAGAAACGTACCTGTAAACAAGGTAAAGGAATTTGAACATGAGTTTATCCAGCAAATCGAGCAACGTCATCCTGAAGTTTTACAAGGCTTAAAAGCAGGAAAATTGGATGATAGCATTACATCTGTTCTTGAAACAATAGCTAAGGAGCTGAGTGGTAAATATTAGAAGATATTAGTATTAAGTATTTAGTATTTAGATCGTTCGTATCTAACTACTAAATACTAAGTACTTTGTACTTAGTAAAAAATGGCAAATTTAAAAGAAGTAAGAAATCGTATAGCATCTGTCAGTTCAACGCAGCAGATTACAAAGGCCATGAAAATGGTTTCTGCAGCTAAGTTGAAGAGGGCTACAAGTGCAATTATTCAGTTGCGTCCCTATGCAAATAAAATGAGAGATATTTTATCTAATCTATCAGCAAGTATGGATGGATCAAACTCTCCTTTTACTCAGGAACGTGAGCCAAATAAAGTGCTGATTATTGCTGTTTCTTCCAACCGCGGACTAGCAGGGGCATTCAACATGAATGTGATTAAAACCACTAATAACCTGATTGCAAATAAATATGCTGAACAGTTCCGCCAAGGAAATGTACACATTGTTGCAGTCGGTAAAAAAGTTCAAGATTTCTACGAAAAGCGTAAATACAATGTAATTGGCAATAATAATGAGCTTTACGCTGATTTAACATTCGAAAATACCTCTAAAATTACTGAGTCTGTAATGGCAGGCTTTGAGAAAGGTGAGTACGATCGTGTTGAGCTTGTTTACAATCAATTTAGAAATGCTGCAGTACAAATTCTTACTACGGAGCAATTATTGCCTGTGCCTAAATCTGACAATGCAAATTTGAGTGCATCTCAAACTGATTATGTGTTAG
>NZ_JBIILQ010000018.1:0-21141 GCF_044232565.1 Daejeonella sp. | reverse complement strand
AAAAGAGATGGTACTCCGGTTGTGAACTTCGATTCATACTATGGTGTTCAAACGCTTGCTAATAAGGTTGACCTAATGAATGCAGCTGAATTATCTAAATATGTTTTGGAAGCAAAAAACAACGCATACCTACAAGATTTTCCAACAGCCAGCATTAGTGATAATAACAATACACGTTTTGCAAGGTCCACAAATACAAGTTATCAGCTACCTTCCGATTTCTTAAATCCAACGGGAGTTGATACAGACTGGCAAGATGTTTTGTACCAACCTTCTGCCGTTCAAAACTACAGCTTATCGCTTTCCGGCGGTTCCGAAAAATTAGGCTACTATGTTTCAGGTAACTTCTTCGATCAGGGTGGTATTGTAGACAGAACCGGATTTAAGAGATACAGTTTCCGAATTAATCTAGAATCTAATCCAATTAAAAACTTAAAGTTAGGCTTTAGTTTAAATCCATCATTTACAGATCAGGCAAGAGGATCAACAAGTGCTCCTTATTTTGCTGATCCTCCAGGAGCAGTCTATACCGCTTTGGTACATTCCCCTACTGTTAGTCCCTATTTAGCTGATGGTTCTATCAATCAAACCAATAACCAGTCGCATTTATTGACTGCAGAAGGAAGAGCTACAAATATGACTGCTTCAAGTAATCCTCTTGCAGTAGTTGCGCATATCAACGATAACCTTTCCCAATTCAGAACTTTCGCAACAGCTTTTGCGGAATATAGTATTTTTAAAGATCTGAATTTTAGGATTATGGGTGGAACAGATATCAATAATTATAATAAAAATTATTATAGAGAAAAAGCATTTTTAGACAGAAATGCAACAGTTGGTATCCCATTCGGACAATCAAATACATCTCTTGAAACCAATTGGTTAGTTGAAAATACACTTTCATACTCCAAAACTTTAGGAAAACATGAGATTTCAGCTTTAGCTGGTTATACTGCACAAAAAGACAAGATTCGTATGAATCAGGTGCAGGCAGAGAATTTTCCTGATGACTTAGTTAAAACAGTAAGTGGAGGACAGGTGACCGGTGGAACTGCAGCTGAAGAAGAATGGTCGCTAGTTTCCTATTTAAGTAGGGTAAACTATGCATTTAATGATAAATATTTAATAACTGCTACCCTTCGCTCTGATCAGGCATCACGCTTTGGTGAAGGAAATAAAATAGGTTACTTCCCTTCAGTTTCTGCAGGATGGAGAATTTCAGATGAGCCATTCATGAAAAGCTTAAAATTCATGAACGAGATGAAATTAAGAGCAAGCTGGGGTAAAACAGGTAACTTCTTAATTCCAAACTATGCGTCAATCGGATTATTGAATCCTTTTAATTATGTGTTTGGCAATACTGTTGCTAATGGTCTTGCACCATCAACACCAAGTAACTCCTTATTAACCTGGGAAAAGAATACACAAGTTGATGTTGGTTTAGATGTTGGTTTCTTAAGTAACAGAATCTATGCCTCCTTTGATTATTATAGAAAGGTAACATCAGATTTGTTGTTAAATGTTCAGGTGCCAGCAGCTGTTGGTTTTGGAAACTCAAATCCCTTACAAAATATTGGTGAAGTAGAAAACAAAGGTTTTGAAATTTCCTTATCCAGTGCAAATATCCAGGGCAAATTTACCTGGACCACAGATTTTAACTACTCAAAAAATGTGAATGAAGTATTAAAATTAGGTCCTTCAGGTGACCCAATTCTAAGCAGTGGTGGTGCAGGAATTCGCCATATTACGAAAATTGGTCATCCAATTGGTAGCTATTACGGACATGTGGTTGAAGGAATTTATCAAACTACACAAGAAATTGCAGCTGCACCGAAAGATAGGTTAGCTCCAAAACCAGCTCCTGGCGACTTTAAATTTAAAGATGTAAATGGTGATGGTATCATTGATAATAATGATAGAACTATCATCGGAAATTATCAGCCAGACTTTACCTATGGTATGACTAACCGTTTTACCTATAAAAAAGCAGAGTTAAGTTTCTTAATTCAGGGAGTAGAGGGATCTGATGTATTGAACTTAACCAGAAGACATCTTGCTAACGGTGAGGCTAATGTGAACTCTTTTGCTGTTGTTAACGAAAGATGGGTTTCAGCTGCTGAACCTGGAAATGGAAAAGTTCCAAGAGCAGACAGACTTGGAGATTTGCATGGTTTTAACAACCGTCCATCTAGCTATCAAGTGGAAGATGCTTCATACATCAGACTAAGAAATGTAACTTTTGCTTATACTTTTGCAGAAAAGTTCTTAGGAAAGATGTTTCCAGCAGTAAGGTTATACGTTTCAGGAACCAACTTGTTTACTAAAACCGATTATGTTGGTTACAATCCTGAAGTAAATAATCAATCAACCTCTACAGGTGTTCAAGGAGAGGATTATGGAGCATATCCATTATCAAGGAATTTTACATTTGGAATAAATGCAACGTTTAAGTAAATCTTAATAATAAGAAAGATGAAAAATAAAATAGCTAGTGCATTAGTGCTTATTTCTTTATTAAGCGCATGCAGCGAAAAATTTACCGACTTAAGTCCCATTTCTCAACGAAATGTGAATGACTTTTACAGAGATGGAAATGATATGACAGGAGCAATCAATGCTGTTTATAAAGCATTACATCAAAACGGAGCGTACAACCAAAGTTATTGGGTAATGGGCGAAATGCGTTCAGATAATACGGATGGTGGTGCTGATCAGACCGGTTTGGGTGCGAATATGAATATAATCGACAATTTTGGCGAAAATGCGGCAACTGCAGAAATAATCAATTCATCCTATTTAGATACTTATGTAGGTATAGGAAGAGCGAATTTGGTTTTAAGTAGAATTGATGCAGTTTCAATGGATGAAGCCTTAAAAAATCGTATTAAGGGCGAGGCATTGTTTTTACGTTCATTATTCTATTATAATTTGGCCGTTAATTTCGGACGAGTTCCTCTTGTATTATCTGAAATATCAACTGAAGAAGGAAAGACCTATCCTCAGGTTGCTGCTGCAGATATTTACAAGCAATTAATTACTGATTTGATTAAAGCAGAAGGTTTGCTAACCATTAAGTATACAGGAACAAACGTAGGAAGAGCAACTAAAGGTGCCGCCGCAACTTTGCTGGCTAAAATCTACCTAACTACTGGAGAGAAAACCTTAGCAATTCCAGTGTTAAGAAGAATAATCAGTACCTATGGTTACGTTTTAACCCCTAATTATGCTAATATTTGGGGTTTATCCAATAAGAATAATGCAGAATCTATCTTTGAAGTTCAATTTAAAGGTGGCGGTACCAATACCGGAAATTCATTTACTAATGAATTTTCAGCATTATTAATTCAAACAACAGGTGGTTATAAAAATAGACCAACACCAGAAATGCAAGCAGCCTATGAAGCAGGTGACAAACGTTTTGCAGTATCTATGAATCCATTAAATGGCCCACTTAATGCAGGTAGGTTTATCCTTAAATATGGAACTACATCTTCTTTCCCAATAAATGAAGCTGATTATAACTTCATTGTGCTAAGATATGCTGATGTACTTTTAATGCTTGCTGAAGCACTCGGAGAAACAACAGAATCGTATGCGCTGATCAATCAGGTTAGAACAAGAGCAGGGTTGGCAGACATCAGTTCAGCCACAAGCGGAACATTTGCTGAAAAACTTTTAAAAGAAAGAAGAGTTGAGTTAGCATTTGAGAATCATCGTTGGCCAGATCTTTTACGTTTTGGAAAAGCAAAAGAAATAATGGCCTTGCAAGGAAAAACAGCAAGATTATTGTTTTTAATACCTCAAAGGGAATTGGATATTAATTCAACTTATACCCAAAATCCTCAATAAAAAGCTTTAATAATACTAACCGGAATATACTCTGGTTAGTATTATTATTTTTTGTTCTGATCTATTATCTCTTTAAATAATAAGCTCCCACTGCTTCTAATAAGCAAATACGTTATTCAATAATATAGATATGAAATATTCTAAACTAGTTCTGACAAGCATCTTTGTCATGGTGCAACTGTGTTATATTAAAAATAACACCTATGCTCAAGCGCCAGCAAAACCATCCTCAAGTAAAATTCTTCAGGACTTAAAAAAATTAAATGTATTGGGTAATGTGATGTACATGGCTGCCCATCCGGATGATGAAAACACAACCCTTATTTCCTATCTGGCTAATGAAAAGCTTTTTAACACGAGTTATTTAGCATTAACACGTGGTGATGGTGGCCAAAACCTGATCGGACCTGAAATTAGAGAAGGCCTTGGTGTTATACGCACGCAGGAACTATTGCAAGCCCGACGCTTAGATGGAGGAAGACAATATTTCACCAGAGCCAATGATTTTGGATTTTCTAAAAATCCGGAGGAAGTATTTTCAATCTGGAATAGAGAAACATTATTAGCGGATGTAGTATGGGTAATTCGTAATGTTAAACCCGACATTATGATTACTCGTTTCCCTAAAGATTCACGTGCAGGACATGGTCAGCATAGTGCTTCTTCTATTTTAGCGGAAGATGCCTTTGTTGCCGCAGCAGATCCAAAAAGATTTCCTGAGCAATTGAAATATGTGAGTGTTTGGAAGGTAAAGAGATTAGTATGGAATTTAAGTTCATGGGGATTTAGGAATCCCGAGGAGTTTGAAAAAGCAGCGAAAAATCTAATAAAGATGGATGTTGGTCAATTTAATCCTCTACTTGGAAAATCATATGGCGAACTTTCAGCTGAAAGCCGAAGCATGCATAGAAGCCAGGGTTTCGGATCTACAGGAACCCGTGGTGCTTACATGGATTACTTTCAACACACTATGGGAGATTCAGCTAAAGTTGACCTTTTTGAAGGGGTAAATACGGGCTGGTCAAGAATACAAAATAGTAGCAAAGTGCAAATTGCCATAAATAAGGCCATTGATAGCTTTAATCCTTCTAATCCCTCTG
Organism: Daejeonella sp.; assembly: GCF_044232565.1. Lineage (GTDB taxonomy): Bacteria > Bacteroidota > Bacteroidia > Sphingobacteriales > Sphingobacteriaceae > Daejeonella. Next base: position 16,192 of record NZ_JBIILQ010000018.1, on the reverse strand, counting down.
CTATCGTTCCTTCCCTAATCCTTGCCAAAAATGAAATCCAGAATTTGCCGGATAGTTATTGGAAAGAGACTAAATTAAATGAAATACAAAATATTATTCAGGCATCAACAGGGCTTTTTCTTGAGGCTATTGCAGGTAATTCTTCTGTAAGTCCCGGACAAAGCTTTAAGCTTCAACTGGAGGTTATCAATCGTTCGGCAATACCTGTGTCAATAGTTTCAATAAACTATCCTTTCAAGTCGGATTCTACAGTTAATACCGCATTGATTTCTAATGTAGGCAAGAAATTCATTTCAAGTTCAACAGTTCCTGCTAATACTCCCTATTCACAGCCCTATTGGTTAGAAAGAAAAGATTCACTTGGCCTGTTCTATATTGCCAAACAAGAAAATGTTGGGCTTCCTGAAAATAGACCTGTAGCAAATGTGAAAATTGTTGTCTCTGTGGCAGGAACACCAATAACATTTACTATTCCAGTAAAGTATAAATACAATGATACTGTAACTGGAGAAATATACCAGCCATTTATTGTTTCACCTCCAGTATTTTCAAATATTGCAGAAAAGGTTTATATGTTTACGGATAATCAACCTAAACAGGTGAACGTTACCGTAAAATCTGGTAAAGCTAATTTAAAAGGTGTTTTGGAATTAAAAATTCCGGGCGATTGGAAAGTGAGCCCTGCTTCTGCACCATTTACTTTTGCAAAAGAGGGTGAAGAGCAAACTTTTCAATTTATGGTTAGCTCGCCTGAAAATGCCAAAGAGGATGAATTTCAGGCAGTTGTTACCATCGATGGAAATTCATATAACAAAAGTTTAAACACCATTAGTTACGAGCATATTCCGGTGCAAGTTTCTTTCCCTGTTGCATCTGCGAAAGTTGTAAAACTGGATTTGGTAAAAAAAGGTAAAAACATAGGCTATTTAATGGGTGCTGGCGATGAAGTTCCGGGTTCATTGAAACAAATTGGTTATGAAGTAACACTATTGGCTGACGGTGACATGTATAAAGAAAATTTAGAAAAGTTTGACGCTATAATTCTCGGAGTTCGTGCTTACAATACAGTAGATCGTATTACCATCTATCATAACAAACTAATGGAATATGTAAATAATGGCGGAAACTTGATTGTTCAGTACAATACTAATAGTGGTCTCTTAGTAAATCCCGGTCCTTATCCTTATAAAATATCACGTGATAGGGTAACAGAGGAAAATGCTGAAGTTGTATTCTTAAAACCCGAACATCCCGTATTAAACACGCCTAACAAGATCAGCAATGCTGATTTTAATGGATGGGTTCAGGAAAGAGGTTTGTACTTCTCTAATGAATGGAGTAAAGAATATGAGGCAATTATTGCATGCGGCGATACAGGTGAAGCTAAATTGAATGGAGGATTACTTATAGCCAAACATGGTAAAGGGAACTTTGTTTTTACTGGCTATTCATGGTTCAGGCAATTGCCTGCCGGTGTTCCCGGTGCTTACAGAATATTTACTAATCTGATCTCTTTAGGTAAATAATTATATATCTCAAAAAGAACAACAAGTAAACGATTAGTTTATTTGTTGTTCTTTTATTTGCAATTATTAAAGTGAAACGTATTTGTTAAAATCTTTATTTTAACTATTATTTGCCATAACGATTGGCATTTTAGTAAAGGTAGTATTTCCAGGTTTTGCACCAACAGCCTCGGCCAGCGGTATCGAAAGCCCTTTTTCCAGATGTCGCCAGTCTGACAACTGACAACCTGTAACTAACCATTCCAAACTCAATTATTACCTCCACCCACTAAATGCAATTTAGTTTGGCGGCCATCAATATACCAGAATCCGTTTTTATCAAAATAGCCATTTTGTTCCAGCATAAAACGTACTGGCTTATTCCATTCTTTTACATCAACAGCCGCATTTAATTCTATCGAATAGGCTGTTTGATAATACATGGGATAATCACCGCTACCGGGAACACCATTTTGCTGATCCCATAATCCAATCGTTGGTCCCGCAGCATGACCATGAAATCCAAGCGGGTGGGTATAGATCGTCCCATTGATGTTTTCTTCTTTTGCCTGAGCTAATGCTATTGCAAGAATCTCGTTTCCGCTTCTGTTTTCTTTGAATTTACTGGTTAAGATATCTTGCAAGCGGTTTGCTTTTGATAATCCATCAGTTAAATACGCTGGTGCTTCTTTTTCTCCCGGAGCAAGTACATAGGCATGTTCTTGAATATCAGTATTTAATCGAAGGTAGCTTATGCCAAAATCTACATGCAGCAGATCACCCATCCTAATTACATTATCCTGATCTTTTGATTCTTTCGAAAATGCTTTTAAATGGTCAAAAGCGACATTGTCATTTCTCTGAATGTTGACTGAAGGATGAAACCAGGTGGATAATCCCATGTCATTCACTTTTTGCCTGAACCACCATACGAGGTCGTCGCTCGTGGTAATGCCGGGGGTGATTACTTTACTGCTAAACCCTTCAGCGATTATTTTATGGCTTATGCTGTTCAATTGAGGATAGATCTGCATTTCGCGAGGAGTTCTTGTTTCTAACCATGCTACCGCCAGATCAGAAGCAGAAACTACCTTAGTTTTGTTTGCAGCTGATAGCTTTTGTGTCAATTCCTCGAAATCAGTATGATCGACACCATCAGCTTGTCCGAAATGTTTGGAGGTATTCAAGGCTATTTTTTCAGGTTTATATTGCCCAATTATATCATTCAAGGCATCCCATTGGTCCGGGAATTTTTTCATATCCCATTGCGCTTCAATCTCATCACCAACATTATATCTGGCAATAGCTATTTTCTTAAATACCTTTTTTGTCGGGTTATTATAAAAAACAAGTATGGTTCGACGCCTTGCACTTAACCAGGTTGCAGGAAGCATGGTTCTGATGACCGGATCTTCATTGTATTCCCTAGAAACAATTACCCACATATCAATCTTGTTTTTTTCCATGAGTGAGGGCAAGAGATTGTTTAATCTGTCTGCCAATACCTCATCTATAATTCTTGCCTGCTCCTTCAATGGCAATATTTGCGCATTTGTAGTAATGGCAAGCAGAATAAATGCAATTAATCCGGATAATTTCTTTTTCATACGTAAACTTATATTTCTTTGGTAAGCTTAATAAATTCTTCTATTGAACAAAAGGAGACAAACTAAATTGATATGCAAATTAATTATTTGAGCCTTTTTTATATCTATGGTCCTAATTTTCAAATAATAACAACCCTGAATATATATTATTTAATTCAATGTATAGCTTAAGGAAAAGTAAACAATTAACCTGAAATCAACTAGTTGATTTTTAACATTAAAGTTTTGAAACTTCAATATTCTCCATCTTATTAAGTCCTTTAAACTGTACTTCAATCTTCGGACTATCATCTTCAGGGTAATCAGAATCAATTAAAATGACATGTGAGCCTGATGAAACTTTTGGCGGACTCGTCTGTAATTTGAAAGTGTTCTTTGGTTTTCCGTTTTTATCGTAAATGCGAATAGTCTCTGTACCATCAGAAACTAGGCTTTCACCTGCTAATAATTCTATGGGGAATAAAAGTTCCTTATAATTGTCAATTTGCATTTTAATATTTTTCACGCTGCCTTTCTCGCCTGTAATCTGCATCCTGAATTGTAAAGGCTGCTCTTTCCAGTTATACTGTAAATTCCAGGTGGTATGCGTGGGTTCACCCGGCTGACGCTCAAATTTTTCTCTTGTAAAAACTGGCGACATGGCATACTGGTGCAGTGTCCATTTACCTTCCGCTCTCTTTTCCAGATGAAATTCATTTTTTGGATTTTTTAAAACCTCCTGTTGAGTTTTGCTGAAAGCATTCCCGTTTCTTGCCATTTCCCATTCACGTATGGCATCCAGCAATTGGTCTGCCTGTGTGTTTTTTCTCAATGCTGCCGGTCGTGCAACCATGGCAAATCCTGCATTATAACCGGCGGCTCTTGACAGCATCCACTCCATCTCCGGAAGGGTAGTGTTTTCTGCCAAAAGATACCAACCCAGCATGTGAGGCATATAATTCCGGTCAAATAAACCCTGATTATCGATGCGGTACTGTTGCATACTTTCTTTAAATCCGCCGTACCAGGGCTCACCCCAATTATAGTATGAGCCTATGTGCCAGTAGAACGTTTTACTCAGACTAGTACCAATTATAAAATCGTGTTTTACCTGATCGTACACATCTTTTGCAAAGAGTTCAAGCGCATAATCACCCTGACCTGACGCGAGAGCACCTTCATGACCGTCCAGATCAAGATGATCTACACCGGTCTCATTCATCAGGTCGGTTATATTTTTCGCAATTTCCCTTTGCATATCTAAATTGGGAAAGAACACATTGTATGGATGATCAAAAAGTTTTCCAACCTGTTTTCCTGCCGGATGAGCTGATTTTGTTGTGCCAAAAGCACCACGCTGACAGTCTAATAAAATATAAGGTGCAGTACTGCTTACTGATTTATAGCGAATTAATTCATTCCCAATCATTACAGCATGCAGATTATTTCCTTTTTCATCATTAAAGTATTCAGGAGAGGCAACTTCAATGGTGTTTTGATCTGCATCAATGGATTTAATTAATTTGGAAGATCCGGTGAAACTGAGTCGCTTGTCTGGAATAGGTGAAACATAGGGGTCATTGGTATTGATGAAATTGGTCAGCGTATGCATACCCAGAAACAATCCTGCGGCATGAGCTTTATCTACACAGTTCTTTAAGCCATCTTTTCCATTTGGAAATTGTTCCGGATTCAACACAAAATTACCCCAGCTCTTAAAAGGCCCTTCATGATACAAGGATACCAGTCCCGCACGTTTAGTATAGCCGATCATCTCATCTATATCTTTTTCCCCATAGGATGAGATCATATAGGATTTGCCATACAGATTTGATTTTTTGAACCAAACCCCATTTACTGTTGGATGCGGAAGGTTTTCTGCGATCTCAATTTGCTCCAGGCGATCGAAGGTTAAGGCTTCTTTACATGAAAAAACTGCGATCTTGCTACCGACCACCGTTTCACCCTTTAAAGCTTCCACAGGCATGTTTTTATAAAGTCCACCCCAGGCATCCACAAAACGTTCGCGATCTCTGTTAATAGAATAGGCCTGTATGTTACTTCCCCATTTTGCCGGGACTGCTGTAATGCCTCTTGCCCAGGTGCTACCTTCTTTTGTAGGGTAATCACCGCCGAGTGTTTTAATGTTCAATACTTGGATTCCAAGTGAGACTTCTCCATCGCGTACTACGCCAATGATCTCACCAATGGTTTTACTGATGGTGTTAGGGATAGGTCCCCAAATAATGGCATCAATCTTACTTGCTGGTACAGCCTTGATAATTTCCAGAACCAGGTGGGTGTTTTTACTTGTTGCCCTAACCTCAATAGTTACTCCAGTTTCTTTAAATCCCAGCGTGACTTTCTTCTGAACTTTATCATAGCTCATTGAGCCCGGTTGGTATCGTTTATTATTGCTTACCAGTGTAATAAGTGGAGAAATGGTATCGGTGGAGATATAGTTTTTACCTGTGGATAAATTCGATAATTCTGTAATAGATCCTTGTTTGCTGAGGCTCATTTTAAGTTCGCCTGATTTGAAAGAAACCTGTGCAAATGCGTTTTGAGAAAAACAGATTACTGCAACATAAAAGAATGCAATTTTAATTTTATTTAGTGCAGGAAAATTCATGGTTCAAGATTAGTCGGTTAAAAAAAACAAATTAAGTTTTTTTTCGCAGACACAAAAATTATCCAGCGGAGTTATCTGGACTAATTGAAAACAGGATTTAAAAAAGAAATTTAAATCGAAATAGCCAATAATGCTTATTTAATGTTCAGTATTGGTAAAATAGCTCTAAAAAAAATGAATTTATCTAAAGATCAACCTTAGCCCATTTATGGCTCGTATCCAATTTAAAGGAACCTAAATATTTCTGATTCCAGCTGTCTGGAGAAATCATAGAAAGAAATAGGCTTTCGTCGGCTTTGCTGTACAAATGGTAGAGTTCACCCATGATTGGGGTGAAATTGTATTTTGAGGAGTATACTAATTCATTGAGCTGAACTTCATTAACCAATTTTTCATATTCCTCTTTGAGCTCATCAAACTTAGTCTTGAAGTTTTTGTTCGCCACATCAGCATTGGATTGCTTCCAACCAGAAACATTATCAAGTTTAATTGCAGGTGCACTTACATTACTGCCGTAACTTAAACCTTTTTGATAATAGCCATTTTCTTTGTCCCAGACTACTAAATCAGGCTTTTCTTCATTTTCTTCCATTTGGAGAATTGGGTTGATGTAAAATAGAATACAAAATTAATGAAAGATTGAATGTCTTGTGTAAATACAATGTAAATAGTTGCGGACTATTCCGCAATGATAGGGCTTGTAGATCGAGTTTGCAAATACAGGGGGATTGTGTCAGTATTGTTATTGTGAGGAGTTATAGCCCCCATGTTATTGCGAGGAGGCACGACGAAGCAATCTCTTCAATATTAATAGAGATTGCTTCGGTACCCTCGTAATGACAGAAAAAAAACCTCGTAATGGCACAGCAAATAAAAAATGCAAGCTCGTAATTTCAAATTATATTTTTAATTTAGTCTTAGAGAAAATTAATATTTATAGGTTTTATGGAGATCTTAGAAATACTTATTGAACAGATCAAAGGTTTTTTTGGTATTGATGGCTTGTTAAAGATCATCAAAAGTGGCGATTTTGCTTCACTTGCAACATATCAAGGTATTACCTCATTTATTGCTCCAATTTTGCCTATTATTTTGATGTTAGAATTGAGTAGGGGTCTCCTTTACAAAAAATTTAAGGTTTTTGCCTATAAAATTCCGTTCTTCAGCTATTTGTTTAACTCGGTATTAGGAAGATACATTTCTATCGGAATGACCATGTTTTGTATTGGATTATTTGAAAAGTATGCCATTATTTCCATTTCATTTACCTGGTACTGGTTTATTTACGGATATATTATCTGGGAGTTCGCACATTTTATCTACCATTTTCTGGCACATAAAGTAAGGCTTTTTTGGTGCTTACATTCCACTCATCATGCGCCCGAAAGCATGAACTTATCTGTTTCCTATTCCCATTTTTTTCTTGAAGGACCTTATGCAGATATTATTAGAACCTCCATTTGTATGCTTGCCGGGGTTCCGCCAGCTATGTTATTTGTGATCATGTTCATTGATGGCACCTATGGGTCATTCATTCATATTGGTGAATCGGTGATGAAAAATGCCAAATTGGGTGTTTTGGGAAAGTTTATTTTAACGCCTTCGCACCATCGGGTACATCATGCGAAGAACTTGGAGTATATGGATACCAATTATTGCAATTTATTAAATGTATGGGATAAGGTTTTTAAGACTTACCAACCTGAAAAAGATGAGGTGAAAATTGAATACGGAATTACCAGAGAGATTAAACCCAACAGTTTTCTGGATGCTTATTTCGGTGAAATTACTGCTCTTGTGAAAGATGTTTGGAACGCTCCGGGTATTAAAAATAAGGTTTTATATTTATTTATGCCACCCGGCTGGAGTCATACAGGCGATCATAAAACTACTTCGGCATTAAGGAAGGCGATGTTGAATAAAGCTTAGGGACTCTATTGGCTAAAAAGCAATATTTTAACAGGCAAAAATCATAAAAAAGAAGCCGTATCCTAAAATTTAGGATGCGGCTTTTTTGATTTAACCAGATTGGTTTTAGGTCATTATTATTCAGATTCAACAATAGGTTCCAGATCTGCTAATTCAGTTTCTGTAAATAACCTTGATTGGATTAAGAAACCGACATCCAAAGTAGCTTCCAATGAAAAACTCGCTGCTCTTCCTTCAATTACATCGAGCGTAAGATGGGTATGCCGCCAGTACTCAAACTGGTCCTTCGCCATATAAAATTTGCATTCTGCAATTTCACCGATGCAAATGTCATTTGATCCAACTAAAAACCCTCCTTTTTCGAAGCAATGCGGATAGGAGCCCTCACAGCAGCCTCCACTTTGATGAAACATGAGTTCACCATGCTCGTTTTTTAGCTGCTGGATAATTTCAAGTGCTCTGGGTGTTGCATCAATTCTATTTGTACTCATGATCTTAAATCTTTACAATTGAAACCTGCATGAGCTTACCGATTACTCAAGGGAATGAATATGAGCTCATGCATGCTTCATAGCCTTTTAAAAACAATTTTTAACTAATGAAAAAATTCTGAATGAGATGAACTCATTCAGAATCAAAGATGAAATTGGTAATTGATTAATAGAATCCCAATTTATTCTTATCGTAAGATATCAACATGTTTTTTGTGCTGCGGTAATGATCGAGCATCATTTTATGATTTTCGCGACCAAAGCCTGATTTTTTATATCCACCAAACGGCGCATGTGCCGGGTAAGCATGGTATTGGTTAACCCAGATTCTGCCAGCCTGAATCGCTCTTGGTACCTGATACAACTGGTGAGCATCTCTGGTCCAGACACCTGCTCCCAATCCGTAAAGTGTATCATTTGCAATTTCAATGGCCTCTTCAACGGTTTTAAAGGTCGTTACACATACTACCGGTCCGAAGATTTCTTCCTGGAAAATGCGCATTTTATTATGGCCTTTTAAAATGGTTGGTTCGATATAATATCCGGTCTCCAATTCACCTTCTAATTTATTGGCCGAGCCACCTGTAAGAACTTCAGCGCCTTCATCTTTGCCAATTTTCAGATAGGAAAGTATTTTCTGATATTGCTCATTCGATGTTTGAGCACCCATCATACTTGTTTTATCTAATGGGTGGAGGGTTTTAATGGCTTTTGTACGTTCAATTACACGAGCAATGAACTTATCATAAATGCTTTCCTGAATTAACATTCTGGATGGACAAGTACATACTTCTCCTTGATTCAATGCAAACATTACTGCACCTTCTACAGCTTTATCGAAAAACTCATCGTCTTCATTGGCAACAGATTCAAAAAAAATGTTAGGTGATTTACCACCAAGTTCCATTGTGGAGGGGATAATGTTTTCAGCTGCATACTGCATAATCAACCTTCCGGAAGTAGTACTTCCTGTAAAGGCAATTTTGGAGATTTTGGGTGAGGTTGCCAATGCTTTACCTGCTTCAATTCCATAACCATTAACTACATTTAGAACTCCCGGAGGCAAAAGATCGCCAATCAGTTCCATAAGTATCATAATAGAAGCTGGTGTTTGCTCAGCAGGTTTTACTACGGTGCAGCAACCAGCTGCCAATGCAGGTGCAATTTTCCAAGTTGCCATCAGCAAAGGGAAATTCCAAGGTACTATTTGTCCGACAACACCAATTGGCTCATGCAATGCGATGCTAACAGTATGTTCATCATGTTCAGAAATAGTTCCTTCATCTGCTCTGATAGCACCTGCAAAATATCTAAAATGGTCTACAATCAATGGAAGATCTGCTGCAAGCGTTTCTCTAACAGCCTTGCCGTTTTCAATTGTTTCAACAATTGCAAGGTATTCAAGATTGGCTTCAATTTTATCTGCAATCTTTAAGAGGATATTACTACGGTAGGTAGGTGAGCTTTTACTCCATGTCTTAAATGCTTCATGTGCGGCATCCAGAGCAAGATCAATATCTTCCTTGCCGGACCTTGCAGCTTTTGTAAATACTTTGCCATCGATTGGCGAAATATTGTCAAAATAAACTCCTTTTACGGGCGGGACAAATTTTCCACCTATGTAATTGTCGTAATGTGGTTTGAATGTAGGACGTTTTAATAAATTTTCCATAATGAGTTGTGTTTTTGTCAATAAGAATGAAGAGCTCTTTATTAAGATCTTCGTATTCTTAAGGATATAATTATTAGTCAAATCAAAAATAACCGAATTTGGATTTTTCAGGTAGTACAATAGTTGCAAGTAATAGTAATATAGTTTCAGTATATTAGGATTATTAATTAAATATCATCATTTGATGGTCTTTCAATAAAACCTATTAATTAAGTCGTATGCTTCATTTATTAGATAATGTAGGTCTGACAAAAAGAGACAATCTGCAGACGCTCGTTGAAAATCGATCAGTTTATGCGCTCGATAGATGTGAATTAAATGTTTTTGAAACCAATTCTAAATCTTTCCAAGTGCCTTTAACATTCAATGATTTTGTAATCACAAGTATGTTAAAAGGGAAAAAAGTTATGCATTTGATGGATAGGATTGGATTTGATTACTTGCCAGGCCAGTCAGTTATTGTTCCTCCAGGGGTAACTATGAAAATCGATTTTCCTGAGGCAGCAGATGATAATCCTACCCAATGTGTTGCATTAGCTATTGATCATGATCAGATCAAAAAAACTATAAATTATCTAAATGAATTTTATCCTAAAAACTCAAGTTTAGATCAGTGGGGCTTGGATTATGGGCAAATCCATTTTAACAATAATGAAGAGATATGTAATCTTATTAATAAGATTATTAGGATTTCCACTGAAATGTCGAAGTCAAAAGACATTTTGGTTGATCTATCAATAAAAGAATTACTGGTTAGGGTTATGCAAACTCAGAATCATTTAACTCTTAATTCAGATAAAAATCTGGGCAATAACAAACCCTTAAATTATGTCACTGAATATATTAAAGCTAACCTTAATCAAAAAATAAGTATTAAGAGCCTTAGCGATAAAGCCTGCATGAGTAAGGCTACGTTTTATAGGTTGTTCAAACGTGAATTGGGGATGAGCCCAAATGATTTCATTCTTTCCGAAAAAATTAACCGAGCCAAACAATTATTGAAATATCCGGGATCAAAAGTGATGGCTGTTAGTTTTGAACTAGGATTTACAGATGCCAATTATTTTATAAAATCATTTAAGAAAGCTGTTGGCACTACTCCAGGCAATTATTATTTGTCTGAGCAGCAGCCTCATTAATGTTTCTTGCGAATAATTAGTCTGGAAATCATTTCTCGCCTTTTTAAATTGCTATATCTTCTTTTATTCGTTCAATTTCAAATAAGAGTTTGTCGTTGTACACTGCAAGGATTCTTCTAGGATCGTCGATTAGAATAAAATTTTCTGTTTGAACAATATATTTTTGTCCGCCTCAAGATATATAAACCCTAAGCTAACCAGGTTTTCGAAGGGATAGAACAGAAATAGTTCTTCTTTAATACAAACTGCCTAAACTTACAATTGCTATCCGAGAGTTTTAATTGTAACGCATAGTTAATAAACTTAGCTTTATGGTTAATTAATTAGGTATTTTGAAGAGAGTCTTGCCCCCTTGACTGTCATACAACAATTTTAATTGAAAAAAATGCAGTTTTTGATTCCCCTTGGCTTGACAAAAGACAATTTAAACACCCCTGCATAAGCAGATAAACTCCTAGCCGCTAACCCTTAACCAAGCAACCAACCAACCAACTAACCACCTAATAAAAACTGTGGAAAACTTTTTTGTGGGAGATAGTGGTAAAAAGTGGTAAGTTTTTTACTTTTACAGTTAAATAATAGAATAAAAAAACACAATGTCCCATTTCTTAGGAGAATTTGATTGTAAACTTGACGCTAAAGGCCGGATGATGGTACCATCCAGCCTGAAAAAGCAGCTTCCGGAAGCGGAGCGTGAAGGTCTTGTGATCAATCGTGGCTTCGAGAAGCATTTAGTGATTTACACTAAAAAGGAATGGGATTCAATTACCGAAGAGCTGAGCAAGCTTAATGCATACGAAAAAAAGAGTCGTGATTTTATCCGCTATTTTACTCGTGGTGCCACTGAGTTAAGCCTCGATTCGGCTAATCGTATTCTTTTCCCTAAGGCTTTAATGGAATATGCAGGTATCACTGGTGAGGTGGTTCTTTCTTGCGTACTTAATAAAATTGAAGTTTGGGCAAAAGATGCCTATGATAATCAACTAGATAGTGAACCTGAAAATTTTGCCAACCTCGCCGAAGAGGTAATGGGCAATACTGCAAGAAGGGGGGCGAATGACTAATTATCACAATCCCGTGATGTTGCAGGAGTGCATCGATGGTTTAAATATTAATCCCGTTGGTACTTACGTTGATGTAACTTTTGGTGGCGGTGGTCATTCTCGAGAAATATTAAAACATTTAGGCCCTAAAGGCCGTTTAATTGCATTTGATCAAGATGCCGACGCGCAAAAGAATATACCTGCCGACGCTCGCCTAACTTTTATAGATCAAAACTTCCGCTACCTAAAAAATAACTGTCGCCTGCAAGGGGCTACACAAGTAGATGGTATCCTGGCCGACCTAGGTGTATCGTCTCATCAATTTGATCAAGCTGAGCGTGGCTTTTCTATTCGCTTTGATGCTGAACTCGATATGCGCATGGATCAAGCGGGCTTACTTACTGCTAAACAGGTAGTTAATACCTATAGTGAGGAGCAGTTACACCGTATTTTTGGGATTTATGGTGAGATAAAAAATGCAAAAACATTAGCCAATACTTTGGTTACTCAGCGGTTGAATAAGCCTATAAATACTGTGGAGGACTTAAAAACTGTTATTGCTAAATTAATTCCGAAAGGGAAAGAAAATAAATACTTGGCTCAAGTTTTTCAAGCACTACGCATTGAGGTTAACCAAGAATTAGAGGCTTTAAAAGAATTTTTAGAGCAAACAGTAGATGTATTAAAGCCTGAGGGTCGTTTAGTGGTCATGTCTTATCATTCACTTGAAGATAGGCTTGTAAAGAATTTTATTGCCAAGGGTAAATTTCATGGCGAGGTTGAGGTTGATTTTTTCGGAAATCAAATCAAGCCACTTGAAAGTTTAACTCGCAAAGCAATTGTTGCCTCTGATGAGGAAATAGCGCAAAATAATCGTGCAAGAAGTGCGAAATTAAGAATAGCAGTGAAGAAAAATTTATCAAAAGCTTAATTAATGGCTAATCAATTTAGAACTAATAAAGCAGACGAGGAGATTGAGCCAATTGCAAAAGTTGAAGTAGCTCCTGATCTAGATGAAAAGGTAGAGATTCCTAAAAATTTCTTTACCCAATTATTTACAGAAGGTGTGGTTTCCAAGCAGACAGCTACCGACTTTTTTCCGTTCATTATCTTCATCGCTTTTTTGGGAATGATTTATATCGCCAACCGTCATCTAGCCGAAAATAACATTCGTGACATTGATAAATTAGGTAAAGAGGTTAAGGAGCTAAGCTGGGATTTTAAGACTTTAAAAGCCGATCTAATGCTTAAAAGTACACAAACAGAGGTTGCAGCAGAAGTGGATACGCTCGGTTTAATAGAGCCCAATGACCCTCCTAAAAAAATCGTAATCACCGTAGGTGAATTTAAATAACAACAAAAAGTAGCAACAAAACAAAAATTTAAAACATTGAATATTAGAACCGACATATTGCTCCGAGTGTATTTGGCCTTTGGCTTAATCGTGCTATTAGCTTTTGCGGTACTCTATCAATTATTTAATGTACAAGTTGTGGAAGGTGCCAAATGGAGGGCTAAGGCCGATAGTCTTTCTACGCGTTTCATGAATGTAGAAGCGGCTCGTGGAAATATCTATTCTGTGGATGGAAGTCTGCTTGCTACCTCGGTCCCAGAGTATGAGGTAAGAATGGATTTACTCGCCGCCGGCATCGATAAAGACGCTGTTTTTTTTGAAAAAGTTGACTCGCTTGCGGATAAATTTTCTGAATTTTTCGGAGATAAATCGTCCAGTCAATATTCTCGAATGCTACGAGAAGCTCGTGCCGATAAATCACGTTATATGCTCCTGAAAAGGAATGTTACGTATCAACAATTAAAGGTTGTACGAAAGTTTCCAATCTTTAATCTTGGCCGTTACAAGGGAGGATTGATTGCAGTCCCATTAAATAAAAGAATCTTACCATTCAATTCATTAGCCAAGCGAACAATTGGCTATAAGAATAAAAATGTTCAACCCGTGGGCTTAGAAGGGGCATATAGCTCATTTATTGATGGTGAAAGTGGTCGTAGGTTAATGCAGCGTATTGCAGGAGGGGTTTTTATTCCTGTAAATCAGGATATTGAAATTGCTCCTAAAGAAGGTGCTGATATTATCTCTACCATCGATATCAATATGCAAGATGTTGCTCAAAGGGCACTTAAAAGGCAATTGATTGCTAGCGATGCAGATCATGGTTGTGTAATTCTTATGGAGGTTGCAACTGGAGAAATTCGTGCGGTAGCCAATTTTAGTAAATTGAAATCCGGCGACTATGAGGAGCAGTTTAACTATGCAATCGCTGCCAGTCAGGATCCGGGTTCAACCTTTAAATTAGCTTCCTACCTTTCTCTTCTAGAAGATAATAAGGTAGATACCAATACTATGATTGCAACTGGTGATGGTACTTATCGCATTCCAGGTCATACCATTCGTGATTCGCATGGTGGCATCGGTACCGTAACGGTTAAAAAAGCTTTCGAAGAATCTTCAAACGTAGCCATCGCTAAAATGATTAACGCGGCTTATCAAAATGATCAGACTAAATTTTCGGAGAATCTTTACAAATGGGGATTGAACAAAAAGCTAATGCTTCAAATTCCCGGTGAAGGATCACCAGTAATAAAAAATCCTAAAAATCGAAGCTGGAATACGAAACAAACGCTTCCGCAGATGGCTTATGGCTATGAAATGCAAATAACACCACTGCAAATGCTTGCTTTTTATAATGCCATTGCCAATGATGGCAAATACATTGCACCAATTTTTGTGCGCGAAATTCGCCGCCTTGGCAATACGGTTGAGCAATTTAAGGCTCGAGTAATCAATGAACAAATTGTTTCTGACAAAACCGTTAGAAAAGCTCAAGCTCTTCTTGAAGGGGTGGTAACTGAGGGTACTGGTAAAGGTCTTGCTTCTAAATTATATCGTATTGCCGGAAAAACAGGTACTGCTCAGGTTGCGGATGCTGATAAGGGCTACCAAGTGGATAAAAAATATCAAGCTTCTTTTTGTGGATACTTCCCAGCGGATAATCCTAAATATTCATTAATCGTGGTAGTAAATAACCCACGTAAAGGAACCTACTATGCTGCATCTGTGGCCGGTCCGGTTTTTCGCGAGATTGCCGACCGGGTGTATGCCAGCGATGTAAAGATGTATGAATCTATAAAAGAACAGAAATTTGTTGGAAGCTTAAAAATGCCAGTAGTAAAAACAGGTGCAACAAAGGCGACTCAAAATGTATATAAAGCATTCGGATTCAAAGCTTCATTCGCCGGAAATTCGGATTATGTAAAGCTTGACACTAATTCTGGTGTAGCCAATAAAAGTATTAAGCTAATTGAAGGTGCTGTGCCGGATGTAAATGGAATGGGATTGAAGGATGCATTATTTGTTTTGGGTAACTCCGGACTAAAAACTCAGATTCATGGAAGCGGCAGGGTGATAAGGCAGTCGCTGCTAGCTGGAACGCGTATTAATAAGGATGTACCCATTATTTTAGAGCTGCAATAATGAAGATTCTCAAGGATATATTATACGGTGTGCCCCTAACGAGGGTGATTGGCTCAACAAGCCAAGTGGTAGAAACTATCTGCTTCGATTCTAGGATATCTGTCCCTGGGGCCTTATTTGTAGCTATTCGTGGCACAGAATCCGACGGACATGCTTTTATCGATAAAGCAATTGATTTAGGTGCCAACGCAATCCTTTGTGAGGAGTTTCCTTCAAACATCAGGCAAAATGTAAATTATTTCTTGGTCGAAAACTCTGCAAAAGCACTTGGAATCATCGCTTCTAATTTTTACGATAATCCTTCTTCAAAGCTCAAACTAGTTGGAGTTACGGGCACTAATGGTAAAACTACCATCGCAACCTTGCTTTTTCAATTGTTTAGAGATTTAGGCTTTAAAGTTGGATTGCTCTCAACCGTTCAAAATCAAATTAATGATCTTGTAATTGCTTCCACACATACTACTCCTAATCCGCTTGAGCTCAATTCTTTACTGAATGACATGGTGCTTTCTGGATGCGACTATTGCTTTATGGAGGTTAGCTCACATGCAGTAGCACAAGCTAGAATTGAAGGTCTTGAATTTGCCGGCGGAATATTTACTAATCTTACTCATGATCACCTCGATTTCCATAAAACCTTTGATTCATATTTAAAAGCTAAAAAAGGCTTCTTTGATGGTCTCAACAATAAGGCTTTCGCAT
>NZ_JBIILQ010000017.1:0-21230 GCF_044232565.1 Daejeonella sp. | reverse complement strand
TTGTGTTGCAGCAGTTTTGCCATCATAAATACTGTTGATGAGGTGTACGGCTTCAAAGAGTTCGGCAATGAGCACGGGACTATTAAAATCATCGTTCATGGCCGCATAGCACCTATCAGACAGGCTCTTTAAATCGATTTGTGATTGTTGAGACGGGCTTAATTTCTCTAGCAATGAGTAGGCATTAATGAGGCGCTTAAAACCCTTATCGGAGGCTTCTAATGCCTCATTTGAGAAATCTAATGTGCTCCTATAATGTGCTTGAAGCATAAAAAAGCGTACCGACATTGGTGAGAAGCCACGTGATAAAAGCTCATGGTCGCCTGTAAAAAGTTGATAGGGTAAAAAACCGTTTCCTTTCGACTTCGACATTCTGTTGCCATTTACTGTCAGCATATTAGTGTGCATCCAATATTTTGCAGGTGTAACGTGGTTACAAGCTTGAGATTGGGCAATTTCATTGGTATGATGGGTTGCTGCAAGATCCATTCCTCCTCCATGGATATCAAAGTTTTCACCAAGATATTTACTGCTCATTGCAGAGCATTCTATATGCCAGCCTGGGAAGCCAACTCCCCAAGGGGAAGGCCAACGCATAATATGTTCTGGCTTGGCTTTGATCCAAAGCGCGAAATCTAGTCGCCCTCGCTTTTCATTTTGTCCGCCCAGCTCTCTAGTATTCTCTAATAAATCATCTAATTGTCTGTTAGTTAGTATCGTATAATTGAATTCTTTGCAATATTTCTCAACATCGAAATAAACGGTACCATTAACTTCATAGGCATACCCATTTTCAAGGATTTGCTTAACCATTTCAATTTGTTCGATAATATGGCCAGTTGCTGTGGGCTCAATTCCTGGAGGAAGCGCATTGAAAAGTCGCATCACATCATGGAAACCTAGCGTGTATTTCTGTACAATCTCCATCGGCTCAAGCTGCTCAAGTCTAGCTTTCTTAGCGAATTTATCATCACCCTCATCCATATCGCCTTCTAAATGACCAGCATCGGTGATATTTCGTACATATCGAACTTTGTATCCCAAATGTAAAAGATAGCGATAAATCAGGTCGAACGAGATAAAAGTGCGGCAGTTCCCTAAGTGTACATCGCTATAAACAGTGGGCCCACAAACATATAAACCTACCAAGGGTGGATGTAGGGGTTCGAATTTTTCTTTAGTTCTCGAAAGGGTATTATAGATGACCAGATTAAATTCCATATTGCAAATTTAAAAATTGAAAATCGATTTTTAGGGGATAATGCCTGCTTTTATTTTAATTCGAGGTCGGTACGTACTGGATAGTGGTCTGATAATTTCTTTTTAATGATCAGGAAATTTTTGACGCTAAACTCGGGTGAACTGAATATATAGTCTATCTGAAAGTTGGGGAATGCTCCATTATAGGTAATTCCGAAGCCACTACCCATTTCCTTAAAACTATTATTCATGCCCTTAGCAATGGTTTTTACCGTGTAGGAGATGGGTGTGTCGTTAAAATCACCGGCAATTATATAGGGTATCGGACTTTTATCAGCGTGTTCTTTTAGAATTTGTGCCTGATTGCCACGTTTAATGAACGCCCTTTTCAATCTGCTCCCAATTTTTCTTGGTGATTCGACATTTGTTTCTAGTTCACTCGTAACTTTCTTTAAATATTTATAATCTTCTGGCTTGAAGCTAATCGATTGAAAATGAACATTATATACTCTAAATGTTTGTTTTCCTTTTTTGAGATCTACATAAATCGCTTCATTCCAATTCCTATTTTTTTCAAACTGAATATTTCCTTTATCAAGAATAGGGAATTTGGAAAAGATGGCCATTCCCATTGCTTCATAGCCATTATCTTTGGATGGTTTAAAGTAATAATGCTCGGTTTCTAGAATTTCTAAAATCGGTTTTCGGAAATTATATTCGCCTCTTCTACGGCTAAAAAATTCTTGAAAGCAGATAACATCAGGTTGTTCTTTTCTGATGATATCTAGAATCTGCTCTTTAGTAAATTTGTCGTTTTTGTCGCCGAATTGCTTAAAATTATGCACATTATAGCTCATTACCCTTAAAAAGCTATCGGATGATTTAGGTACCATGATTGCTGTGCTCTCTCGGAAACCAATGTGATTTTGTACAACACCCCAGCCAATAAGAATGCTTATTCCAGAAAGCAGAGCAAATTTGGGCAAGCGGAAAAGCCAGTAAACGATAAATAAAATATTAATCCCTAGAAATAGAGGATAGGCAAGTCCGAAAAAGGAAATTACCCAGAATTTTTCCGGGTTAGTGTAGGATGCCAAATAGCTTAAAAGCAGGGCAGCTACAGCAAATAAATTCATGCTTAACACGAATTTGCTAAAGAGGTGTATGCCTGATTTTTTGCTTTTCTGGCGGTTCATTATTTTTTGCTTGCTTTAAATAGTTGTTCTTTTTCTGCTTTGCTGAGGCTATCGTATCCTGATTTAGATATTTTATCCAAAATGCTATCAATTACTGCTTGGTCGGTGAAGTCATTTTTGGGAGCCCTAGCACTTGTAGGTTTTACAACCTTAAGCTTTGATTTTTTATCAAATAGTTTACTGAGGTCATTTCCATTTTGGAGCTGTTTGATAAAGATAAATCCCATCAAGGCACCACCAATATGTGAAATGCTTCCACCGGGGTTTCCTCCTCCCATTCCGATAATATCCAAAAAGAAATAAGCTAAAGCAAGGTATTTTAATTTGACATTCCCAAAAAACATAAGCCGGATGGTGTAATCAGGGACCAATGTTGCGGTTCCTACTACAATGGCCATTACACTTGCTGAGGCTCCCAAAAGGATTGAATTCGATGCACTGCTCATGAATACTGGAATGGTATTATATGCTAGTAAATAGAGAAGTGCTCCTGTAATTCCCCCGGAAATATAAATGAATATAAACTGCTTTTTATTTAAAAAATCCATGAAAATACGGCCCATCCAATACAACCAGAGCATATTAAATAGGATGTGGAAGAAATCACGTTGCACAAACATATACGTTATGATTGTCCAAAATTTGAAGGGCAACTCTTCGTAATATGCGGGAACCGATAAATGCTTTAATAGCCATTTTGCTCCAGCCCCCTGGCCTCCGGATAAGAACTCACCTAAGGTAAAGACGTTGATGGCTATAAATACGATAATGTTTATCCCAATAAAAAGGAATAATGGGTTACCTGAGCGGAAAGCCTTGTTATAAAGTTCACTGAATATTGATCTATTCATAAAAATTTGTCGCGGCGCTTGAAATGCCACATTTTAATTAAAATAAAGCCAAATAATGCACCACCAAGGTGGGCAAAGTGAGCAACAGAATCACCAGAAAATTGTTTTACACCCAAAAATAATTCAAGGATTACATAAACGGGAATAATATATTTTGCTTTTACAGGTACTGGAATAAACATAATAAACAATTCCGCATTAGGGAACAACATCCCAAAGGCTATTAATAGTCCAAATATTGCGCCTGATGCGCCTACCATTGGGGTGGTATAAATTCCAAGTAGGGTTGATGCTTGCTCCTGACTAATAAGTTCTGGATTGAATGAGATAGTTCTTTTGTAGCTATCTATAATAAATGAACCATTATTAATTGCGCTGCCAGTAATATTATAAACTTCAATACTTTGTACCAAAAGTTGGAGTCCGAGGGCCCCTAAGCCAGTGATAAGGTAAAAATTCAGGAAGCGTTTTTGCCCCATAATATGCTCCAACGATGACCCAAAGGTATAGAGGGCAAACATATTGAAGAGTATATGAAATAGCGACGAATAATCATGCATGAACATATAAGTGATTACTTGCCATATTTTAAAGTCGGGCGAATCAAAATAATGTACGCCCAACGCTTGCGTCATCATTGGTCCGCCAAATATCATTGTTGCAATGTAAAAGATGATATTGATGATGAGCAGATTCTTTACTACTGTGGGCGTATTAGCGAATGGCATCATAATTATTTGTCGGTGGTCTTATTTTTCAAATCGTTGTAATAATTCTTCTAAAGTAAAGGTACTGATTACCGGCTTTCCACTTAGCGAAGTATTTGGCATTTCGCATGCAAATAATTCATCTATCAGGGCATTCATCTCTTCGGGGCCTAAGTACTGACCAGCCTTGATGGATGTGTTGCGTGCTAATGCTCTTGCCAGACTTTCACGTTTACTAAGTTTTAAGGTACTTTGATTATTCTTAAAACCCTCTAAAAGGTGCTCCAAAATCTCCAATTCATTAATATTGGTTCCAATATCTGCCGGAATTCCTTCAATGATCAAGGTGTTTTTGCCGAACTCACGAATTTGGAAGCCCAGTGATTGGATATCGCTTAAAAGTTCTTTAGCTAACTCGAAATCAACAGCATTAAGGCTCACTGTTTGTGGAAATAAACTCTGCTGGCTTGCTCCTTGCCTGCTCTCGAGGTGCTGCAGGAAGCGCTCAAACAAAATACGTTCATGAGCTGCTTGCTGATCGATAAGCATAAATCCCGACTTGATTTGCGAAATTATAAAACGATTGTGTAGCTGAAATATCTGCTTTCCAATGCTTTTTAAGACCTTGTTTTCAATCTCTACCTGACGGTTAACATCGAAGTTCATTCCGCTTTGATGTGCCTCAGGATCAATGATTTCATAAAGTGAACCCCAGTTTTTGCTGATAGTTTTTCGTTCTTCCTGACTATTTCTTAGAAATGGGATCTCGCGCTCTCTTTTTTCGGGAGAAAAAGGGTTGAAATCGGGGTTGAAAGAAATGGCAGGGGGTATAATATCTTCTGGGGCTTTGGGGCTAATCATCCGACTAAATCCGGTTTCTTGGTTAAAATCGAGCGTCGGACTGATATTGTAGCGGCCTAAGGAGCGTTTTACTGCTGATCGGATGATGGCATAAATGGCTTTTTCATCCTGGTATTTTATCTCCGTTTTTGTAGGATGTACATTAATATCAATCTTTGCAGGGTCGATATCGATAAAAAGAACGTAAAGGGGATAGCTATCGGCACTTAGAACCTCCTCAAAAGCATTTAGTACGGCATGATTTAGGTATGGATCTTTGATAAAGCGATTATTAACAAAAAAGAACTGCTCACCTCTGGTTTTCTTGGCAAATTCAGGCTTACCGATGTATCCTTTAAGGTCGATAATGGATGTTGTTTCTTCAACTGGGACTAATTTCTGGTTGTAGGCATTGCCAAAAAGATGGATAATTCTTTGTTTGAGGCTTCCTTTGGGTAAATGGAATACTTCATGACCATCTTGGTGAAGCGTAAAAAATATTTCCGGATTAGCGAGGGCAACACGCTGAAACTCATCGTTTAGATGGCGGATTTCAACCGGATTACCTTTCAGGAAATTACGTCGCGCTGGGGTATTGTAAAATAGATTTTTTACGCTAATGCTGGTCCCAGGCATGGTAGAAACAGGCTCCTGACCAATAATTTCTGATCCTTCGATGCGGATGCAGGTACCTAATTCATCTTCATGGCGTCGAGTTTTTAGTTCAACCTGAGCAATTGCAGCAATGGAGGCCATCGCTTCTCCTCTAAAGCCCATGGTTCGGATAGCAAATAGATCTTCTGCCTTACGAATTTTGGAGGTGGCATGGCGTTCAAAACACATACGTGCATCAGTCAGGCTCATTCCACAGCCATTATCAATTACTTGAATGAGTGATTTTCCAGCATCTTTGATTAGTACCTGGATCTTATCAGCCCCCGAGTCAATTGCATTTTCAATAAGCTCTTTCAGTGCCGAGGCCGGTCTTTGCACTACTTCTCCTGCAGCAATTTGATTGGCGACCGAATCGGGTAAAAGTTGTATGATATCAGACAAAATATTCTTTTATTTTTTTTGAATACACCTAAGTGCAATCCCTAACATAACTAATTTCTTTTGAAAACGAATAGCAATAAGGTTTTATAAAAAAACCAATCTTTATCATTCAAAGATAAGTTCTTTTACGCTTATGCGTGTATAATGTGGATAATGCTAAGGAAAAAAATCATTTTTTTTAATAAGCTTTCCTATAAAAACTATATTATTTCAATTTAAGGCCAAAATTCTCAGCGCATAATTTATATTTACCAATAAATCATCAATTAGTAATTATTGAAAATGGCAAAGAACATACTTTGGGTGCTAGGCACTTTCTTTTTGTTTTCCTGCAGCTCGCAAAAATCGGTAGATCTTATCGTTCACAACGCTAAAGTTTATACCGTTGACAATCAGTTTACTGTAGCTGAGGCTTTTGCTGTAAAGGATGGAAAAATTCTTGAAGTAGGGGCTTCTAAAGATATTTTGAGTAAGTATCAAGGTGAAACGCTCGATGCTGAAGGGAATGCCATTTTCCCAGGGTTTATTGATGGTCATGCCCATTTTTATGGCTATGGGGCTGGTTTGCAGAATGCTAACTTAGTTGGAACAAAAAGCTGGGACGAAATTCTCGAAAAATTGAAGGCATTTAGCATCGAAAATCCGGAAGGATGGATTATTGGCAGAGGCTGGGATCAGAATGACTGGCCAACAAAAGAGTTTCCCGATAATCAAAAACTTAATGAGCTTTTTCCAAATAGGCCCGTAATTTTATCACGTGTTGATGGCCATGCAGCTATTGCCAACAAGTTTGCCTTGGATTTAGCGGGACTTAAACCAAATCAGAAAATTGAAGGCGGTGAAATTGAAACTGTTCAAGGTAAATTAACTGGAATATTGGTTGATAATGCTGAGGGGCTTGTAGTTTCCAAAATTCCAGCACCATCGGCTAAACAAATTAGGGAGTCGCTATTGGATGCACAGAGGAATTGTTTTGCGGTGGGACTCACCACAGTAACTGATTGCGGCATTAGCCACGAGCTTATTCCCATTATATCAGATTTGCAAAAAGAAAATCAGTTAAAAATGCGCATTTATGGAATGCTTTCAGATAATGCTGCCAACTACGAGTATCTTTTTAAAAATGGGGCTGTTAAAACCGAGCGATTAAACATCAGATCGTTTAAGGTCTATATGGATGGTGCTTTAGGCTCGCGAGGCGCTTGTCTTTTAGAGCCTTATTCGGATAAGGCTAGCACTTCCGGGTTTTTATTAAGTGCCAAGACTCATTTTGAGGAAGTAGCCAAGAAAATCGCGGAAAAGGGTTTCCAAATGAATACTCATGCCATTGGTGATTCGGCGAACCGTGAAATTCTGTCTATTTATGGAAGGGTATTAAAGGGCAAAAATGACGCTCGCTGGCGCATTGAGCATGCCCAGGTAGTAAATCAAGAAGATTTTAAACTGTTCGGTAATAATAGTGTGATTCCTTCCGTTCAAAGCACACATGCCACTTCAGATATGTATTGGGCAGCCGACAGGTTGGGTTCTGAGCGTGTTAAAGGCGCTTATGCCTTTAAGCAATTGCTTGATCAAAATGGCTGGTTAGTGTTGGGAACAGATTTTCCAGTGGAGGATATTAATCCGATGTTTACTTTTTATTCGGCTGTAGTCAGGAAGGATCAGAAAAACTATCCTGAAACTGGTTTTCAAATGGAAAATTCTCTGAGCCGTGAAGAAGCTATCCGTGGCATGACAATCTGGGCGGCAAAAGGTAATTTTGAAGAAAAAGAAAAAGGTAGCCTCGAAGTAGGAAAATTTGCAGATTTTATAATTCTGGATCAAGATTTAATGAAAGCTGATGCGGCAAATTTATTCAAAACTAAAGTTTTAAAAACATATTTAAATGGTGAAAAAGTTTATGCTAAGTAATTTATTCAGAGTTAGTTATGCTCTCCCTACCTTTTGTTTAATAGTTTCATTATCTGTTTCGGCATGTGCACAAACAGCTGAACATCTCCAAAATAATGCGCTGATTAGGGAGGAAAGAAATATTGAGAAATCAAGCGTTTTGCTGAATAATGAAAAGGGTATAATTCCCCTAAAAAATCTGCAAGATCTAAGTATTGCAAGCGTAAATATTGGCTCTGCATTTTCTTCAGAGTTTGATAGTATTTCCACTAAATATACTGTGATTCGGCCATTTGAATCTTTAAATTACAAGTTTAACCCAAGCACATTTGATGAATTAAACGATGACCTTAAATTTTTCAATACTGTTATTGTTCAGGTTAGCGACCAGTCATTGAATGATCCACGTACACTGCCCTTACTATTAGATTTACAAGAGAATAAACAACTTATTATTAGCCTTTCTGGGGATGTTCAGAGCCTTAAATTAATGAATAATCTGAACGTGCCAATTATTTGGACAGCGAAAAAATCAGCACTTTCAGCTAATTTATCGGCTCAACTTATTTTTGGTGGAATTGGATCTATTGCAAAGCTAGAAAAGAACATTTCAGCTAAATATAAATCAGGTTCAGGCTTTGAAACTGTGGCAAGTAGGCTGAAATATACAGTTCCAGAAGAATTAGGTATCAATAGTACCGCATTAAAAGGTATTGATGAAATTGCTGCGGAAGCAATTCGCTCCAAGGCAGCTCCAGGAGCGGTGGTGATGGTGGTTTTGGATGGAAAGGTTATCTATAATAAAGCTTTCGGCACAAGAACCTATACGGATAGTACACCTACTAGAATTAGTGATATTTATGACCTTGCAAGTGTTACGAAAACATCTGCAACAACGATGGCGGTTATGCGCCTCTTTGAGCAAGGGAATCTGAAGTTGGATACCACAATCGGAGCCTATATACCGAGAGCTCGAAGTACCAATAAAAAGGATATTTCAGTTCGTGAGGTGATGCTACATCAAGCAGGCTTTATTCCTTTTATCCCATTCTATAAAAATATGCTTGAAAGCGATTATAGCCGTGATTCAACAGCAGCATATCCTACCAAAGCAGCTGATAATTTTTACATGAGGAAGGCCTTCTTTGCTGAGGTGATGTGGCCACAAATGCTAAATTCAAACTTGGCTAATCGCGGTAAATATATTTATAGCGACCTAAGTATGTATTTCATGAAAGAAATGGTGGAGCGACAGTCGGGGAAGCCTATGGAGAATTATGTCATGGATCAATTTTATAAGCCATTAGGAATGACTAGAGCTGGGTTTAATCCGCGATTACGATTTTCGAAGCAGGAGATCATTCCGACTGAAGATGATCAGGTTTTTCGCAAAACATTATTAGAGGGTTATGTTCATGATCAGGGTGCTGCCATGGTGGGAGGTGTTTCTGGGCATGCGGGACTCTTCTCTAGTTCCAATGACTTGGCTATTTTATACCAAATGCTTCTAAATAGGGGTACTTATGGTGGGACTGAGTTTTTTAAACCGGCAACGGTGGATATGTTTACCGCAAAGCAATCGGATGTGAGCCGCAGGGGGCTCGGTTTTGATCGTTGGGATCCTGAAAGTACCAAGGGTTATCCTTCCAAATTGGCATCACCTCAAACTTTTGGGCATACAGGTTATACTGGGACATGCGTTTGGGTTGATCCAAAGTATAAATTGGTCTATATTTTCTTATCAAATAGAGTTAACCCAGGTGTAAGCACTAAATTATTAGATCTTAATATTCGAAGCCGAATTCAGGATGTAATATATGAAGCGATTGGTAATCAAGTAAGTACAGCAAAATTAGACAAGGTTGAATAACGAATTTCAATTTTGATTCGAATTTCAATCCTGTTTTTACCTGTTGCTCCTAAGGCTGTGCAAAATTAATTTTTCAGAATACCTGCTTTCTTATTGGGTATTCACCTTTTGTGGCTATTCAATCCATTTTTATTAACTTTGTTTTTTGGATAAATCCACTATGAAAATCGGAATTGTATGTTATCCTACCTTTGGAGGTAGTGGGGTGGTTGCCACCGAATTAGGGAAGGCCCTCGCTGATAATGGTCACCAGGTCCATTTTATTACCTATAGGCAGCCTGCGCGTCTCGATTTCTTTTCCGAAAACCTCTTTTATCATGAAGTTTCCGTATCCAATTATCCACTATTCGATTACCCTCCTTATGAGCTAGCTTTGGCAAGTAAGCTGGTTGATGTTGTGCGCTTTGAGAAATTAGATTTGTTACACGTGCATTATGCCATTCCACATGCTTCGGCGGCATTTATGGCAAAGCAAATTTTGGCAACATTCGGAATTCATATTCCTGTGGTTACCACGCTACACGGTACCGATATTACCCTTGTGGGGAAAGACCCAACATACAAACCAGTTGTTACTTTTTCTATCAACCAGTCGGATGGAGTTACCGCAGTTTCCGAAAACTTAAAAGAAGACACCTACAAACATTTTGAGGTTAAAAAAGATATTAAAGTTATTCCCAATTTCATTGATTTAGAGCGTTTTAATCTGAAGGCTAAAGATCATTTTAAGGTGGCAATTGCACCTAATAATGAGCGTGTTGTGGTGCATACGTCCAATTTTAGAAAAGTGAAAAGAACGCAGGATGTAGTTCATATTTTTGAAAAAATCCAAAAAGTTATTCCCTCAAAATTATTAATGGTAGGTGATGGCCCTGAGCGTGTGTATTGTGAACAGCTTTGCCGTGACCTTGAAATTTGTGATAATGTTCGCTTTTTAGGGAAACAGGATGCGGTTGAAGAAATTCTTTCCGTTGCCGACCTTTTTGTAATGCCTTCTGAATCAGAGAGCTTCGGATTGGCAGCACTAGAGGCAATGGCTTGTAAGGTGCCTGTAATCACTTCAGATGCCGGGGGTTTACCGGAGTTGAACATCAATGGCGTCACCGGATTTATGGATAAAGTAGGTGATATTGAATCTATGGCCGCGCATTCTATTTTTATTCTTGAGGATGATAAAAAATTAGCTTCTTTTAAAGAAGGAGCCTTAAATCGTGCAAAGGAGTTTGAATTGAGTTTAATTGTTCCAATTTACGAGCAGTATTATAAAGATATAATGACAAGTGCCTCCAGATTGTAGTTCTACTTCAAAATATCTATAACATTAAAAAGCCTTTCAGGATATCCTGAAAGGCTTTTTAATGTGTGTTTATTGAATAAACTATTTCTTTGCAGGTACTGGTGGAGGTGGAGGAGCTAATGCTGCTCTAGCTGGGATAATATTTACCATTTCTATCTCAAAAATAAGTGGAGAAAATGGAGGAATACCTTGATTTCCTTGTTCGCCATAAGCTAAGTTTGACGGTAAAATTAAAGTTGCTTTAGCTCCTTTTGATAATAACATTAAACCTTCTTCAAATCCAGGGATAGAGCTATTCATTCCAACAGGAAGTTTAAGAGGCTCATAAGGACGCTGTGGATTGAACGTGCCACTCTTTTTTGCTACTTCAGCTAAGCTTGTATCAAATACCTTTCCGCTTAAGAACATTCCTGTATAATTAACAAGAACAGTATCGCCAGGATTCGCTTTTGCACCACTACCTTGCGTGCTAATCACATAATTTAATCCTGAAGCACTCACCGTTGGCTTTAAACTTTTAGATGCTACATAAGCTTTTATTTTTTTAACCTCGCTAGTTTTAGCTACTTCCATTTCTGCTTTTAAATAAGCATCAATTTTCACGCGGAAAAGACTGTCGTTTAAATTGCCTTTAGGAATTACTTTGTCGATTTTAATAGTATAAACTAAGTATTTCTTGGTAGTATCTGATGGCATTGGACGACCCATTTTCTGAACCATTGAGTCGATATTGATTTTGAATGTTGCACTATCTCCTTCACTTAAAAGACTTAAAGCAGCAAAAAGATCGCCTTTGAAAACGGATTTTTCTTTAACCATTAAAGAAGGGCGGTCATAATCATATGAACTATACAATACAGAATCACCTTCAGTTTTTTCAATTGCTTTAAAAGCTATGAAATCACCTTCTTTAATTGTTTCACCAGCTTTGTCGGTGTGGATCTTGTACAACATGTCTCCTTCACCTTTTTCGAAATTTTTGCAGGCGGTTAATCCCGTAACTGCAAGCCCTAATACGATTACTAATTTTTTCATCTTGAGATATACATTTGTTTTTAATGATTCTACCAAGAGGTGTATTTTTACTCTTGATGTCTTCTTTTTGGGTTTATTCGTTTGTTATTTATTTGCTATTTATGTTAAATTTTATTTTATTCAATCCGCTATTTTACTAAAAGAGATTTATATTCCGGCAAAATTACATTAAACTTTTCCCTTACTGTATCTATTTTTTCATTTGATATTCCTCCAGATGCATTTTTATGGCCTCCACCACTGAAATATTTCTTACAGATTTCATTGGCCGGGAAATCCCCAATAGAGCGTAAAGATAGTTTAACAACATTTTGGCGCTCAATAATTAGGGCCGCTAAACGTATCCCACTGATGGATAAGGCATAATTAACAATGCCTTCAGTATCACCTGTATTTACCTGAAATTCTTCCAGCTCCTCGTTTGTAATTAAAATTATAGCCGTATTGTATTCCGGCAAGACTTCCAATTTATTTAGAAGGCAATGTCCCAAGAAGCGTAACCTG
Organism: Daejeonella sp.; assembly: GCF_044232565.1. Lineage (GTDB taxonomy): Bacteria > Bacteroidota > Bacteroidia > Sphingobacteriales > Sphingobacteriaceae > Daejeonella. Next base: position 8,784 of record NZ_JBIILQ010000017.1, on the reverse strand, counting down.
TTTATTGAGAAATCATCGTATACCAATTGATGTATGAGTGTATTATCTGCACCACAAGCTATCAAATCTGCTATAATATGGTGAACATGTGCCGTTGTAGAGCGAAAACGGAATGAACCGGTATCGGTCATGATTCCAGTGTACAAGCAAGAGGCAACATCCTTATTTAGAAGCTCGCGATCGCCCATAATATCTACAATAAATTCATAGACTAAATGTGCAGTGGCGCAAGCACTGGTGGCCCATAATCGGTAATCTTCAAAACCTTCGGGCTCTAAATGATGATCAATTAAGACTTTTTTTGCTTTTGATGCACGCACGAAATCACCTAATTCATAGATTCTTGTAAGTGAATTGAAATCTAAACAGAAAATAATATCCGCTTGTGCGACAAGCTCTTTCGACTTTTCCTCCTCCTCAGTAAATACAATCACTTCAGAATTATTAGGCATCCAATGTAAAAAATTGGGGTAGTCGGTAGGGGTAATTACCTGTATTTGATGACCTTTTTGAATCAGATAGTTGTATAAACCCAAAGAAGATCCCATTGCATCACCATCCGGTTTAGGATGAGTAGTGATGACAATGCGCTTAGGTTCAGCTAAAAATTCTTTTAAATGGCTTATTTCCAACATGTGAGTTCCAAAGGAATGCAAAGCTATTAAAATTACTGATTTTGTAGGTCTGATTTTTTAAAATCCTTTAGCCTTTGATTAATTAGCTGTACTTTTGCTGCAATTTTCAAATAATAAGATGGCAACAAACAGAACTTTTACAATGATTAAGCCCGATGCTGTAGCCAATGGCCACACCGGAGCTATTTTAGATGACATTATTAAAGGCGGATTTAAAGTGATTGCTTTAAAGTATACGCGCTTGAATAAGGATATCGCTGGGCAGTTTTATGCGGTTCATAGTGAGCGCCCTTTTTACAAGGATTTGGTCGACTTCATGTCTTCTGGCCCGATAGTAGCAGCAATTCTTGAAAAAGATAATGCAGTGGAAGATTTCCGTAATCTTATTGGCGCAACTGATCCATCAAAGGCGGAGCCTGGAACAATTCGTAATAAGTACGCAAAATCTATTGATGCCAATGCGATTCACGGGTCTGACTCTGACGAAAATGCACAAATTGAAGGAAGCTTTTTCTTTACTGCATTTGAGCGTTTCTAATAAAAGCTAATTATTCGCCCTGAAGGATGTTCAAAAATTCAGGGCGAATATTGAAATCAAGCCATGAAAATTTTCCAAACTCGCTACCTTATTTTTTTTCTGGTGATGTTGATCATCCCGGGAACAGTTTCCTATTTTGGGGGTTGGGATACTAATCTGGACTATTTATTTGCACTAAAAGCATTCTCTATTGCCTTCTTCATGACCGTTTTATACTACCTCTTAGTAAAAAACTATAGCGAACGGAAGCGATAAACTAGAGAAAAATTATCTCATCGATAATACTCGATCCAGCACGTTCATTCATTTTCTCGATGATATCTGAGCGCATCATCATCAAATCATTTTTTATTACAGCAGATTCCAGTCGGATAAATAATTTCCTATTGCGGATAAAAATATCCTTGGTACGGTTAGCAACTGCTTTTCCCATCATTTCAGGCCAAGCAACAATCAGAGCGGTTTCATCAACTTTTCGTTGCAGCTTATAAACCTGAAGCATTTGCTCAATTGCATCCTTTAGCGATCTGTCATTTGTGCGGCTCATGTTCTGCTTTTTAGTACCTGTACAATTATGAAACAACAATTGCTCCTTTGTCGATGTCAACAATATTAATCGGAACATTTAGCGTGCTAAAAATCTCTTCGATTCTTTTTCTGCTAGTGTCGGTAATAAATATCTGTCCGAAATCCTTGTCGGATACCATTTTCATTAACTTAGTAGTGCGCGCGTCATCTAATTTATCAAAAATATCATCCAGAAGCAAAAGAGGTTCGAAACCTTTTTGCCTATGTAGAAAAGTGTACTGAGCGAGTTTTAGGGCGATTAAAAACGATTTCTGTTGTCCCTGAGATCCAAATTTTTTAAGAACCATACCATGAATGGTAAAACTCAATTCATCCTTATGAATTCCGCTAGAGGTACGTTCCAGAATCCGATCGCGTTCACTGTTTTTGCGTAGTATATCAGAAAAGCTACTCGTTAATAGCGGCGAATCATAAACCAATTCCACCTGTTCAGCATCTTCACTGAGGTATTGATAATGTTTATTGAAAATCTCTCGAAATTCAATCATAAAAGCCTTCCGCTTCTCAAAAATATTGCTTCCTGATACAATCAGCTGATCATCATAGATTTCCATCAAGGCTGGGTCATACCTGCCTGAAATAGCAATCTGCCTTAACAAAGCATTTCTGTTCATGAGGCTTTTGTTATAGCTAATTAGCTCGTCGAGGTACTGGCTGTCGGTTTGTGAGATAACATTGTCAATAAATCTCCTCCGCTCTTCACTGCCTTCAATAATTAAACTAATATCATTAGGTGAGATCATCACCAAAGGAAAAATCCCGATGTGATCTGCCAAGCGTTGGTATTCCTTTTTATTGCGTTTAAATTTCTTTTTCTGATTACGTTTTAATCCGCAGTAAATAAGCTCGTCTTTTTCATCTTTTTGGAAAGTTCCTTGAATCATGAAGATATCTTCCCCTTGCTTAATCTGCTGACTATCAATTGGATTGAAAAAGCTTTTGCAAAGGGATAGGTAATGTATCGCATCGAGAATATTGGTTTTTCCCGCTCCATTGTTTCCTGTAAAAGCGTTTACAGTCTCCGAGAAGCTTAATTCAGCTTCAGAATAATTCTTGAAATTTATAACGGATAATTTTTGGAGCCACATAGGTATGCTTGTACAGATCACTAAATGCCAAATTTACTCTTTTGCTTTCTTTATTTTGCAATTCTCCATGTTTTTTAGTCCATTTCAAAAAGATTTTTTTTATGCTTTAATAAAATCATTCTGGCGTTCACCAAGCCCTATTCTTTTTAAAAAAATCATTCTATTCATTTAAATTTGAAACTTAGACTGAAAAATGTATTTTTGCGGGATTGTTTTATTAAGAGCATTCACAATTTTTAAAATACCAATGTCTAAAGATCAAAAAGATAACATCACAGAAGCTGAAAATCAGCTTGGGAAAACAGGCAAATTTGTACAAGAAAATACAAAAAGCTTAGCTGTAATTGCTGCTGCCATTATTGGTTTAGTACTTTTATATGTTGGATACCAAAACTTCTACTTAGCTCCTAGAGCAGAGAAGGCTGCCAATGAAATGTACAAAGCGGAAGAATATTTGTCAACGGATTCCTTGAAAGACAGAGCGATATCTGGCGACGGATCTTACCCAGGTTTTGAAAAGATTGTTGAAGAGTATTCAAATACTAAATCTGCTAACCTTGCCAATGTATATCTTGGCGGTTTATATTTGCAAAAAGGTGAATTCCAAAAAGCAGTAGATGCTTTAGGAAAATATAGCAGCACTGGAAGTCCGGTAATTGATCCTCTAGTTTTAGGAATGCTTGGCGATGCGTATAGCGAGCTTAAAGATTATTCAAAAGCCATTACTTTTTATAAAAAGGCGGTCGACAAAAACCCAAACACGTTAACTAGTCCGATGTTTCTGAAAAAATTAGGATTAGTTTATGAAGAGCAAAAAGATTTCAAGTCTGCTGCAGAAGCATACAATAAAATCAGAACTGATTTTTCTGAAAGTGCGGAAGCTACTTCGATTGATTCTTACATTGCTCGTGCAGAAGCACAGCAATAATTCTATTTTTTCAAATGGTCATTAACGAATTTTCCGTTAATGGCCATTTATCATTTTAAGCCATGGCTACAAACCTAAAGAGTCTTTCTGATTTTTCTCATATTGATGTACCTTCAGCGGAGGCCTATAAATTTGGAATCATTGTTTCACAGTGGAATGCCAACGTTACCGGAGCTTTGTATGAAGGCGCCTATTTAGCGCTTCTAAAGCATGGCACTAAAGAAGAGAATATACAAACGATAAAAGTTCCAGGGAGTTTTGAGCTTATTTCGGGAGCGGATATTTTACTAGCCAATAAAAATTTAGATGCGGTTATTTGCCTAGGTTGCGTTATTCAGGGTGAAACACCTCACTTTACTTTTATTTGTAATGCTGTAGCCAATGGGGTGGCTAATGTTTCTATCAAACACAATAAACCGGTGATCTTTGGCGTATTAACGACAGATAATTTGCAGCAAGCGCTTGATCGTGCTGGTGGCAAACACGGTAATAAAGGAGAGGAAGCTGCGGTAACAGCTATAATGATGGCTGGAATCAAGCATTCTTCGCATCAATAAAAAAGAAAATTTGATTTTTGAATTTAATTCATCAATTTTAAAAAAATAATCATGAAGAAAGTAGCCATCGGTGTATTGTCCCTTTTCATAGCCTTAACGGTTTTGCAGGCATGCTCATCAAAACTATGTCCGGCTTATGGGACTTATCCAAAGTCAAGACGTTAGTCACATAGTTATTCTATTTCCCTAATTTGACCATCGTCTGAAGGCCAAAATTCCCTTTTTTATAATTTTACATCATATTTATTAGGTTTTAAATCATGAACTGGATTCCATTAGACAATCTTGAACAATTATTAGACATTGCCAATGTACAAGGATATAGCGTAATTTTTAAGCATAGTACGCGCTGTTCTGTGAGTATGATGGCTAAAAAAAGGTTTGAGCATGATTGGGACTCAATTCCTGAAGGGACTCCAGTATATTTTCTTGATTTAATTAGTTTTAGAGAGATTTCGAATAAAATTGCTGAGCAGTTTAAAGTCCACCACGAATCGCCACAAATGCTTCTGATCAAAAATGGGGAATGTATTTATGAAACCTCACATGGTGAAATTTCTGCCGAAGAGTTGGCTGAACAAATGGCCTAAACCCCTTTAAAATAATAAATTCTAGTCCTGGAAGTTAAAGCTGACGTTCTGTACAAGATCGGGGTGTAAGCTTTTGGCAACAGGACAGTTTTTGGCAGCTTTTTCTAAAATTAATTTTTGCTTATCGCTGTATTGTATCGCCGGAAAATTAAAGCTTATCTGAATTTCACTTACCCTTCGTGGTTCTGCCGCCATAATTTTTGTGATTGAACAAGTACTTCCATCGATGTTAAATCCATGTTCTCTGGCTGCAATACCCATAATGGTGAACATACAGCTACCCAATGAGGCCGACATTAAATCGGTTGGCGAAAATGCTTTTCCCTTGCCTTGATTATCTAAAGGAGCATCTGTAATTAATGTATTTCCAGATAAAACGTGTTTCGCTTCAGTTCTTAGCTCGCCTAAGTAGCTTGTTTCTATAGTTGCCATTTGTGGATTATAATTTCTCTAATCAAAAATAAATAAATATACGAGTGTAAGGCAAGCATATCAAAGAATATCTTTCAGAATAACACTCCAATGTCAAAATTAAGGAACTGCGTATTTGGCGCTAAAATCTTCCTAAAATTCTTTACTTTTGCTTTATGATCGAGTTACCGGTTATCCCAGTTAATCAAATGCAACGCAAGCCTAATTGGCTTCGCGTAAAGCTTCCGGTTGGAAAAGAGTACGCTCATGTTCGCAGCCTTGTTGATACGCATAAACTTCATACCATTTGCGAAAGTGGTAATTGTCCCAATATGGGCGAGTGCTGGGGTGCCGGCACAGCCACTTTTATGATTTTAGGTAATATCTGTACTCGTTCTTGTTCCTTTTGTGCTGTGGCCACAGGAAGACCCCTTGCGGTTGATACAGATGAGCCTAATCGTGTGGCTAATTCGGTGAAATTAATGCAGGTTAAACATTGTGTGATTACTTCGGTAGATCGTGATGATTTGAAAGATGGTGGTTCAACAATTTGGGCTGAAACAATTAATACCATCCGTAAGGAAAGTCCCGGGACCACCCTAGAAACCCTTCTGCCAGATTTTAGGGGCATTTGGGATAATTTAGATCGTGTGCTTGAAACGCGCCCTGAAGTGGTTTCTCATAATCTGGAAACTGTACGTCGCCTGACGAAAGAAGTGCGTATTCAAGCAAAATATGACCGTAGCTTGGAATGTCTTCGTCGAATTAATGAAGCAGGTTTAAGGACTAAATCAGGCATTATGCTTGGTTTGGGTGAGACCGAAGAAGATGTTTTGGAGGCCATGGCAGATCTTCTTGCTGTTGGGGTACATATTTTAACGTTGGGACAATATTTGCAGCCTTCTCGTACGCATCATCCTGTTATCGACTGGATTACACCAGAGCAGTTTGAAAAATATAAAGTAGTAGGACTTGAAATGGGTTTTAAATATGTAGAAAGCGGTCCGCTAGTTCGCTCCTCTTATCATGCTGAGAAACACCTTTTCGATTTTTAATTGTCCTTTCATATTGAGAGGACAGGTCGCGCCCTGTCCCTACGCACGATTCATGTTTTATGAATGTTATGTTTTTTAATGATTTTGGGCAGCTCTTGGATGATATATCTGGGTGGGATTGAATTCATCTTGCTCAAATGATCTCCTGCTGCGCCATGTAGGTAAGTAGCTAATATAGCAGATTCTTTTATGGAGTAGGATTGTGCTAAAAATGCTGCGATCATCCCGCAAAGCACATCACCCATGCCTCCCACGGCCATTTTGGGGTTTCCTGTGGGGTTAATTAGGACCTTCCCATCGGGACAAAAGATAAATGTATAGCGGTTTTTTAAGAGGATGATAATTTTTAATTCTTGTGCTTTTTTTATGGCTAGGTTTAGTCGTTCCCACCAGGAATTTGAATGGCCGAAGAGACGGTCGAATTCCTTTACATGCGGACAGATAATGCAATCTTTGGGTAGTTTTTTCAGAAGTTCAGGATTAGATGCCAATAGGTTAATCGCATCTGCATCGATTAGCAAGGGCGACTTTCCAGAATTTAACAATTGGTCTAATAAATCACTGGCTTCTTGATTAGTGCCTAAACCAGGGCCAATAGCTATGGCATTGTATTTTTCAAAAGTGGTTTTTACGGATCTAGGTAAAATCATTACTTCCGGAGCATAGCAATTCATTGCTGTATATCCACCTTCCGGGATACATGCTGTTGTTAGTCCCGCACCCGAATGCAAACAAGCATCTGCACAAAGTAGGGCAGCACCCATGGTTTCTGTATTCCCGGCGATAATTAGGGTATGCCCGTAGCTTCCTTTATGGCTGAATGGCTTTCTGACTTTTATTATGTGGTGGATATCATCCGCTTCAAGTAATTCCCATTTACTGCTTCGCGATTGAATAAATTGTTCGTCTAAGCCGATGTTAACTGTTTTAAAACGATCTAATGCCCTTTCTGATTCAGGGAAGAAGAAATTGATTTTCGGACGCTGGAAACAGATGCAAAGATTTGCTTTTAATATGCTTGCAATTGGATCTAGTGGGCCTTCGCAAGGGAATCCTGTGGGAATATCAATGGCAATAACTTTCTTATTGAGTTGGTTTAAATGATCCACTAAGGCTTTTAAATTACCCTCTAATGGTTTGTTTAGCCCCGAACCGATAAGTCCGTCGATGATTAACTCTGCCTGTTCTACAGGAAAGGAATTGACATTGTTTATTTCGCTGATTGGAATGCCTGTTAAATGTAGGCGTTTAAGGTTTTCGTTAAAATCGGGACTCTCTTTGCTTGAAAAACGGGCAATTTTAACCGATAGGCGGTCGTAGGCATGGTTTTTCAATAAACGCGCTATGGCGAGCCCGTCAGCACCATTATTCCCGATGCCACAATAAATGCTAATAGAGGTATCAATATTTGGGATCTCTTCTAAAAATGCTCTTACAAAGGCATTGGCAGCATCTTCCATTAATTCAAGCGAAGTGATGTTTTTGGCTTTTATCGTGTGATTGTCTGCCTCTTTTGTTTGGGATGCGGTGAGGAGCTTGAGCATGATTGAAGATACGATTTTTTTGAGAGGATTGGAAATGATTGATTTTTGTGTAAACTCATTTTAGGACAAGACAGGGAGAATTGGAGGTTTAATGATGTTTCCCGCTCATCGCCGCGGGGGCTAGTCCTTTTTCTTCAGGAAAAAAGGGACCAAGCCGAGGCTCTTCGCCGAGACCATGAGAGCCACTAAAAACAATAAAAAAAATCGAATAAACCCCACCGCTGCGTCTGATGCTATGAAAGGTTCTGCGAGGGCTAGGGTTGTCATTGCCGCACCAGCCGAGGCGGAAGAAAGGTAGGGGAAGGACTGTGCTAGGGGATCCTGCTAAATAATTTTATTTGGGTTTTATAGCATGTTTTTAAGAAAGCTGTCAAATGATTGCCGCACCAGTCGAGGCGGAAGAAAGGTAGGGGAGGGACAGTGCTAGGGGATCCTGCTAAATAATTTTATTTGGGTTTTATAGCATGTTTTTAAGAAAGCTGTCAAATGATTGCCACACCAGCCGAGGCGGAAGAAAGGTAATGAAGGGTCTGTGAACGGATGATTTTTGTTTCCCGCAGATGTCGCAGAATTCCGCAGATTGTTTCTGCGCTGATCGGCGTTAATCTGCGGGAGATTATTTTTGTGCGTTTTGCAGATTTTAATATCTGCTGTCAAATGAACTGGGTGACTTGTCCTGAATTAGGTTTATACAAAAAGTAAACAAATGAAAGAAGAATTAAACTCATTTTAGGACAAGGCAGTCTGTGAAGGATGATTTTTGTTTCCCGCAGATGTCGCAGAATTCCGCAGATTGTTTCTGCGCTGATCGGCGTTAATCTGCGGGAGATTATTTTTGTGCGTTTTGCAG
>NZ_JBIILQ010000166.1:0-6304 GCF_044232565.1 Daejeonella sp. | reverse complement strand
TGTTCATTTTGTTTATCCTGACCCAGGACTATATTTACATATTTTTCGGCTGCCGAAAAATCGTTGTTTAAAATGAGGTAATTAGCGAGTAAGAGTTGTTGCTCTGGACTTCCTTTTTTTAATGAATGTATACCCTTCAATGCCTCTTGCCACATACCTAATTCCAGCATTCGCTCCAAAACCAATGTTTGGCTTCCAGAATGATTTAAAAACTTTAGGCTTAATTCTTTTTTTGTGTTATTCAACTCTTTTTTGACCAATTCAATATTATCAGGATTGATGGTTTGGGCCTTTAGGAGTGTACAATTTAAAGAGACTATTATGGTAATCGCTATTAAAATTCTATTCATTTTGTGGGATAATTAAGGATGATTTAATGTAAATTCAGCTATTTCTTAATCGCACCTTTTATATTAAGATCCTTAATTCTTTCTCTTATTTTTATCATAAATTCATCTCCAGGATCGCTTTTTACTGTTAAATAATTGGGGTCTGTTTCTTTAAACAAAGGATGCCCAATAAAGCTCTGATATTCATGATGCCCAATCACATATTCAATATTGTATTTCTTTTTTAAATAACGAATTAAGGCTTCATTGGCATCTAATTGCTCCTCCGTTAATAATGCATTGCTACCACCCACATTTTCAACACCAATAGCACAATAATTCAAGCCAATTACATGGCGTGCAAAAGCGGTTTCTGGGAGTTGTCTGAAGATCATGCCGTCGCGGTCAACTAAAAACTGTGCGGCAACGTTCAAGCTACTGGCGCTAGCGATACCTTTTCTAGCTCCAGGAAGTATTGCAGGATTCATTGCATCGAACGATTGCTCTAATGTTGCTATGGCAGTCCAATGTAAAACAATCATCCTTGGGACAATTGTAGCTGAATCTTGAATAATTCCATGCCTATCCCTTAAATATTCAATGGATAGTTTTTTTCGCTCTGCATCAAAAACTACCGGTTTATTAAAGGTTCTGAAGGTTTGTGCATAGCTGAATCCTGAAAATAAGATCAATCCGAAAAGGAAAATTGATTTTAGACTGTATATCATATTTATTTTATTCTAATTTTCATAAATGTACTAATCTTAGGTTAATTGTTTGATTGATATTACTATTTTAGATTCATAGAATTCCATACTTTTTATTCTAATTTTTCATTTTTTAATTCAAATGATGCTCGCCATTTCCTCAGAAATAAAAACCCAAGCCAATAAAAATTTGGCAAAGCGTATTGATTCAATTGACATACTTAGGGCAATTACCATGGTTCTGATGATTTTTGTGAATGATTTTTGGACCCTTAGCAATATTCCAGATTGGCTGAAACATGCTCCTCGTGGTGAAGATGGAATTGGCTTTTCTGATGTAATTTTTCCAGCATTTTTGTTTATCGTGGGACTTTCACTGCCTTATGCTATTGAAAAAAGAAGAATAAAAGGCGAGTCTTCCCCTCAAATTCTTAAACATGTTTTATTTCGAACCTTTGCGCTATTAACAATGGGTGTTTTTTTAGTCAATGGGGAAAGCATTCATCCAGATGCAAGTGGAATTAAAGCTGGAACATGGTTTCCAATGGTTTGTTTGTGCTTTCTCTTAATCTGGAATAATTATTCAGAAAAAATAAGCTTTGTTTTAAGATCTATCCTCCAATACGCTGCGATTTTTATTTTGATTTTACTCGCTTTTATTTATCGAGGTGGCGAAAATGGGAATATTCGTTTTGAAACGCATTGGTGGGGCATACTCGGACTCATTGGTTGGGCTTATTTAGCTTCGGCTTTAATTACTGTATTTGCAAAAAACAATGGATATATTCTATTGGTCGGATGGATCTTCTTTTGCACATTAAGTATCCTAAATAAGGCAAATTTAATCCCCAATTCCATTTTCTTGGATTACTTGCCTGGAACAATAAAGGGCGGAACATTAGTGGCACTTACCATGGGTGGGGTATTATCTTCTTTTATATTTAGGCATTATGTTCAAAAAAGTGCCAATTTGAAGCTAAGCCTTGTTTTTATACTATCCTCTATTGTATTAGTTGCGCTTTCCCTTATCACTCGGCCCTATTGGGGCCTTTCAAAATTAGGGGCAACGCCGGCCTGGTTGTTTTTATGTTCAGCATTAACCTTAATCTTGTTCACCTTAACTTATTGGATTGTTGATGTTTGGAAGAAGTCTAAATCTTTTAATTTTATTAAATCAGCAGGTACAGATACCCTTTTATGTTATCTAATTCCCTATTTCTTTTATGGAATTTATGAATTGACTGACTTTCATTTGCCTGAACTAATTACAACTGGATGGTTAGGTTTAATAAAATCATTGCTTTTTGCATTGTTATGCGTGTTTATTACTAAGAAATTAAATAATAGTGGTGTTCGATTAAAAATTTAATTTATAATCCTTAATTTTTAGGTGATTGCGTAACGTTTTTGTGGTTTTTTAAAAGATTGTTTATGAATTGTAATAATTCATTTTTTTTTCATAGAATTATAGAATGATAGGTCATTGTTAAATTGATTCTTTTTTGAGCTGATTAATTTTAATTTACATCATTATAAATCAATATTTTATAAATTATGAATAGTGCTAAAACACATGAAATTCTAGAAAGTACCGAATTTAAAAAGCTAGTAAAAACCAGATGGAATATTTCATTGGCATTTACGTTTGTGATGTTGTTTGTTTACATAGGCTTTTTATTAGTGGTCGCCTACAATAAAGAGCTTCTTAAAATGCCATTGGGTGATTCAATAAATCTGGCCATTGTTGTAGGCTTAGGAATCATTATCTTCTCATGGTTAATTACGGGTCTGTATGTGTATTGGGCAAATAATTACTACGACTCCGATGTTAATGAAATCAAAAAAAAGTTAGAACAATTTTAATAGCTATTCTTAATTTATATGTCTTTGAATTTACTTCTTCAAATTAACTCAAGCGGTACAGCCTCCACCTTGGGTACCGCAAATCCGGTATCGATAGCGATATTCTTCCTTTTTGTGGCAGTTACGCTTTATATTACCTATTGGGCAGCAAAAAAAACAAAAACAGGCTCCGAATTTTATGCTGCTGGACGTAATATATCAGGTTTTCAAAACGGATTAGCCTTAGCGGGCGATTATATGAGTGCGGCTTCTTTTTTGGGTATCGCAGGGATGGTGGCAACAAAAGGTTATGACGGACTTATTTACTCGATCGGTTTTCTTGTTGGATGGCCATTAATCATGTTTCTTGTTGCAGAGCCATTGAGGAATTTAGGTAAGTACACTTTTGCAGATGTGGTTGCATTTCGACTTAAACAAAGGCCTATTCGTATTGCAGCCTCTGTAGGTTCTTTATTAACAATTTCTTTTTACCTGATTGCACAAATGGTAGGGGCAGGTAGTTTGATTAAAACCTTATTTGGGCTTGATTATGAAATTGCAGTTGTTGTTGTTGGCGTAGTTATGACCATGTACGTATTATTTGGAGGCATGCTTGCCACAACTTGGGTTCAGATTATAAAGGCAGTTTTGCTTTTGTCGGGCGCCACAATTTTGGTTTTATTGGCACTTGCTCAATTTAATTTTAGTCCGACAGAGCTTTTCCAATCCGTAAAAACACAATATGGAGCAGATATGCTAGCTCCAGGAGGATTTATTACCAATCCATTTGATGCTTTATCTCTAGGCCTGGCCTTGATGCTTGGAACAGCTGGCTTGCCGCATATTTTGATGCGTTTTTACACGGTTCCAGATGATAAGGCTGCACGAAAATCAGTATTTGTTGCGACTGGTTTTATAGGTTACTTCTATATTTTAACATTTTTTATTGGTTTTGCAGCGCTGGCTCTAGTTGGGAAGGATGCCATAGTAAGTTTAGATAAAGGGGGAAACATGGCGGCTCTTCTTCTTGCAGAAAATACAGGTGGAAGTGCTTTTCTTGGCTTTATAGCATCGGTAGCTTTTGCCACTATTTTGGCAGTTGTTGCTGGATTAACGCTATCAGGTGCCTCTACCATATCACATGATTTGTATGTTCATGTGATAAAAAAAGGTGTTTCTGATGAAAAAGGTGAAATTAAGGTCGCTAAGCGGGCAACAATTTTCCTTGGGATTCTTGCAATTGCCTTAGGATTGATGTTTAAAGGTCAAAATGTGGCATTTATGGTGGGACTAGCCTTTTCAATTGCTGCAAGTGCAAATTTTCCAGCATTATTAATGTCCATCATTTGGAAGAAATTTACTACAAGGGGTGCTGTTTGGTGCATGGTTACTGGTGCGACTTTATCCTTGGCTTTAATTGTGATTAGTCCTACGGTTTGGGTAGATATTTTAGGAAACCAAGAAGCTATTTTCCCTTTAAAAAATCCAACCATTGTCTCAATGACGGCTGCATTTATCGTTGGTATTATAGTTTCGCTTGCAAAACCAGAGAAAGCGGCCTCTGATTTGTTTGAAAGTGAAAAATTAAGAACTTACCTCGGACATGGATCCGAAAAATAATTGATGCCTGTCTGTTTTATCAGATTAGATTTTTTTAAAAAAATATATAATTTAAATTATGAAACGTAGAGACCTACTCAAAGGTTTAACAGTTCTTCCTTTAGCGGGAGGAGTGTTTTCTGGCACAAGTGCAAGTGGTGCAGAATTAGCAAATGTAGCTTCAACAGCAGCAAAAAGAGATTTGTTTAAGGAATTAGGTATCCGGACCTTCATCAATGCTAGGGCAACGCTTACTTTTATGACAGGCTCTTTAATGCAGCCGGAAGTTATTGATGCAATCAATAATTCTTCTAAAAGATATTGTATGCTTGATGAGTTACAAGATAAAGTTGGTGCTAAAATCGCTGAATTGTGTCATGCCGAGGCAGCAACTGTGACTTCAGGAGCTTTTTCAGCCATTATGCTTGGTACTGCTGGAGTTCTTTCGGGTTTGGATGCTAAAAAGGCAGCCATGATTCCTCATTTGGAAGGTTCAGGCATGAAAACTGAAGTGATTCTGCAAAAAGGACATGATATTGGTTATTATCAAGCCATGAAAAACTGTGGTGTTACCATGGTCTGGGTTGAAACTCGTGCAGACTTAGAAAAAGCAATTAATGAAAAAACGGCTATGATGGGTTTTATGAATTGTAATACCAATCAAGGTCAAATTAAACATAAGGAATGGCTTGAAGTTGCTAAAAAGTATAAGATCCCTACATTGATTGATATAGCAGCTGATGTTCCGCCAATTGAAAATTTTTGGAAGTTCAATGATATGGGCTTTGACTTGGTTTGTTTATCGGGAGGAAAAGCAATTCGTGGTCCGCAGAGTTCTGGCGTATTAATGGGTAAGAAAGATTTAATCGCTGCAGCTCGTTTAAGTGCTTCACCAAGAGGTAGTACCATTGGTCGTGGTCACAAAGTGAATAAAGAGGAAATTCTTGGTTTATACGTGGCGATTGAGAAATTTATTCGTACTGGAGAAGAGGAATGGAATTTTTGGATGAAGCAAATTGCGCATATTGAAAATGCGGTTAAGGATATTAAAAGCATTAAAACTAGAGTATTTGTTCCAGAACTAGCAAATGCAACTCCGAATCTAGAAATTTCTTGGGATCAAACAGTGATTAAAGCTACGGGACAAGAAATTCAAAAAAGATTAAGTCTTGGTGAACCAGGAATTGAACTAAATGCTGGTAAAAATAATATTTCACTCGTTACCTTCATTATGGTACCTGGCGAAGAAAAAATTGTTGCTAAGCGTATTAGAGAGGAATTATTAATTGGATAAGATTAAATAATATTTCGAAATAAAAAACCTGATCAATTTTGATCAGGTTTTTTTATGATACAATATTCTATTTCACCACCATATTTGAAAATGGTATGACATAAGCTTGCAGGAAAACAAATAGTCCCACGAGTGCCGCAAGCGCGATACTATGGAAAAATACATACCTTAATATTTGTCCCTCATGCCCATACCAGTTGGTTGCGGTACTAGCAACAACAATACTTTGTGCATCCACCATTTTACCCATAACACCGCCAGAGCTGTTTGCTGAGGCCATCAAAATGGGACTCACATCAGTTTGTTTGGCAGTAATGGTTTGTAAACTTCCAAAAAGCACGTTGGAGGCTGTATCTGATCCTGTTAAAGCCACACCTAGCCATCCAAGCATAGTTCCAAAAAATGGGTATAGAACTCCTGTTTTTGCCAAGGCGAGCCCTAAGGTTGCATCTGCACCCGAATATTTGGTGACATAGCCTAGTGCAAGCATTGCTGCGATGGTAATTAAAGAAAATCGAACTCGCCATAGTGTT
>NZ_JBIILQ010000165.1:0-6310 GCF_044232565.1 Daejeonella sp. | reverse complement strand
ACCTGGATGAAGACGTGGAGGAAGCAAGACAAAAATATGCGAAGCCACTGGAAGTAATCGAAGGCCCGCTAATGGATGGAATGGGTATTGTTGGTGATCTATTTGGCCAAGGTAAGATGTTTCTTCCTCAGGTAGTAAAATCGGCCAGGGTAATGAAAAAAGCAGTGGCTTATCTCCTACCCTTTATCGAGGAAGAAAAAAGAACCAATGCCGATAGCAATCAGCGTAAAAATGCTGGTAAAATATTGCTAGCAACGGTAAAAGGAGATGTTCATGATATCGGTAAAAATATTGTAGGGGTAGTTCTTGCCTGCAATAATTTTGAGGTGATTGATCTTGGTGTGATGGTTCCGGCACAAAAAATAATAGATGTAGCTAAGGCTGAGCAAGTAGATATCATCGGACTTAGCGGATTGATAACTCCGTCCTTAGATGAAATGGTACATTTCGCCAAGGAAATGGAAAGGCAAGGTTTTACCATTCCGCTAATTCTTGGCGGAGCAACAACTTCCAGAATTCATGCAGCTGTAAAAGTTGCACCTAATTATTCGGGGCCCGCAGTACACGTGCTCGATGCGTCTCGTAGTGTTACCGTATGCAGCACATTAATGAGCGATGAAAACCGTGAAGCTTATATTTCTGGTATTCGTGGCGAATATGACAAAGCTCGTGAAGCACATTTAAGCAAGAAATCGGATAAGCAATTTAAAAGCATTGAAGAGGCTAGAGCGGCCAAATTCCACATTGACTTTAGTCCCGCAGAAGTCAAAAAACCAGCTTTCTTAGGAACAAAAGTCTTTGCCAACTTTTCACTTGAAGAATTAGTCCCTTATATCGATTGGACACCATTTTTCCATACCTGGGAACTCCGAGGAAGCTTTCCACGTATTTTTGAAGATGAATATGTTGGTCTGGAAGCTAAAAAATTATACGATGAAGCCAGAATCCTATTAAATAAGATTATCGCTGATAAATCGCTTCAAGCGAAGGGAGTAATCGGCTTTTGGCCAGCTAATTCTGTGGGTGATGACATTGAACTTTATACCGATGAAAGTAGAACTCAGGTATATAAAACGATTCATACTTTAAGACAGCAATCAGAAAAAGTCAAAAATGAACCATACTATGCTTTATCTGATTTTGTAGCACCAAAGGAATCAGGCATCGCCGACTACTGGGGTGGATTTGCGGTTACAACAGGTATTGGTTGCGATGAACTGGTTGCCGTGTTCGAAAAGAATTATGACGATTACAACAGTATTATGGTCAAGGCACTTGCCGACCGACTAGCTGAGGCATTCGCAGAACGTATGCATGAATTGGTTAGAAAAGAATTCTGGGCCTACTCTCATGATGAAGTATTAAGCTCCGAAGAACTAATTAAAGAAAAATATATAGGTATCCGTCCGGCACCAGGTTACCCTGCATGCCCAGATCATACCGAAAAAGCAACGCTATTTGAAGTTCTAGATGCAGAAAACGCAACAGGAATTCACCTTACGGAGAGCTTCGCCATGTACCCAACAGCAGCGGTAAGCGGATTCTACTTTGCACATCCTCAATCACGATATTTCGGATTGGGAAAGATTAATAAAGATCAGGTTGTAGATTATGCAAAACGTAAAAATATGGCATTAGAGGATGTAGAGAGGTGGCTGAGCCCGAATTTGGGGTATTAGATGGTTAGTTGGTTAGATGGTTAGTTTGTTAGTAATTAGATGGTTAGTTGGTTAGTGGTTAGATAGTTAAATGAATGGGTAATTATCAAAAATATACTGAATTAGACGTTTGGAAACATGCTAGGCAATTGGCTTCGCACATCTATGAGTTAACCTCTTCTTTCCCAAAAGATGAACAATTTGGAATAATCTCACAAATCAGACGATGTGCTGTTTCTGTACCCTCGAATATTGCAGAGGGCTGCGGCAGGCAGCATAAAAAAGAAACCATTCAGTTTCTTAGCATTGCTAGAGGCTCATTATACGAATTAGAAACACAATTATACATTTCAAAAGACCTGACATACATTAACGAAGTCCAATTAAAAGATTGCTTAGATAAAATAGAAAATTCGGGGAAATTATTGAATGGTTTCATTAGATACAATACACAGTAAACTTAAATACAGATTAAAAACAAAAATTAAACATTTAAAGTAAAACATGTTTTTTGTAGATAGCACTCCTAACCAACTAATTACTAATTGTAATGGTAAACATATTATTTAGCCGCTAGCTCTCCTAACCAACTAACTACTAACAAACTAACTACTAAACTAGATGAAAATAACAGAACATATATCAGCAGCTAAGGGCAAAACACTCTTCTCTTTTGAGCTTCTTCCTCCTGTTAAAGGTCAGAGTATTCAGGGTATTTACGACGCGATTGATCCATTGA
The DNA here is from genome assembly GCF_044232565.1 of Daejeonella sp. Taxonomy (GTDB): domain Bacteria; phylum Bacteroidota; class Bacteroidia; order Sphingobacteriales; family Sphingobacteriaceae; genus Daejeonella. The sequence continues at coordinate 3,913 of NZ_JBIILQ010000165.1, read as the reverse complement.
TGGATTTCAATCCGCCATTTATCGATGTAACTTATCATAGGGAAGATTATATCTATAAACAGCATGATAGTGGATTACTTGAGAAAGTTTCCTATCGTAAACGGCCTGGAACTGTAGCTATTTGTGCCGCAATTATGAATAGGTATAAGGTAGATGCTGTGCCGCATCTTATTTGTGGTGGTTTTACAAGGGAAGAGACAGAAAATGCACTCATCGATCTCCAGTTTCTTGGGATAGATAATGTGCTAGTTTTGCGTGGCGATGCCCGTCATGCGGATTCTGGATTTATTCCGACGCCGGGAGGACATGCCTATGCTAGCGACCTGCTTCAACAGGTTGTAAATATGAATAATGGCGTTTACCTTCATGAAGATCATGACACAGCCTATAAAACACAATTTTGTATCGGTGTTGCCGGATATCCAGAGAAGCATTTTGAATCACCAAACTTAAAAACCGACTTCAAATACTTGAAAATGAAGGTTGAAATGGGTGCCGAATTTATTGTGACTCAAATGTTTTTCGACAATTCAAAATATGTTGAATTTGTTGACTTATGTCGTAAAAACGGCATCAATGTGCCCATTATTCCGGGATTAAAGCCAATCACTTCATCTAAGCAAATGATTAGCTTGCCGAAAATATTCCACATTGATTTGCCAGAAGACTTAAGTGAAGCTGTTGCCAAATGTAAATCAGAAAAGGAAGTAAGAGAGGTTGGAATTGAGCACATGATCGCTCAGTGTAAAGATTTGATCAAAATTGGTGCTCCTGTTTTACATTTTTATACTATGAGTAATCCGGGCCCGACGAGAAAAATCGCTGAAGCGATATTTTAAAATATTTTTCTTAGGGACAGGTCCGAGACCTGTCCCTAAGCAGCATAAATTACTCAGGCTTCTCTATGTTTAACCTCGGAGAAATAGAAAGCAATTAAAGCTACTATTGGCATTAAAAACAGAAAAACGTACCAAAATGTTTTGTTGACTCCATACTTCTCTGTTCTACTTTTCACGTAAGGAAACCCAAAAGACAAAAAAGCAAGGTAGAATACAACTGGAATTATTAAAATAAGGCTATTCACAATATAATAGTATTAAATTTAGTTATTAACTTCGTTAATTACTTCAGCGGGCTTGTTAATACCAAGGCAGGCTTTACTATGCAACATACAATCTGCTAAGATTAGAGTTGCAGAAAGTGGAAAAGTAGCGCAATAGCTGGCATATGCGATAAGACCCATATTGCTCACCTCTTCATTCCAACAGCTGGTTGCCGCTCTAATACAATCAGTCACTCCGCTTGGCACATACATCACTTTTCCGTTATAAGAATTAAGTTCAGTTTTATTCTTCAAAGCTAAATTAGGACTAGAATCTAAATTTACAATGATATTGTTTTTTACATTAGTTCTACTAAGATAAATCCCTGCAGAGGTAACAATTTCCAAAGTTCCTGAAAAGTTCTTTTTCTCTTGCATTTCTTTGATTGGAAATATATCTGAAGACATTTTAGTAACAATCGTAGGATACCACGTGTTCGTCCCATCAGTTTCGGGTTCAAAATAAGTTATTGCTTTCACTATAAGACCAGAAGATGAAATTATATTTGTCACAATTGCCTTCATCCTATTATTAACTTGAACAACAGACATATCGGTAAATTTTTGATCAGGAAATTGTAACAGTAAATTTTTATAGTCTTGAGATTCGTGATAAGTTTTTAACTCACCCTTATACTGTATAGGATTTTCATAAGTATCAGTTTCGCTTTTCTTACAGGCATAAAACCCCGTAACACTAACCAGTAACAGTAAAATTCCAGCTATTAGCTTTTGAATTGATTTGAATTGTTCATAAAATATTTTTTAATTTACAATATAATAAAAATTATTTAAATAAAAAAAATATATTTTAAATTAAAAAATATTTCTTACTGGAATTTTAAATTAAACAAGTGTATTATAATACATTATTAATCATTGGTGTCCGATTAAAATTTAGTCGTTTACTATTTACGGACTGTATCATCTGTAAACGTATATTTTTTATTTTTCTCAAATAGAACCTCCCCCTATGTTTGAAACAGGGATAATTGTTTCTGATTTATATTGTTTAAATCTATCCAGTGACCGTCAGGTTTTTTCAGAAATTTGAATAAATCAATATAGGTCATTAAATGATATCGGATAACGGACATCATGTTCGAAAAGGCCCATTTCCGTTTCGCTTTTCTTTGAATAACTAGCATAATTAGGCTGACCCAGATTTGTATTTCGATCGCATTTTGATTGTCTCCTAAAAAATATTTTAAGGGAAAGTTTTGTTTCAATAGTTTAAAGAGGGTTTCTATTTGCCATCGCTGTTTGTAAATTTCAGCTATTTTATCAGCGGGTAGTTCAAAGTTATTAGAAATAAACTCGTAAACCCGATCTTGTTCGGCATGATAGAAAGCTACCCGACGCAAGGCGAAGGTTTGTTTATCCTTCATTATTTCAATCCGTTCATCTTTTAATACCCCAGAATGGATATGGTCACCAATAGGAAACTCTTCTAGGCTTTGGTAAACGGCATTTTCTTTTTGCCTAGTTACAAAATAAATATCGTCTAACGTCCAGTTATGGTATTGCTGATAATCCACATATCCTTTTTCAAACACTAAAAAAGAGCCCTTTTTTAAGTCTAAGTCTTTTAAAAAGGTATGATCGTGTGTTGCAGCGGATGAGAATCGTACTAGACAAGGAACATCTTCGAGAGCATTAATCATGGTATGCATTTTTATTCCACCCTTCTTTTTTCCATTCAGTGGATTTCGGCCAGCACCCTTTAAAACATCGCTAAAAAGACCAATGGTTGATGAATCGACAATCTTTAAATCCTGCACAGGAACTATTCTAGGATTGCTGTCCGATAAAAAATGCTTGTACTGATTATAAATGGATTGATAAATAGCAGCAAACACGCTGCTTGAACGTTTTTTATTAGCATCGGACAGTGTGCTGAGTTTTGGGTTTTGCTCAAGCCTAAATGATTGATTTTTCCCTCACAGGCCAACATAATACTACTCACCTCCCGCAATGAGCTACTCCCTCTAAGGGTGGCAAAAATCATGGTTACCAAATAATCGTAGGTCTTAAACTGCTTGTAATAACGGTCACTCATATATTTTTTCGCTGTCCGGGAAATAATAGATGCCGGAATAAATTTTAATACCTGTGAAATTATCGGCTGCCCGCTAAAGTTTTTAGATTTGTTCATGCTTGAAAGTGTCGGAACTTAAAAGTATGAACTAACGGGGTAGTTTCGGCTACTTCGTTTGTTTTTTTGTTTTTTTATCGGACACTACTGATTATTAATTAAATAAATAATAATGTATTATCGAAAAATATAATCTTTTAAAGGTGTTGCCACCTTAGCAATAGCGCTCATTTGGTTGGTGTTGTCCGTATCAAACAGTTTCTTTCAGGTCTTTTTTGTCCCGCAGATTTAGAGGGATTTGCGCAGACTTGATCTCATAAACATGAAGAGAGATGGGAACTCCACGGATAGTTAGGGTCTTTTCCGTAGGGACAGGTCGCGACCTGTCCCTACGCACATAGATCTATCCCAATAAATAGCGCTTCAATGATTCAAAATCATTTTGAAGGCTAATCCGAATTTGCATTTTATCTTCTAAATCCCTGACTTGTGGCGGAATTTCAATTTCCTCAGCAATCTCCTCCGGAAAAACATCCGGAAACTTACAGGGATGAGCAGTGGATAAGAAAACAGCCGATGATGTATCCTCAGGATTATCGCTCTTCCAATTTTTTACCCCCAAATAAGCAATCGCAGTATGTGGGCACATGATATAGCCATGGTATGCATGAACCTGCTTGATGGCATCCAGAGTTTCCTCATCAGTATAACTATAA
>NZ_JBIILQ010000164.1:0-6365 GCF_044232565.1 Daejeonella sp. | reverse complement strand
TTTCGATCAGGATGGAGCGATCGCATCAAGTGGAAAAGTGAATCAAAAACTATTGAAATCGCTGTTTGATCATGATTTTTTTAGAGCTGGATACCTTAAAACTACCGGTCCAGAACTCTTTAGTTTAGCTTATTTAAACCATGCAATTGAAAGTTCGGGTTTGCAAGACCTTTCAAACGAAGACGTAATGGCTACCCTTGCTGCATTTACCGCCAAAGCGATTGTGAGAGCTATTACTTTTTGTGTTGAAGGCAAAGGAGCCTATGAAATTTATATCAGTGGTGGCGGTATGCATAATCCACTATTGATCGGTATGATCGAAGAGCAGCTTGGTAAAAAACTTAAGTTCAGCTCTGATCTGGGTATTGCTCCCGATGCAAAAGAAGCTGTTCTGTTCGCTTTACTTGCCAATGAAGCAGTGGCCGGCGGGAATACTGATTTTGGCTCACATCCGGGTGTTCCTTCTATTTCGATGGGGAAGATTAGTTTTCCTAGGTAAATCAAACCTTCGCAATACTGTTAATTAGAATTGTTCTAAATAATTCTTTGAAACCAGCTTTCTGTTTCTATATTTGTCATTATTTAGAAAGATTCTTAATAACGAACAAATTAGATAGAAATGAACAATTTTTTAACCTGGAACAGTTTCCGTAAATTTTTAAATGATATTCACTTATGGGTGGGATTAGTCAGTGGAATATTTGTATTAATTATTTGTCTGAGTGGTACTATTTATGTGTTTAATACGGAGATACGTGAGTTTTCCAGACCCGAAGTTTTTCATTTAGAATCTACTGAAAATGCTACCAAATTACCCTTAGAGGAATTGGTTAACATTCTAAGCCGTGAAACTGGTGGAAAAGTTGTAAGTCTAAAAATACCAGCTGATCTTGAAAAATCATATATTCTAACAGTCAAGAAGCTTGAAGAAAACAATCCTAGTGAAAAGAATGCGGATAAAAAAGAAAAACTGGCTGAGGGTTCCAAAGAAAAATCCAATTCCTCTCGAGGCATACAATACATGGTTAATCCTTATACGGGACAGATCCTTGGGAATAGCAATGAAAAGACAGCAATTACGGAGTTTATGCAGTTGATGTTCAGTTTGCACCGCTGGCTTTTGCTCGACAGGATCGAAGAACCAATTTTTGGGGAGCTTCCAAACCGTACTCTTGGTAGTTATATCAGCGGAACCGCAACAATCCTGTTTACTTTGGGAGTCATCACAGGTATGGTCATTTGGTTTCCCCGGAAGATCAGAAGCTGGAAAAATGGTTTAAAAGTAAAATGGGACGGGAACTGGAAGAGAGTTAATCATGATCTACATAATAGCCTTGGCTTTTACAGTTGTATCCTGTTATTTTTAATGGGTATTACCGGTCCGCAATGGTCATTTCCCTGGTACAGAGAAGCTTTAAGAAAAACCCTGGGAACCTACCAGCCGGAAGGTGCTCTAAAACCAGAAACTCCACATTCAGTGATTCAAGGAACAGGAAGTGCAAAAACATTATTCATAGAGGATTTTATAAGTGCTGCAAATAAAACATTGAATTATACTGGCGACCTTACCATTGTTTTGGCTGCTGATTCTGCGGATGCAATCGTTGTAAACAAGGTAAAAACTGGATTTTTTGCTCCGGTAGCTAGCGATAAAATATATTTAGACCAGTATACCGCCTCGGTATTACATTCTGATATTTTCAAAGCTAAACCTTTGAATGAGCGAATTTCAGCTTCCATTAAAGCCCTGCATGTTGGAGATGTTTATGGCAGTTTTTCCAAGATCCTATATTTTCTTGCCTGCCTGATCGCTACCAGTCTGCCGGTTACCGGTACTTTGATCTGGCTCAATAAAATGAAGAAGGGTTGAGATTGAATAAGATATCTAACCAGGTTCAATGATTTTTTACTAAAAATTCGGTGTTTTCTAATGCCAATTACTTCATTGCTCTTCCAGAAATAGGTTTTAATATTAGCATAATCCCCAAAATCGGGTAATTAAAACAATGTAAAATTTATTTGTATTTATATCAAATAAACTTTACATTTAGTCAAATAAAATTGATATGAAAAATTCATTATTAATTCCGGGCAAATACAAGGTAATTGGCTGGATAATTTTTGTTCTGTCTGCGTGTTTAGGCGTAGCGACTTCCTATTGGGAATATAAGATTCCAGGATTTGCTTTTCCGGTTAATAATGCAGAATTATTTGCCGATTATAACCTTACAAACGAATTAGCATTAGCCGGCTTACTTATTGGTTTGATGATGATTTCATTTGCCAAAGAGAAAATGGAGGATGAATACCTTACTTTGATACGATTAAAATGCTGGCAATGGTCGGTTTTGATCAGTTTCGGGGTATTGTTTATTCTTAATTTCGTGCTTTATGGCACCGCTTTTTATAGTTTTTTAATCTATAATATGTTTACTGTACCACTAATTTTCATCGTCAAATTCAATTTTAGCCTGTATTTACTAAATAGAGAGAGGGAAGAAGATGAAAAATAATTTGCGTGTACAACGGGCTATCCTGAACATCACTCAGGCAGAGCTTGCCGAAAAGATACAGGTTTCGCGTCAAACCATTAATACCATAGAGTCTGGAAAATACGTTCCTTCAACTGTTCTGGCATTAAAAATGGCTAGTGTATTTGGTGTTCCTGTTGGTGAAATTTTTTCTTTGGAAGAAGGGGATTAATGGTAAGTAGGATTGTTTTTAAATTTTTGTAATAAGCCTAATAATGGCATTTCAATTCCAAAGACGTTCACGTTTCTGGTGCGAAAACCATCATTTCGCAGAATGCAGCTCCATTCCTTATTCCTAAAAAGGCAGAACGAGGAATCTCAAACCTATGATCCCAGAAACTATGCTTGCCGATTGATGTGTGAGTCCTGTGCCAATAAATCCGGGATTCTTCCACGTTTCCAATTTAAGGATAAAGGCAAAATTTGAGCAGCGTGTTCGGAATGACGGCACCCTGGCAAACTATCTCAGCTTAGTCAGGTAATCACAAGGTCCTAAAAATCTAATTCTGCTTCTCAGGTTGAAACGGTTTATCTATGCAGGCCTTTCAATCTCACATCTCATATCTCATATCTCACATCTCATATCTCACATCTCATATCTCACATCTCATATCTCACATCTCAATTCTCCTTCCTATCTTTGCACTATGCGTTTCGATATCATTACCGTTTTACCCGACTTGCTGGAGAGTCCTTTTGCACACTCCATTTTGCAGCGTGCTCAAAAAAAGGGACTGGCAGAGATTTTTGTTCATAATTTGAGAGATTACTCAACCAATAAACAGAAATCTGTTGATGACTATCAGTACGGCGGTGGTAGTGGAATGGTGATGGGTATCGAGCCATTTGCCAATTGTATCGAAAAATTACTCGAGGAGCGAAAATACGATGAGGTGATCTTTATGACACCTGATGGAAAAACGCTTAACCAGAGTATGGCCAACGAACTCTCAGGAAAAGAAAACATCATGATCCTTGCTGGGCATTATAAAGGTATTGATCAGCGTATTCGTGATATTTTTGTAACCAGAGAGATCTCTATTGGAGATTATGTTCTTTCGGGAGGTGAATTACCTGCTGCGGTACTGGTTGATAGTATTGTTAGATTATTGCCGGGAGTATTGAATGATGAAACCTCAGCATTATCGGATTCTTTTCAGGGAGAGCTGCTTGATGCTCCGGTATATACCCGTCCGGCCGACTGGCGAGGACACAGGGTGCCCGATATCCTTTTAAGCGGACATGAACAAGCCATTAACGATTGGAGACACGAGCAGGCTCTGGAGCGCACAAAGCAGCGGCGTCCAGATTTGCTAGAATAGTTTTAAATCGCTGACAAACAACAATCGTTTGAAATTAAAAACGGGAAATTTATCAAAACCCTTTTTTAAATAAAAAATTTTTCCTAATATTGCAGTCCGATTTTTACGGGCTAAAAATCGAATTAAGAGCTTAAAATCATGGATTTAGTAAAATTTGTTGAAGAGCAGGCGGTAGTTAAAAAGCAAGTTCCTGCATTCAAAGCCGGTGATACGGTTAGTGTTCACTATAAAATTCGCGAGGGAAATAAAGAACGTATCCAGATTTATCAGGGTGTTGTTATTCAGCGCAACAGTGTAGGTGTTAATGAGACTTTTACAGTACGTAAAATGTCAAATGGAGTTGGTGTAGAGCGTATCTTTCCAGTAAATTCTCCGAACATCGATAAGATCGAAGTAAACAGTCATGGAAAAGTTCGCAGAGCGAAATTATTCTATCTGCGCGAGTTAACTGGTAAAGCAGCTCGTATCAAAACAAAAAGAGTGTAATTAAACAATAAGATTGCAGCCTCCTGGATTTTATCTAGGAGGTTTTTTCGTTTATAAGCATTTGTAAATCTTTTTTCAGTGGATTTAATTTAATTTTTTGACTATTTTAAGGTTCTATTTTGGTGAATATTCTTTAATCAGCCAATAATTCTCTTTTTTCAAAATGATAAACTATGAATTTTTTACGCAGCAATTTTTAGGAAATAGCATTCAAAACTATTGCATTTTTGCGGCTATACTTCTTTTCGGACTATTACTTAAACGCTTGTTTTCTAAGGTTTTAAGTAGGCTTACGTTTAGATTTTTTATGCGTATACAGCCCGGGGTTGACCCAAAAGTATTCGTGGAACTGTTAATTCGACCGGTTGAAATACTTATACTTTTTTTGGTAGTTTATCTCGCAATTAACCAACTTGAATATCCACTCCAAGAGGTCATATTTAGGAGAACTACATTGCTAAACTCTGTACCCTCTGTGTTTGAAGTTACTTTGATTGAGGTAATAGACAATTTATTTTTATTTCTATTTATAGTCTCCGCCTTCTGGATATTTTTGAGAATTATTGATTTCATCGCTTATGTTTTTGAATACAAAGCTGCTTTAGCAGAATCAAAAACAGACAGTCAGATGGTTCCGTTTATGAAGGAACTTTCAAAAATCATGACTATTGTGGTGGCAGTTTTTGTAATTCTAGGTGCGGTTTTTAATTTGAATGTGGCAACCATTATCGCAGGTCTTGGAATTGGGGGTATTGCAGTTGCTTTAGCGGCTCAAGATACTTTACAAAACCTGCTTGGTTCGTTTACTATTTTTGCTGATAAACCATTTGTGGTAGGTGATTTGATTCGTATCGACAAGTATGAGGGTACTGTTGAGAAAGTAGGTTTTAGGAGTACTCTTATCCGTACCCTTGATAAAACTTTAGTAATTATCCCTAACAAGAAAATGGTGGATAGTCCGCTAGAAAATCTAAGTCTCAGAAACTTAAGAAGGATGAAGTTTATCATTGGTTTGAAGTATGATACACCTTCAGAAATCATGAAGAAAATTTCTCTTGAAATTGAGAAGTTTGTAAACGACCATCCATTAACAAGTAATGATACGCTCGTTAGCTTTGATTCCTTTGGGGATTCTTCATTAAATATTCAAGTGCTTTACTTTATTGAAATCGTTGATTACAATGAGTATATGCACATCAGGGAGGATATAAATTATCGCATTATGCAGATTGTTTCTGAAAACGGCGCTGACTTTGCATTTCCTTCACAAACTGTCTATCATGAGCAATTAGCGAAATGATTTTTAGCATAAAAAAAATCCGGTCTGTTAACAGACCGGTTTTTAAAATAGATATTTTTAGTTTTTCTTTTTTGATGACTTGCCCGTTTTTCCATCAGACTTAGATTTGCCTGCGCAGCAGTTCATCTTACAGTCCTTACCCATTTTACATTCCATTTTTTCACCTTTTTGTGAAGTAGTCTTAGGCTCTTGAGCGCTAAGAGTTAACGTTGCAGCAAAGAATGCAATTGCTAAAAATCCAGTTAGTTTTTTCATAATATAGTTTTTTTTATTATTTTTTTAAATGTGCTAAAACTGTGATACCCCCTTTTACAGTATCTCCTAATCCCACTTTAATATCAGTTCCTAAAGGTAAAAAAAGATCTACTCTTGAACCAAATTTTATAAAACCAAACTCTTCTCCCTGAGTAACCTCTTTACCTTCAGTTGAATAACAAACAATCCTTCTGGCTAAAGCTCCAGCTATTTGACGAAACAAAATCGAAACACCCGACTTGCTTTCAATTACAACCGTGGTTCTTTCGTTTTCTGTAGATGATTTCGGATTCCAAGCAAACAAAAATTTCCCTGGATGATATTTGTAATATTTCACAATTCCAGAGATGGGGTTTCTGTTGATATGCACATTGATTGGCGACATGAATACGGAAACTTGAATACGCTTTTCTTTAAGAAATTCAGTTTCTTCAGTCTCCTCGATTACTACTACCTTACCATCTGCCGGGC
>NZ_JBIILQ010000163.1:0-6367 GCF_044232565.1 Daejeonella sp. | reverse complement strand
TTTTTATTTTAATGCTCCGAGCGCATTTTTTATACGTTTCATAGCTTCAATCAATTTAATGTTTGCCGCTGCATAGGAAATCCGGATTGAATTTGGATCTCCAAATGAATCACCACTAACAGTAGCAACATGACCCGTGTTTAATAAGTATAATGATAGGTCTTCTGCATTTTTGATTAGTTCACCATCGGGACTTCTTTTTCCAAAGAATGAGCTCACTTCAGGGAAGAAATAAAATGCTCCGCCAGGTAAATTAACATTCAATCCCGGTATTTCCTTTAACAAGCCAAATACTAGATCGCGACGTTCTTTGAAAACAGCCTTCATCTCATAAATGGTCTCTAATCCACCTTCGTAGGCTGCTATGCCAGCTCTTTGGGTAATTGAGCAGGTTCCTGAAGTGATCTGACTCTGAAGTTTATCACAAGCCGTCGCAATTGCCTTACTACTTGCTGAGTATCCAATTCGCCATCCAGTCATAGCATAAGCCTTTGATAATCCATTTATTATAATCACTCTATCCTTGATAGATGGAAATTGTGCGATGGATTCATGATCATTTAAAAAGTTTATATGCTCATAAATCTCATCAGAAATAATATAAATATCGGGATGTTTTTCGAAAACCTTAACTAATGAAGCCAATTCCTCACGGGTATACACACTTCCCGTAGGGTTGTTAGGCGATGAAAACATGAAAAGCTTCGTCTTTGGCGTTATAGCCGCTTCTAGCTCTTCTGCGGTAATTTTAAAATCACTAGCTAAGGTAGTATTGATGAATATAGATTCTCCTTCCGCAAGCTTAATAAGTTCTGAGTAAGAAACCCAATAGGGAGTAGGGATAATTACCTCATCTCCAGGATTTACAAGACAAAGTATTGCATTAGCTAATGATTGCTTTGCCCCAGTAGAAACTACAATTTGATCGAAATCATACTCTAAATTATTCTCTCTTTTAAGCTTGTTCGCAATTGCTTTACGCAATTCTGGATATCCAGGAACAGGAGTATAATAGGAAAAATTTTGATCGATAGCCTGTTTGGCTGCTTCCTTCACAAAGTCGGGGGTGAAAAAATCTGTCTCGCCAAGGCTTAAACTGATAACGTCTACTCCTTTAGCGGCTAATTCGCGGCCCATTTTTGCCATTTTGATGGTGGCAGACTCAGAAAGGTTGTCTATGCGGTGTGATAATGTGCTCATAATTAAAACAAATATAGAAACATGACCTGCCAAAGCAAAAATTAAAGAGAATTCAAGCAAATTTTTCTTTTTTTTAATAATTGCTCTTTGCTATTGCATAAATTTACCCAAAATAATTCCTGCTTTGCAAACTCAAAAAAAAGTCATTCTGCTTTCATTGGTCGTAGGTATCTTACTTATGCTAGCCAAATTTACGGCTTATTTAATTACATCATCTAACTCCATTTTAACGGATGCAGCCGAAAGTATTGTCAATATTTTGGCCAGCCTCTTTGCTTTCTATAGTATTTATATTGCCTCTCGGCCAAAAGATCAAAATCATCCTTATGGGCATGGCAAGGTTGAATTTTTCTCCGTTTTTATTGAAGGTGCTCTTATTATCATCGCAGGAATATTAATTAGTTTTAAGTCTGTTTATAACTTATTTTTTCCACATGAAATTAGTGATCTAATTCTTGGAACAATAATAATTGGCCTTTCAGGATTAATCAACTATTTTCTTGGTTATTACCTCATCGACCAAAGCAAAAAACTGAATTCACTAACTTTATATGCGGATGGAAAACATCTTCAAACGGATGCGTTTACCAGTGCGGGGCTAGTTCTAGGTTTATTATTAATTTATACTACCGGTTTAAACTATCTTGACAGTATTTTATCCATACTTATTGGAATCTATATCGTTTACAGTGGTTATAAATTAGTGCGTAAATCGGTTTCAGGTTTAATGGATGAGTCTGATTTAGATACAACAGATGAAATTGTTGCTATCCTTAATGGGCATCGTAAAAACGCTTGGATTGATATTCATAATTTGCGAACACAGCGCTATGGCTCTGATATTCACATCGATTGTCATTTAACGCTACCATATTATTTTGATTTGAATAAAGTGCATGAGGAGGTTTCTGAACTTGATAAATTGGTGAATAATCAAGCAAATTCAAGTACCGAATTTTTTATTCATGCCGATCCTTGTATGCCACAGTGTTGTCATTATTGTAAAATGTCTGATTGTTCAGTTCGTTCTGAGCCAAAAACTCTTGATATTGCGTGGACAACAGAAAATGTAACCAAAAACCAAAAACATTTTACACCCCATGTATCAATTTAATGTCCGCGTTTATGGATTAATTTTTAATGAAAACAATCATGTCTTAATTAGTGATGAGGAAGAGTTTGGTTTTCAGTTTAGCAAATTCCCTGGTGGTGGCTTAGAGTATGGCGAGGGACTAATAGACGCATTGAAAAGGGAGTTTGTGGAGGAGTGCCAGACAGAAATTGAGGTTCTTGAGCATTTTTACACGACTGATTTTTTTATAAAATCAGTCTTTAATGAAAGTCAGGTTATTAGTGTTTACTATTTAGTAAAACCTATTTCGGCTATTGATCTTGATTTTAGAGATAAGGCCTTTGATTTTCAGACAAAAGGAGATATTCTTCAGGCTTTCCGTTGGAAATGCATTCATGAACTTAATAGGGAAGACCTGACTTTTCCTACAGATCAAAAAGTTTTAGAATTGTTAAAAGAAAAATGGCCGAAAAAAGTTTAGCTGAGCGTGATCAGGCATTAATCTGGCACCCATACACTCAAATGCAAAATGCAGCGGCTCCAATTCCTATCATTCGTGGTGAAGGGGTATTTTTATATGCTGAAGATGGGAAAAAATACTTGGATGCTATTTCTTCTTGGTGGGTTAATATTCATGGCCATTCACATCCTTACATTGCAAAAAAGGTTTCTGAGCAGTTAAACAGACTTGAGCATGTTATTTTTGCTGGATTTACACATCCTGGAGCAGTTGAATTGGCCGAACGTTTAATCAATATCCTTCCCAACAACCAAGCAAAGGTATTTTATTCAGATAATGGATCTACGGCAGTAGAAGTGGCACTTAAAATGTGTTTTCAGTTCTGGAGTAATCAAGGAATGGAGAAAACTAAGGTATTAGCATTCAATAATTCATATCATGGCGATACCTTTGGAGCCATGGCCGTTAGTGCACGAAGTGCATTTACCAGGCCATTTGATAAACTCCTTTTTGAAGTTGAATTTATTGACCTCCCCAATCAGGATAATATTGAGCAACTCAAAAAGCAAATATCTTCCTTAAAAACAGATCTATCTGTCTTTATTTTTGAACCCTTGGTGCAAGGGGCAGGTGGTATGCAAATGTATGAAGCTCAGCACCTTGACGAATTAATTAAACATTGTAGGAAGGAGAATATTCTTACCATTGCAGATGAAGTGATGACTGGCTTTGGTCGGACAGGTAGATTATTTGCCAGCAATTACCTAATTGAAAAGTCTGATTTAATGTGTTTTTCCAAAGGTCTTACTGGGGGGACAATGGCTTTAGGTATAACTACTTGCTCAAAAGCTATTTACGATGCTTTTTTGTCGGATGATAAACTAAAAACATTATTTCACGGACATTCATTCACTGCAAATCCAATTGCTTGTGCCTCAGCGCTTGCCAGTATGGATCTGCTTTTGGAACCAGAAACAGAGCAAAATCTTCATCGTATTGAAATGAAACATAAGGATTTTGCTGCAAAAATTATTTCGCATAAAAAGGTTAAATGCATCCGGCAAACGGGAACAATTTTAGCATTAGAGTGGGAAACTTTTGCTGAAACATCCTATTTTAATAGTTTGAGAGATAATTTATATAATTTTTTCCTGGATCAGGGTATAATTTTAAGGCCACTTGGCAATATTATTTACATTATGCCTCCATATTGTATTAAAAATGAAGATCTAGACTATATTTACACAAAAATTGAAGAGGCGCTTGAGCGATTTTAAATATGGATTTTAGTCAATTACTTTCAAAAATAGTTTCCGATAGCGATAAGCATGCACGCTGGTTAAACACACTTTCCTTAATGGAAAACTCAGGTGCTCGAAAAATTTCTGCCAGTGAGCATAAAAAAGATGTTACCCTCATTATTTTAAAACATGCCGCTGAAGAGCATAGGCATGCATATTATCTTAAAAAACAAATTTCAAAGCTTAGTATTGATGCTTGTCCCACTTATGCAGATCAGTATTTATTAGCGAGCTCGGATAGTAGATATTATTTAAATTTATTAGATGTACTTGTTTGCAAATACCTAAAAAGTGCGCTAAAGCTGAGCGGTAATGATCTTAAATTTGCGGCTTATCTATTAGTCACCTATGCCATTGAAGTCCGCGCAGATGAACTTTACCCAATCTACCAAAATGTTTTAGATCAGGCATCAAGCAAAGTCAATGTGAAGTCGATTATTTTGGAAGAGGAGGGTCATTTAGAAGAAATGCTCGTTCAGTTGAAGAACTTTTCTCCGGATTGGCAAAAACATGCTGATAAAGCGGTAGAATTTGAAACAAAACTGTTTATGGATTGGATTAAAGCCTTAGCAAGGGATATCAATTAATAATCTAGGTACTGTTGAAATACTTCTTGCATATGCGCTTTGCCATATCTTACTAAGTCCTTATCAATTTTAGGATTGGCAACATTTTTACGCAGAATAATGTTTTTACCTACATTGTCGAAAGAAATTATTTGATCTTTTGTGGCAAATCCAAAACCATTATCCCAATTGAAGAATGCAAAGCCCGGTGTGCTCGGATTAAATAGATTTTTGCTCCATGAATAACGTGTGGATGACATATTTACCTGATTTAATAAGCTTGTCGCTAAATCTGTTTGATTACCAAATTTATTAATTCTACTGCCTTTATATTCTGTTTTAATCACATCTCCAAAGAAAAGTAGCGGAATGCGATACCTTTTGGGATCAAATTCTGTAAGATTTGCAGGTAAACGATGGCTATGATCTGCAATAACAATAAATAAAGTGTTTTTGTACCAAGACTTCTTTTGGGCAGCAGATAAATAGGCGCCAAGACAAGAATCAGCATAAAAAGAAGTGCTTCTAAATTTATCTTCAACCTGCTCACCTTTAAATCGTTTTTCTACGGGCAATTCGAAAGGTTCATGATTAGTTAAAGTTAATATTGTTGAGAAGAAAGGCTGTTTTACAAGATCCATATCTACTAATTGTTTGCTAAAGACCTTCTCATCGTATGCGCCCCATTTGGAGTTCATGTCTTTTTTGTCGAATGCATAGTTGTCGACTAAAGTTTGATATCCATGACTCAAAACATAGGATTTCATATTAAAAAACTCACTTTCACCACCATAATAAAAAGAAGTGGCATAAGCGTTCAACTTAAATTCTTGTGCAATTCCTGGAAGCTTCTCCTGTTTCGAATTTTGCTTCATGATACTTCGAATAGCCTGAGATGGGAATGCACTGAGAGTGGCCACAACGCCTTTATCGGTGCGGCCTGCTGCAGCATAGATATTTTCGAAAAGTATGCCCTCAGTACTTAATTTATCGAAGTTCGGTGTCACTCCTTTTTCGCCACCCAAACTTCCAACTAATTCGGCGGTAAAGCTTTCAAGAATAATGAGAACCACATTAGGGCGTTCGGTGTTCATGACTTTTAGTCCCGCATCACTTGGCTTTTTGTATAGCTCGGCCACAATTTTTTTAGCTTCTGCTCTTGAAAAATATTTATAGGGATTATCCTTGCCATATTTATTGTTTAGTATATCATGAATGAGATTCCACTCAGTATTAACCGCTGCATGATTTAAGACTGTTTCATTCGAAAAGTAAGCCATGCTCTGGTTGATAGGCGATAATTGCCAACCTCCCCTAATTGTTAGAAAAAGCAAAGCTAGCATCATGAAGGCTGTACTTACTTTCTTCCACAAGGGTTCTGCATGATCTTTAATTTTGAAATCGATTGTTGTTTTTGCAAAAAATACTGAGGCGATTGAAATCCCAATTAAAATACTCAGCGATATTAAAATAGGGGATGAGGAACTTGATGCAATAGCTTCTTTAGTTGAATTAAAGGCTAGATCAAGCGCTCGATAATTAATTTTTGAACCCCATTCACGGTATAAGTTCAGGTTGAAAATTGAGAGGATTGAAAAAAAGAAAACAAAGAAAATAACGTAATATTTCCCAATACTTTCCGGGAATTTATAGCGGGGAATAAAAAGTAAAATGAGGTAAACAATAAGTGGAATTACTGAAAGGTAGGCAATCATCGAAGCATCTAAACGAAGCGCATAAAAGAAGGTGACTGCAATTTCACCTATTT
>NZ_JBIILQ010000162.1:0-6379 GCF_044232565.1 Daejeonella sp. | reverse complement strand
ATTCCAGCGAAATTAGGAAAGCTTTGTTTCAATAAATCACCAACTAATTGATCCGTTACTTTGAAGGGTACGGTTTGACTAAAACCGGATGGGATGGAAATATTAGGAATGTGAAATTCATTGTTAATTAGATTACGTTGAACCCTAAATCTTTTCGATACTATAGCAGAATCTTTATGGATAGTTATTTGACTCTCCCCAATAATTTTTGGATAAGTATTTAGTGAATTATTCATCTGATTAAAAAACACAACGTTTCCATAAATGGGAAGTTCAGATTTTTCTGGCTGATAATACTCATTATAGTCGTCATATGACCAACCAACACCATAAAAATCACCAGTGTATGAACCATTTGACCAATAAAGTTTTTTATTTGTAGCGCTTAGTTTTTGAAAAACCTTTTGCTCCTTAAATTCTCTGTTTAAGAAGCTGGGGTCGGCGGTACCCCAAAATAGTAACGAGTCTCCGCGTTCTACATAATGTAATCCGGCAACCGAATCCTTCAAAAGCTTTAATCCAGCAAAAAATGTAAAAAGTTTGGTATTTGATGCGGGGGTAAAATACTTTTCACTATTCTGCTCAACTATCATTTTTCGCTTTTCCAGATCATACAGGGCAAATCCTGTAAAATGTTGGCTAAGAACCGCTGAATTTCTAATCATTTTTAGAATTTTACGCGGAGGAGTGCCTTTAGCACTCAAAGCTTCCATACTAAAAAGGGCAATTATCAGACAAATTAAGGCTTTAATTTTCATCAAATATTTATTGTGTTAAAAATTCGTGTTGCGATACCAGAACGGGTTCCTAAAAATAGAAAATAATTATAAGCTTAGAATCGAAATTGGTGTAAAAAAGATAAAATAAATCAGCCCTTGAACGCTTTTTCCATTCAATGGCCTAAATAATTGTTCGATTTAAGGTTTTTAAGCAATTATTGGTGCATTCTGTAATTTTATTAGGATAAATAAATAAAAAATGTTCAGAAGTCAGTTCAAATTTTAAATTTGTAGATTAGAAACAAAAAACCATTATATAAATTAACTATGACAAAAAACTACCGCAACCTACAAGTTGCTGCAGTAGCAGCGCTGGTAATTGCAATTGGCTTGAATGACGTAAATGGCCAAGATCGCAAAAATGGTGGTGCTCCAGCCCAGGATCCCGCTAAAACAACCACACCAGCCGCTCCGGCTAAACCAAGTACTGGTATAAAACCATACAAGGAGGTAATTACAGATAAGGCTAAAACAGATAATGGACTATTTAAAGTCCATCGTTTGGATGGTAAATATTTCTATGAAATTCCAGATTCATTGTTCAATCGGGAAATGCTTGTGGTAACACGCTATGCAAAAACACCGACAGTTGACGGAACATATGGAGGTGAAGAATTAAATGAGCAGATATGGAAATGGCAAAAGCGTGATAAACAAGTATTTATCCGAATCCCATCTTACCGTAACATCGCTGATGAAAAATCGGATATGTATCAATCCGTACAAAACTCTAATCTTGAAGCCGTTTTATCAGCATTTGATATCAAAGCAATCAATAAAGATTCTAGTTCGGTTGTAATCGACGTAACCGAACTGTTTTCAAAAGATGTTCAATCGCTCGGATTACCACAACCGGTTCGTACTCAATACAAAATTAGTGCAATGGATGATGCACGTAGCTATATTGATACCATCAAATCATTTCCAATTAATATCGAAGTACGTTCATTAAAAACATACCGTGCTTCTGAAGCACCTGGCGATAAATCACTTGGTTCAATGACTGTTGAGATTCATAATTCCATGCTACTTTTACCTAAAGTACCATACAAGGCTCGTTTCTCAGACGACAGAGTTGGCTTTTTTGGTCAAAGTCAGACTGATTACGGACTAGATGCTCAAAAAGCCCAGGTTACAAGATATATTCACCGTTGGAAATTAGAACCTAAAGACCCTGAAGCTTATAAGCGAGGTGAATTGGTTGAGCCTAAAAAACAAATTGTTTATTATATCGATCCTGCAACTCCAGCAAAATGGAGACCATACCTAATTGATGGGGTAAAAGATTGGAATGCAGCATTTGAAGCAGCGGGGTTCAAAAATGCAATTACTGCACTTGAACCACCAACAGACGATCCTGATTGGTCGCCAGAAGATGCTCGTTATTCTGTAATTCGTTATTTCGCTTCCAATATTGCAAATGCTTACGGACCACATATTTCTGATCCACGTTCTGGCGAAATTATGGAATCCGACATAGGTTGGTACCATAATGTGATGAACCTTGTTCGTAATTGGTTCTTTGTACAAACTGCAGCAATAAACCCAGATGCACGCAATCCTAAATTTAAAGATGAAGTGATGGGTCAGTTAATTCGCTTTGTTTCTTCTCATGAGGTTGGACACACCCTAGGTCTTCCACACAATTTTGGATCAAGTGTTGCATACCCTGTTGATTCTTTACGTTCTCCTTCATTTACTAAGAGAATGGGCGGAACTGCTCCTTCTATCATGGATTATGCTCGTTTTAACTACATCGCTCAACCGGGTGATGAAGGTGTTGTATTATATCCAGGAGTTGGTGAATACGACAAATGGTCTGTTAAATGGGGTTATACCTGGTTTGATAATCAAACACCTGAGGAGGAAGCAAAAACATTAAACAAGTGGACTATCGAAAGAGCAGGAAATCCAATTTATTTCTATGGTCAACAAACAGGAAACCCAATAGATCCACGTGCTCAATCTGAAGATCTTGGAGATGATGCAGTAAAAGCATCTCAGTATGGTATTGCTAACTTAAAGCGTATCCTTCCAAATATCGAAAAATGGACTTATGAAGAAGGAAAACCTTATGATAACCTAAAAGAGCTTTATGGTGAAGTTTTAGGTCAGTGGAACCGTTATATGGGACATGTTCGTTCTAATATTGGTGGTATCTATGAAAACGATAAAACTTACGAGCAAAAAGGACCGGTTTATACGCATGTTGATAAATCAAAACAAAAAACAGCGGTGAAGTTTATTAATGATCAAGCCTTCACAACACCAAATTGGATGCTTGACCAAAACGTATTAAATAAGTTTGATAATGCCGGAATTGTTGATCGCTTGAGAAGAACGCAAGTTGGCGTTTTAAATGGAATTCTTGATTTTTCACGCCTTGGTAGAGTAATTGATAATTCGGTAAAAAATGGCAACAATTCATATGCAATGACCGATCTGTTTTCTGATCTAAGAAATGGAATTTGGTCGGAGTTAAAAACAGGTGCCAATGTGGATACCTATCGTCGTAATTTACAAAGAGCATACGTTGAAAGAATGTCTTATCTTTTGAATGAAAACGAAACTCAGGTACCTCCACAATTTGCAGCCCTTGCTGGTCCGCAAATTGATGTTTCTCAGTCAGATATTCGCCCAATGGCTAGACAAGAATTGAAAACTTTGGCTGCGCAAATTAAGTCATCATTACCTAAATATGCTAATCCGGTAATCAAATCACATTTAGATGATGTGCTTGTTCGTATCGACGAGGCATTGAATCCAACAAAGTAATAAAATCAGCTTTAAAAGCCCTGTATCTGAATAGATACGGGGCTTTTTTATGGATTTAAATTATTAAAGCCCAGAAACAATTTCATCAATTCCATTCCTTATCGGTATATTAGTATCCTAATATGACACGATGAAATCATTATTTTTTAGCATACTCTTTTCGATTTTCATATCAATAGGTTTATATGCACAATCCGATTCTATTGCTGTAGTTAATGCTAAATGGCATAAAGAAAAAATTGGAGAAGGAGTAACTTTAAAAACTTTCTGGTTTCAAAACTCACTTTTCAATTCTAATCAATTTGTTAGTGTATTAGAGGTTAAAAAGAAGAAAAAATATGAGTTTGATCTTGGTTATGAGCCGAAAAAACTAATCACAACAAGCGATTTTGGCGAACAAGCTAATGCAATTGCATCTCTTAATGGAACATTCTTTGATATTAGCAATGGCGGGTCGGTAGATTATATTAAATTCAATGGAGAAGTAATTAACGAAAATCGACTTTCTAAGAATGGTAAACGGGCAATACACCAAAAATCAGCCTTGGTAATAAATAAGGGTAAATTAGGCATCGCCAAATGGAATGGGAGTCCTAATTGGGAAAAAACGCTTTTGGCAGACGACATAATGGTTAGCGGACCGCTTCTAATAATGGACAAATCTGAAGAAAAACTAGATACCGCAAACACATTCAACAAAACAAGACATCCACGAACCGCTGTTGCTATTACAAAAAACAAGCGCGTTTTATTGATTACTGTCGATGGTCGGAATGCCAATTCAGCAGGAATGAGTTTGTTTGAGTTAAGCAAATTAATGCGCTGGATGCAAGCAGAAGACGCGATCAACCTAGATGGCGGTGGATCTACAACTCTTTGGGTAAACAATGGGACTGGGGTAGTAAACCATCCTACCGATAATAAAAAATGGGACCACGAAGGACAAAGAAAGGTCGCAAATGTGCTCCTCTTGAAGAAAAAATAATTTCAGATTTGGAAGGATAAATAATGAAGGCTTCTGAACAAAACTATGTCTATCTCCTAGCTAAAATTGATAGCTTTATCCGTAAATATTACTTCAATAAGGTATTAAAAGGACTAGTTTTTCTACTTGCCTCAAGCTTAATAGCATATATTTTTGTGATCACTGTAGAGCACTTTGGTCGTTTTAACTCAATTTTCAGGGCTATTTTGTACTATTCATTTATAGTAATAAATCTTATAGTGATTTTTGGTTATATCCTAATTCCACTTCTATCTTATTTAAAGCTTGGCAAAAGCATTAGCCATGAACAGGCTTCTAGCATTATTGGGGAACATTTTTCGCCCATAAAAGATAAGCTCCTCAATACCCTTCAATTAAAAAAACTTTACGAGTCTAACCCTGAACAACGGCAACTAATTGATGCCAGCATCAATCAAAAAATAACAGAACTAAAACCCATTCCATTTAATCTTGCAATCAGACTAAATGACAATATTAAATACTTAAAGTTCAGCCTTGCTCCCTTGGCTATTCTAATATTTATCTTTTTTGCCTCTCCCTCTATTTTAAGTGAAAGCACCACGCGTTTAATCAATTACAACAAACACTTTGTAGAAAAAGCCCCCTTTGAATTCGAAATTTTAAATGAAAGTTTAGTGGCAGAGCAGGGGAGTGACTTTACTTTAAAGGTTAGGCTCAGAGGCAATCAAATTCCTGCAGAACTGTATCTTGAAGATGGTTTAAATACCTTTAAACTCAAGCGCGAAAACAATGTTCGGTTCAATTATACCTTTAAAAACATTCAAAAAAGTCTAAAAATAAAACTAAACGCAGGCAAGTTTAAATCAGACGAATATTCATTGGAAGTGAAAACCAAACCGAGCATCCTTAAATTTGATATTTATATCGAATATCCTGCTTATCTGAAAAAGAAAAACGAGTTTATTAAAAACTCTGGAGATTTAATCGTCCCAGAAGGTTCAAAAATAAGCTGGAAATTTATTACAGATAATAGCGATTTTATTGATATACGGGTAAATAAGAAGAATTACTTACTTAATAAAAGTGCTGATAATGAATTTAATTTTAGCTATAGTGCTTTAAAAACATCAAGCTACCAAATTAAGCCAATCAAAAACGGACTCCAAGCACCTCCATCAGTAAATTATCAAATTCAAGTAATTCCCGATCTTCTGCCAATAATTGAACTAAAGGAGAGCCAGGATTCGATTAATAAAGAAGTACTCTATTTTACCGGTCAGCTAAGCGATGACCATGGTTTATCAAAACTTACCTTCAATTATCGGGTTTTGATGGGTGATAACAAAACGAATGGATTTAAAAAAACCATCGAATTCGACAAAAATTCCAATCAAAGCAATTTTATCCATGCTTGGGATATCACAAGTATTGGAACGCATTTAGGTGAACAAATAGAATATTATTTTGAAGTGTTTGATAATGATGGTGTTAACGGTCCGAAATCTAGTAAATCAATCGTCAAGACCTTAAAAATGCCCTCTCAAGAAGAGATTAACCGAGACCTTTCAGCAAAGTCTGAAAAGACTAAAGAAAAAATGGAGGAGGCTATCAAAGAAGCCAAGGAACTAGAAAAAGAAGCTAAAAAATTAAACCAGGCTCTTCTTAATAAAAATAGCCTTAGTTATGAGGACAAAAAACAGGTTGAAAATCTTGTTAAAAAGCAAAATGATTTAGAAAAACTTATTAAAGAAATACAAAATGAAAACAAAGAAAATAATTTAGGCCAAAAGTCGCTCGAAAACGAACAAATTCTTGAGAAACAAAAACAAATAGAAAAGTTATTTAATGATGTCTTAGA
>NZ_JBIILQ010000237.1:0-4139 GCF_044232565.1 Daejeonella sp. | reverse complement strand
GTATACTAGCTTTGAGTGCATTTTTTAAAACATTGCCCTCATTAATAAACCTGCTTAATTTAAGAATACGAAAGACCCTTAAAAGACGCAGGGCACGAATAACCATTAAATACTGCGCTCCAGGAAATAGGATACTGAGGTAGTTGGGGATGAATGAAATTAAGTCAATTAGTCCGTAGAAACTAAAAATATAAGTCCAAGGTTTTTTACTACTATATATCCTAACCGCATACTCAAGTGTAAATAAAATGGTAAAGAACCACTCTAAGATTTGTATGGCGAATAAATATTTCTCGCGAAAACTAGCAACACTCTCTAAAAAGACTGAGATGATACTTAAAAGGATTACCCAAAGTAAAACCAGATCAAATAATCTGCCAGGGCGAGTATCTGATTGGAATACGATGGTGTAGATTTTTCGCCTTAATTCGTCGTTGTATTTGAAAAACATTTTTTGATAATTAGCTAGGTTAAGCCAAAGGTTTTATAAACGATTACAAAGCTAATATACTAAACAATTTATTGAGTATATGTTTGGACAGTTCTTAAAACAGGGAAAGATAATTTTTTAATTTGTCAGTAAAAACAAAGCCCAGTATCTGATTTCAGATACTGGGCTTTGTAAAATTTAAATTGACCTTAGTTAATAACCAGGATTTTGTGGTTGTAATTTAGGATTACGCGCAATTTCTACAGATGGTACAGGCCAGATTGACTTGTTATTATCTGTAATGCCAAGAACTGCCTGAAGGCGTCCGGTTCTGACAATATCAAACCATTCGTGACCTTCAAAACAAAGCTCAAGTCTTCTCTCTTTATATAATGCAGTTCTGAAATCTGCTATAGTTGCCGGGTTTATAGCAGCTAAGCCTGCTCTTCTCCGAACTTCATTAAGAAGTTTGACAGCGTCAGCACTTGGATAGCTTGTTTCTGCTAATGCTTCAGCCTTTGATAAAAGTACTTCTGCAAGACGGAATACGATAATATTATCATCTTTTGTTCCTCCTCTTGAATACTTTTTCATGTAGTTTGCCGCATTTGCAAAGCCATAGGTAGCATCCTTTCTAAGGTCGCCAGCTTCGTAAGCATTGAAAATGTCGTTATTCACCTCAATTGTTCTGGTACCACCAAGAGTTCCGGGAAGGAATGTCGTGGCTAGGTTGTTTTGCAATTGAGTGTCATAATTGATCTCCAAAATTGACTCTGCAGAATTTTTGCTAAGAAACAAATTGGCATAGGCTACACTTAAAGCTTCACCTCTTCTGTTGATCACCTGATTCGCATCA
This sequence comes from Daejeonella sp., assembly GCF_044232565.1. GTDB lineage: Bacteria > Bacteroidota > Bacteroidia > Sphingobacteriales > Sphingobacteriaceae > Daejeonella. The sequence goes on along the minus strand of NZ_JBIILQ010000237.1, from coordinate 2,853 downwards.
GCAATTGCAAGTGGGTAGTTTTTTCTTGTCAGGTGTATTCTTGCGCCTAATGCAAAGGCTGCAGCTTTAGTTGCCCGGCCTGTCTTACCTAATCCTTCATGAGTTTCTGGCAAGTTTAATTTTGCAAAATCAAGATCTGCAAGAATTTGAGTATAAACATCCGCAACGGGGGTTCTGGATACCTGAAGTGCAGGTACATCCGGACTTTCAGTGGGTGTGGTGATCAGTGGCACCGCGCCGAAATATCTAACCAGATTAAAATACGTAAACGCTCTCAAGAAGCGGGCTTCTGCAACTATTGAATTTTTAGCAGCATCAGCCATTCCCGGAATTCCCGGAACTTTTGCAATAACTACGTTAGCAGAATTGATCAAAACGAATTGCTGATCCCATAATCCTGTAAATTGTGAGTTATCTGCAACAATAATCAGATTATTCAATTGCTCAAACTGGCGGTTCAGTGCATTACCCTTGCTGTTTTTTGTGGGTAATTCTGCAAAATAGATATAATTGGAACCCAGATTAGCCAGGTAGCGATAGGTTCCAATAATTGCTGCATCAGCATCTGAAGGGAGCTTGAATAGAGACTGTGTTGAAACTGAATCTATCGGTTCCTGATTGATAACATCACATGATGATACAGTCAGGTATATGAAGAATATTAAAAATATTTTTTTCATCTTTTTATTTTTTAGATTATTAATGGTTATGAACATGCCTGCTGTTCGGCAGGGCAATCATGATTTAGTTAGTTTACCCCTGCGGGTTTTAGCAAAATCATGATAATCTCATAAATTTTATATTAAAATGTAGCGTTTAAACCTAATGAGAATGATCTTGCCTGAGGATATGAACTCATATCAAAACCTAAAGTCGTATCATTTCCATTTGCATTAACCTCAGGGTCATAACCGCGATAGTCAGTGAAAGTAAAAATATTCTGACCTGCAGCATAAACTCTTAGGTTTTGAATTCCGGCTTTTTTCATAGCAGAATTTTTAATGTTATAGCCCATGGCAATATTTTTCACTCTTAAGAATGATCCATCCTGCAATACGCGGTTAGAAACTGATCCATTTCTTGTTGGATCTCCCCATGCGGCACGGTGTAATGTTGCAACATCACCAGGTTTTCTCCATCTGTTTCTTGCTAAAGTTGATGAATTGAACCAGGTATGAAGTCTTCCATATGAATATTCAGCTTGATTGAAGATCATGTTTCCATAAACAAAATGTAAAAAAACAGAAGCATCGAAATTTTTATAGGATACAGAGTTTGTAAAACCTCCCGTAAATTTCGGTTGTGCACTTCCAAGTACTACGTTGTCAAGGGTGGTTGAAGCCAATGGGATGTTTCCGTCTCCATTTACATCCTGTACATCATAATTTCCAGTAGCTGGATTAACACGAAGAAGATTCCATCCATAGAAAGTACCTATGGGATAACCTTGTTTTATTACACTGGCGTAGCCATTAAATCCTAGGGGAATATCTCCGCCAGGTAAGTTTGTAACTTCGTTTCTGTTAAATGAAATATTGAAATCAGTCGACCATTTAAAGTTGGTTTTGTCAATATTTACTGTGTTCAAAGCAAGTTCAATTCCTTTGTTCTCCACATTACCTACGTTCTGCAATGAGCTTGCAAATCCTGAACTTGTAGGTAATGATACTGCCAATAACAATCCTGAAGTATTTTTCTTATAAGCGTCAATACTGAAATTGATTTTTCCTTTGAAAAAGCTCAGATCTAAACCTAAATTTGTTTGCTCAGTACTCTCCCAGCTTAAATCGGGGTTAGCTAACTGAGTTTGAGCCAGGCCACTTGAACCGATATAGTTAAAGCCACCACCGAATAATCCTCTTGATGTAAAATTGCCAATCTCCTGGTTACCTGTGCGGCCCCAGCTTGCTCTCACTTTAACATCTTCAACCCATGTAAGATCTTTTAAGAAATCTTCCTGCCCTAGGCGATATGCCGCAGAAACAGAAGGGAAGCGACCATACTTATTGTTTTCACTGAATCTTGAAGATCCGTCAATACGATAACTGGCTGCTAAATTGAATTTGTCTTTAAAAGAGTAGTTTAACCTACTAAAATAAGAGGTTAAACCCCAACTGCTACCTGTAGAGCTAGAATTTTTGATAGAGGCTGAACCTAAAGTTTGAATCGCCTCAAGCGCAAAGTTTGAAGCCGATGCTACAGTTCTGTTAAATATAGATTCTTGGTTTGAATACCCTAAAAGGACATTGACTTTGTGATTTTCTTTGAATGTTTTATTGTAATTCAAGGTATTTTCATTAATCCATCCTTTATCCTGAGTCATACTGTTTGTACCGGTACCATTTGTTGTTCTTCCTACTACAGTAAGTTTATTTGGTGGTACAAAATAAACTTCCTCCAGACTTAAATAATCAACACCAATGCTGCTTCTGAAGTTCAGTCCGTCAAGGATCTTAAACTCAAGAAATGCATTCCCTAAGGCTCTGTTGCTGAAGGCATCATTTCTAACCTGATCTGCAATGATCAATGGGTTATCAATATTACTGATGTATGGATCGTTAGGGTTTAATGAACCATCGGCATTACGAGCAGGAACTGCCGGTGATTTTACAATGGCTACAGCAACAATGCCATCACGGTCACCAGTACTTACACGATCAGTTTTTGCACGATTCATACTCATATTGATACCAACCTTTAAGCGGTCATTGATAGTCTGGTCGAAATTAAACCTGACGTTACCACGGGTAAATCCGCTGCCAATTACAACACCCGTCTGACCTAAATAACTGCCTGATAAAAAGTATTGTGTTTTCTTGGTACCACCAGAAAGTGAAAGCTCATTATTATGGA
>NZ_JBIILQ010000161.1:0-6442 GCF_044232565.1 Daejeonella sp. | reverse complement strand
GAAAAACATAGCTTAACCGGTGTTAAGGATCCGGAAAAAGAGAACCCAATGAATAGTGGAAATCTTTTTACTAAGCAAATAATTATTTGATAACAGTCTTTATTTTTTTTCATAGCTTCGAAATTATATTTTTAAAAAAATAATTTATATGCCAATTTTATCAAACTATACAGATGGTTTTTTTAATGTAAGTGCTCAACATGGTTTTTTACCCGTAAAAGCTCCGATGGAAACATTGCCGGCAGTTTATTCTGACCTGCAGGCTGTACTTGATGCTATGCCAGTGGTCCTTTCTGAGAACGAATATGGATTATTAAACACTCCAAATGCAATCATTAAACCTGTGTTTGAGATAAAAAACCATGTTGCTGAAATTGAAAAAGAAGAGAATATATTTATATTACAAGCCCTGTTCCGTTCTTATAGTTTTTTAGCCTCTGCCTATTTATTGGAACCTTCCTTTCAGCAATTTAAAATAGATGGGAAATATGGAAAAGCACGAAATATACTACCTGAAAATATAGCGATTCCATTTTGCAGGGTAGCGGAAAAGCTAAATGTGTTTCCATGGCTGGATTATCATTATGCTTACTCTTTAGGTAATTATAAAAAAATAGACCCTAACGGTGATTTAAACTGGGAAAATATTGCTATGTGCAATAAATTTTCGGGACAGCCGGATGAAGCAGGTTTTATCATGCTACATGTAGATATAAACCGATACTCTGCAAATCTGGTTGGTTCGGTAATGGGTACAATTCAAGCATTGCATAACGGGGAAAAAGATGTTTCCGAATTGCTTGAAAATAACTGGTCGACCATGAAACAGATGAATATTCGCCGGAAAGAAATGTGGAAAGCTTCCAGATGGCAACATTATAATGATTTCAGGGTCTTTATCATGGGGGTAAAAGGCAATACCGATTTATTTGGCGAGGGGGTTTTATATGAAGGCGTTTGGGATGAGCCTAAAGCATTCCGCGGACAAACGGGGGCTCAAGATGATATTATCCCAATGCAGGATATTTTTTCGGGTGTGATATTCTATTACCCACAGAATGAACTCACCAAGTATTTATTAGACTTACGCCAATACCGCCCTAAATGCGTACAGGAATTTTTCATCGACCTAGAAACATCAATGAAAGAAGTACATCCTAAAGGACTTATGGGTAAGTTAGTTGACCATGCTGATGCAAACAGCTTATGTTATTTGTTAGGCATTTTGGAAGAAATTTATCACTTCAGAAATGGACATTGGCAGTTTGTCCAGAAGTACATTATGGCCAATACTAAATATGCTTACGCAACCGGAGGCACACCCATTACTTCCTGGATACCTAATCAAATCATGTCTGTTATTCATCAAATGGAAGATGTTGCTGCTGCAATTAAAAACTTAGGTGGCGCAAAGCAGGAATCAGCACAAACTCTTTTTGAAAAGAATATTAAACTATTGCCAACTAAACGGAGTTTATTAGAAGGCCAGCTAGAACTTATTCATAAAAATGATTTTTCGGCAGAAGCAGTGTTCGCATTAAACCAAAAATTTGGATATGATGACACTGAATAAAAAAATCCAACCTTTTTATCTATCATTTCTATGAAAAATTCTATCTAGATTCTATTTTTTTCTTTTGATCTAATCCAGCTATTCAGGCATGCACAGACGGTCAACTGATAACAGACAACCGACAACACCCAACTGTCAGCTTAATCTAATGCAGGATAATCCGTATAACCCTTAGCACCTGGAGTATAAAAAGTTGCCTGATCAGCTTGATTCAAAGGAGCATCAATTTGAAAACGCTTTACTAGGTCTGGATTTGCAATAAATGGAACACCAAAAGCAACCAAATCCGCATCGCCATTTTCTAATACCTTGATAGCAGTTTCTTTAGTAAAGCCTTTGTTTATCATTAATGTACCCTTGTACAATGGTCTAAAATGTTTGGCGACTTCAGTAACTGCAAATGGCAAATGATCCACCGGCGCAAAAGGCTCTGTTAAATGTACATAAGCAAGTCCATATCCATTCAGGCGGTCAATAATATAATCAAAAGTTGGTATGGTAAGTTCGTCCATGGTCATACCCATGAAGCCGTGCATGGATGGATTAAAACGGATTCCCACTTTATTCATATCTATAACTTCCTTCATTTGATTAAGCGTTTCAAACAAAATACGGGTTCTGTTTTCGATACTGCCACCATAATTATCTGTACGATGATTTGAAGTACCATTAAAAAACTGATGAAATAAATATCCATTTGCAGCGTGTATTTCAACTCCGTCAAAACCTGCTTTTAAAGCATTGGCAGCGCCATTCTTAAAATCCAGAATAGTTTGCTGAATATCTTCAATGGTCATTTCTTTAGGAGTAACCGTGTCTACAAATCCATTGATGGTATATGACTTTTCGTTCGGGTTTATTGCCGAAGGAGCATGCGGTAACTCCCCATTGTGAAAATCTGGGTGAGATAAACGGCCAACATGCCAAAGTTGAGCAAAGATCTTCCCTCCTTTTGCATGAACCGCATTAGTAACCAATTTCCAGGCCTCAACTTGAGCATCAGAATAAATTCCGGGAACATTGATATATCCTACAGCCTTGGTACTAACCGGAACACCCTCTGAAATAATGAGACCCGCCGTAGCGCGTTGCTCATAATATTCGGCAGTTAAGGAAGTGGCAACATTAGCTTCATTATCTGAACGACTCCTGGTCATAGGTGCCATTACCATTCTGTTTTTAAGTCCCAGGCCAGACAGGTTATATGCCGAAAACAAGATTGAATTTTCCATGATATATAGATTTTTGATTATGGGGATTAATAAATAAAAAGAGGTGGCCTGATAAAGACCACCTCTTTAAAACATTTTGATTTATTAACCTGTGATCAGTATTGATCTGTGGTCGGTGTTGACCTGTGGTCGGTGTTTTCACCGTACCACAACATCACCGTACCACAACATCACCGTACCACAAATACCGCACTTATGCTAATTCGAAACGATCTAAGTTCATCACTTTAGTCCATGCTGCTACAAAATCCTGAGCAAAACGCTCTTTGTAATCTGCAGACGCATAAACCTCTGCAAGTGCACGTAGCTCAGAGTTCGATCCGAAAATAAGGTCAAAACGAGTACCTGTCCACTTGATATCACCTGTTGCACGATCGTGACCAACAAATACATCTTTCGATTCTGATGATGTTTCCCACTTAGTACTCATATCTAACAAGTTAACAAAGAAATCGTTTGTTAATGTTTCGGGAGCTTTGGTGAATACCCCATGCTGACTTCCATAATTATTTGCATTAAGAACACGCAAACCTGCCACTAAAACAGTCATTTCAGGGGCAGTTAATGTAAGCAACTGTGCTCTATCCAATAACATTTCTTCTGCATAGCGGTCAATTACTGGCTGATTAACATGGTTACGGAAACCATCAACCTTAGGCTCTAAGTATGAGAATGATTCAACATCTGTTTGCTCTTGTGTTGCATCGGTACGGCCAGCAGTGAAAGGTACTGTCAGGTTATGACCAGCCTTCCTTGCAGCTGCTTCGACAGCAGCAGAGCCACCTAGAACAATTAAATCTGCAATAGAAACCTTCTTTCCACCTGATTGCTGACTATTGAAATCTGCCTGAATTTTTTCTAAGGCAGACAATACGATAGCAAGTTTTGCTGGCTGATTTACGGCCCAATCCTTCTGTGGAGCTAAACGAATACGTGCACCATTTGCACCACCACGCTTATCAGAACCACGGAAAGTAGCTGCTGAAGCCCATGCAGTACTAACTAATTGAGAAATACTTAATCCTGAAGCAAGAATCTTCGCTTTTAAAGTAGCTACATCTTGATCATCAATTAATTTATGATCAACAGCAGGAAGTGGATCTTGCCAAATTAATGTTTCCTTTGGAACTTCTTTACCTAAATAACGAGAAACTGGTCCCATATCACGGTGAGTTAACTTAAACCAAGCCTTCGCAAAAACATCTGCAAATTCAGCAGGATTTTCATGGAAACGTCTTGAAATTTTTTCATAAGCAGGATCAACTCTCAAAGCCATATCTGCCGTTGTCATAAAAGGAGCATGTCTTTTAGAAGGATCGTGAGCATCAGGTACTAAATCTGCCGCTGCTCCACCCTCTGGTGCCCATTGTTGTGCACCAGCCGGGCTCTTAGTTAATTCCCATTCGAAGCCAAATAACATATCGAAATAAGAATTATCCCATTCAATTGGCGTTGGAGTCCATGCACCTTCTAAACCACTAGTAGTGGTATCAGCTCCTTTACCAGTACCAAATTTATTGATCCAACCGAAACCTTGCTGCTCAATTGGTGCACCTTCAGGCTCAACACCTACCAGAGCTGCATCTCCAGCACCGTGGGTTTTACCGAATGTATGTCCACCAGCCACAAGCGCTACAGTTTCTTCATCATTCATCGCCATACGAGCAAATGTTTCACGAATGTCCCTTGCTGATGCTAATGGATCTGGATTACCATTAGGACCCTCAGGGTTTACATAAATCAAACCCATTTGAACAGCTGCAAGTGGATTATCTAATTGACGATCTCCTTTGTAACGCTCATCACCTAACATGGTAGTTTCTGGTCCCCAGTAAATATCTAATTCTGGCTCATAAACATCTTCACGACCGCCAGCAAAACCAAAAGTTTCAAAACCCATTGATTCTAAAGCTACGTTTCCTGCAAGAATCATTAAATCTGCCCATGAAATTTTACGTCCGTATTTTTGCTTTATTGGCCATAACAAACGACGAGCCTTATCTAGGTTACCATTATCTGGCCAACTATTTAAAGGCGCAAAACGTTGCGTTCCAGCACATGCTCCTCCACGACCATCACCCACACGGTAGGTTCCGGCACTGTGCCATGCCATACGAATGAAGAAAGGACCATAATGTCCGTAATCTGCTGGCCACCAATCTTGAGAATCAGTCATTAATGCAACTAAATCTTTCTTCAAAGCATCGAAATCAATGCTATTGAATTCTTCTGCATAATTAAAATCCTTACCGTAAGGATTTATCATTGCAGAATTTTGATGAAGAATTTTAAGATTTAGTTGATTAGGCCACCAATCTGCATTTGATAAAGATCCGGCTGCTGTGTGTCTTTGTGATGCTGCCATAAAGGGGCATTTTCCTGCATCTGAAGATGAGCTATTGTGTGTATGTTCCATAATTTTGTTAATTTTTCTTCTATTACAAAGTTAAGATTTTATCTGGTCAATACTGTTCAATAAAATCTATGCACTTATAGACAAAATCTATAATATTTTAAAAAAATATAGGAATTGTGAATAGCATTATAATAACTTAATAAAAAACCAACACCAAAAAAAATTGTTAATTTCTGGTGTGATCATACTTTTTTAATAAAACAATGTCAGCACTATCGCCTGTATTAAAATTTTATTTTTTTATTGTAAAAATCTTATTGATTTTAAATATTCTTCTGTCCTTTTATATATTTGTTAAAAACCAAAAAAAACATGAAAAAAGCAATCGTTTTATTAATGATCACAGGTCTATTTAACGCATTTACAGCATGCGCACAAAGACCAAGTCCACCAGCTAAAGTGTCTGAAACCACAACTGCAGGCCTAAAAATCACCATCGACTACAGTCAGCCGGCCGTAAAAGGCAGAACCATCGGAAAAGATATTGCTCCTTTTGGTGAAGTTTGGCGCACAGGCGCTAATGAAGCAACTTGGATGGAAGTGAATAAGGATGTGAAAATTGAAGGCAAGGCCTTAAAAGCTGGCAGATATGGCATCTGGACTATCCCAGGAGAGAAAGAATGGACCCTTATATTTAACAGTAAATCTAATGTAAGTGGTACTGCTTACAGCGAGGCCGATGATGTTCTTCGTGTCAAGGTAAAACCAGGAAAATCAACGAGTTTTAGTGAGCGCATGACTTTTTCTATCGCTAAAAATGGAGTGGTTTCTTTAGTTTGGGGAGATTACCTCATCAATTTCAATGTAAAATAATCCAATATCTCCATGAAACCTTGAAAATTAGGGTTTCATGGAGATTTAATGACCCTCTACAATGATTCGAATTTATTAAGGTTTAGAAATCACATTTGAATTTATCTGACTTAAACCTCCTTCTGCAAATCTGCAAAAAACGTTTTCTTTACAAACCAGAACTAAAATTTCAAATACTTAATCATCAATTCTGCTGCACGTTCAGATGCACCAGGCTGACCCATTCTTGAAGCCAACTTCTCATAATTTTGTAACATATGCTTCCTATAGGATTGATCATTCATTATCAAATCAATCTCGGCACTAATTTTTTCGCCGGAGCAATCTTCCTGAATAAGCTCTTTTACCACATCATCATCCATCACCAAATTAACAAGCGATATATATTTGATATTTACCAACATACGG
>NZ_JBIILQ010000016.1:0-21899 GCF_044232565.1 Daejeonella sp. | reverse complement strand
ACAAAATATTGATTGGCAAACCCATTGCTAATTCATCAGTATATATTCTAAATGATCTAGATCAAATATGCCCTGCTGGAATTGTGGGTGAAATTCATATTGGTGGTAAAACTGTTGGGGCTGGTTATTTAGGCAATCCTAAACTTACCTCAGAAAAGTTTGTTTCATCTCCTTTTGACTCTGCTGTTATCCTGTACAAAACAGGAGATTTAGGATATTGGACAGTAGATGGTGACATAAATTTCATCGGAAGAAACGACCATATGGTTAAGATAAGAGGTTATCGAATCGAATTGGAAGAAATTTCAGATGTTCTTCGCCAATCTCCTCAGGTACGGGATGTATACATCACCACCATAATGTCTGTCAGCAATACACCCGAAATTATAGCTTATTTTATACCAACAAATCCTATTAATAACGATACGGATCTGTTGTTAAAATTGTTGCAACAACAGCTTCCATCATACATGATACCTGCGCATATTTTGCCTATTGAAATCTTTCCGCTTACAGTACATGGCAAATTAGATAGGGATGCTCTGCCAACGCCGGAAGAGGTTAATGGACTGAAATCAAAAACGTTTGTTGCACCAAAAAACTTCCAGGAGAAACTTTTGGTTGATATATGGCAGCAAGTTTTATATCGGCAGGATATAGGTATAAGCGATCATTTTTTAAGTATAGGTGGAGATTCTATTAAAGCAATTCAAGTAGTTTCCCGTTTACGGGAATATGATTTGCAAGTCAGTGTGCGTGATATTCTGGTATATCCAACCATTGCTGAATTAGCTCTTCATTTAAACAAAAATACCGTTTGTGCTGATAATGATCTAAATTCGGGAAGCCTTATTCCTTTAACAGCAATTCAATTTAAATTTTTTAAGCATTGCCAAAACGATTCAGCTCATTACAATCAATCTCTTCTACTAGGTTCAAAAAATCGAGTTGACACAGAAAAACTTCAGTATTGTATAGATCGAATATGGCAACATCACGCTATGTTAAGGGCTATTTATCGTGTTTCTGGCGATGAAATTACCCAGCAGGTATTAGCAGCTGATACCAAAGCAGATTATTTTATCGTTTTGGATGGTACAGCAATCTCAATAGAACAAGAGACCAGCTGGGTTATTGAACAAACTGCTTATTGGCAACAAAATTTTAAGTTGGATCAGGCACCTTTATTTCGCTGTTTGCTCCTTCGCTTTGCCAATCATGATTTGGTATTTTTAGTATCCCATCATTTAATCATAGACGGCGTTTCCTGGCGAATTTTGCTGGGCGATTTAACACGTCTATATGATTCGGAAAGTGCAGAACATATCATATTAAGTCCATCGGCATCTTTTAAACAATGGTCACTACAATTACAACAAAAAGCAGCACTCGGTTTTTCTGAAACTGAAGAAGAGCATTGGCAAAATGTAGAGCAAGCTTTAGATAAGAGGGCATTGTTTAATGACCGCTATACGGAACAGATACATCAGAATTATAGCTCTTTAAATACCGTTGTTTCTATTGATGAAACAAATGCTTTGCTTAGCATGGAAACGGAGCAAATTAGTACACAGGGCATTTTGCTGATGGCTTTAAGTAAAGCTTTCTTTCTTTGGAAAAACTCTACTCAAACGATTATGTATTTGGAATCGCATGGACGTAATGCAATGCAGAATCCGGAAATTTTCTCCAATACAATAGGTTGGTTTACCACTAAATATCCGTTTCAGCTAAAATATGATGAAAAGGCTTCAGTTGTAGAAAAGATTAGTGCTATTCAAAATTCAATAACTAATGTTCCCAATTATGGCTCTGGATATTTGTTGAATAAATATTCAGGTAATGCTTCTGTGTTAACCGCGGATGTAGAACCTCATTTCACTTTCAATTACCTGGGGCAGTTGGAAATACCAAAAGATCAAGATTTTTACATCCACCCACTAACAGAACTGCAGCAAAATATTGGAGGGTCGGTATATATACAAAGTTTGGTATTGTTCTCTTTAGTTATCATTAATGGTACCTTGCAAATTTCCATATCTTATCATAATTACCTGTACGAAAAGGACGAGATAATGCAATTGCAAAACTATTATTTGGAATGTTTACGCGAAACAATTAAGCAATTATCGCAAGAAAATAGCAGTGAAATCAATCAGGTTGATTTTGATTTCAAAGGCATAAATAAAGAAGAACTTAAAGGTATTATCAATTTACTATAGGAGCGAATGGAGGTAAAAAACGTACAAATATTAACCCCATTACAGGAAGGTATTCTTTTTCACGTTCTTCGTGGTAAAGACACCTATGCTTATTTTGAACAATATTCTTTTTTATTAACAGGCTTTGTTGATCAAGATATTTTCTTAAAAAGCTTATCCATATTAATAGAAAGGCATGAAGCACTTCGTACCCGATTTGTACCAGATCGGAGTACCCGGCCGATTCAACTAGTATTGGAAAAACAAATTCCGGAATTAGTCATTCATGATTTGCGCAATTTGAATTCCATCCGTCAAAACCAGATCATACAGGAATTTTGTGAGGAAGACAAGAAACGGTATTTTAATTTACAAACGGACTCCTTGTTTCGGGCGTCTCTTTTTTACCTTGGTGATCAAACAAGGATCATACTTTCATTTCATCATATCATATTAGATGGATGGAGCTTTGCTATAGTGCTTAAAGAGTTATTTGCAATTATTAATTCACTATATAATGGTAAGGAATTGCATTTGGCGCAACCTGTATCTTTTAGAGAGATGCTAAATTGGCTAGAAAAGCAAGCCCCAAAAGCAGCCATAGAATTTTGGAAACATCACTTAAATATATCTGATGATTTTGCAATCACAGGATTGCCATCAGGTTTTGCTGGGCAAAATGTTCAGTCAGGACAAATATCTCTTCATAAAAGATTTGATAAAGATCTAAGTAAACAACTTGCTCAAATTGCCTCAAAATTGCAGGTAAGCATTAATACTGTTGTATACTCTATCTGGGGAATAGTGCTTGCCAGGTATAATCAAACAAACAAAGTGATTACTGGTATTACGGTTTCCGGACGTGAAATACCTGTGGAAAATGCAACTGAAATTGTTGGAATGTGCATAAATACTATTCCGTTTGCTTTTCATGTTAGTGACGATATTTCTATATCGCATTATATTCAGAAAACTTCAGAGCGATTCATTGAAAGCATTCCTTTTCAGTATTATTCGTTGGCAGATATCCAGCAGCAATCGGGTATTACAGACGCCTTGTTCGATCATATTGTGGTTATTGAAGATTATCCATATGATGAAATTTCACCATTCCAAGGTCTTTCTGAAATTGAAATATCTACGCTGGATGTGTTCGAAGAAACGCATTACCCCTTCTCTATTCATATTTCTTCGGGAGAGGAAATTTATTGGCGTTTAGCATTCAAGCCTGAATTGTACCCGGAAGTATTGATGCAACAAGTGTTAGAACATATTACTTGCATTGCTAAACAGTTGTGTAATGGTGTGGAAGAAAACAATACATTATCATCTTTGTCGCTCCTCACTGAAAATATTTCAGATAAAATTTTAAATGATTTTAACAATACTAAAAGACTCTATCCAGAACAGGAAACGATAATTTCACTTTATTTACAGCGGTTAAAAAAATCCGGAGAGATTACTTTTTTAGGTGATAATCAGAATCGAATTAATCTGATTGAATTTGAGAAACGAACAAACCTTATTTATTCTTCCCTTCTAGATGCGGGTGTTAAAAAAGGGGATTCTGTAGCAATTTCTGGAGATCGTTCGGTATGGTTGATTGCCTCCATTATTGCGATATTAAAACGTGGGGCAGTCTATGTTCCAATTGATGTAAGTCATCCAGCAGAACGGATTAATTACGTTTTAGCCGATTGCAATGCTAAAGTTATGCTATGCTATAACAATCCTGATTTACCAGAACTACTTAATTCATGCAAAATTCTTCATTTAGAAAATTTAAGGGAAAGTTCTTCTAATGATTATTCTGATAATACGAGAGTGCCAGAATCTGGTGACCCGGCTTATATTATATATACCTCAGGCTCAACAGGAAGCCCCAAAGGTGTAATTGTTACACATCAGGCTGTTGTAAACCATTTAAACTGGATGCAGGAGGTTCATGCCTTAACACCAGATGACTGCCTATTACAAAAAACACCTGCCACCTTCGACGTTTCTGTTTGGGAACTTTTTCATTGGATATTTTCAGGTTGTCAAACTTATTTTTTGCCTTCTGGCGATGAAAAAGACCCGATTAAAATATGTGATACTATTCTAAATCAAAAAATTACGGTTTTACATTTTGTTCCTTCCATGCTTTCTGTTTTTTTGGATGAAATTGGGGAGCAACAGCTGAACAGTATTCGTCATCTTCGCTATGTGGTTGCCAGTGGTGAAGCCCTTCCGCTTGCAACAGTTAAAAAGTTTAACCGATTAATTTTTGAGAGCAATAACACTTACCTTTTAAATCTATATGGGCCAACCGAAGCCACCGTGTCATGTACCGGGTTTATGTGTTCGCCACTTAATGAGAATTACGGGTATATCCCGATAGGGAAACCTCTATTTAATTACCGGATTTACATTTTAGATAAGCAAAAAAAAATATTGCCTCCATGGATACCAGGCGAGCTATATATTGCGGGAATTAGCCTCGCTAAAGGATATAATAACAATATACAACTTACCGATGAAAAATTTTCACAGGACGATTTTGTAGCCGGAGAAAGAATGTACCGTAGTGGTGATGCTGCTATGTGGAACGATAAGGGTGAAGTGATTTATTTAGGGAGATTAGATGAGCAGCTAAAATTTAATGGACAGCGCATAGAATCAGGTGAAATTGAGGCGTCTATGCTTCATGTGGATGGAATAAAAGAAACTGCAGTTCTTTTACAAAACGGAAATAATCATGCTGTTTTAACTGGATTTTATACTGGTTTGAAAATAGATTCTGCCATTATTCGGGAAGAATTGCTGCAGCGTTTACCTGTTTACATGATTCCTTCACAACTAATTTGGGTAGAAAGTATGCCCAGATTAACTAGCGGGAAAATCAATAGAAAAGCGCTAGTCTCTAATACAATATCTGCTTCATCATCTGTCAGTTATCAACAAATACAAAATGATGCGGTTCAATTGCAGCTCTTGCAAATTTGGAAGGATGTTTTAGGAATAGCGATAAACCCTGGCAAAGATTTTTTCGAAAATGGTGGTCATAGTATCAGTGCTATCCGATTGTTGGCAGCCATCCGGAAGCGCTATGATATCACAGTCGGCTTGCCAGATTTGTTTCGTGATTCAACTTTACTAGGATTAGCAGCCTGTATTAAAAACAAGAATACAGACAAAACAAATGAATTGCAAACTGCTCCTCTGCAGCAATTTTATTCATTGATGCCGGCTCAGGAGAGTCTTTATGTATTGCAGCAATTACCAGACATTGGCTGCACATACCAAATGGCTGCAATTATACCATTAAAAGAGAAACCAGATACTTTAAAACTGCTTAGAGCAATACAGGAATTAATCAACAGACATGCGGCTTTGCGTACCTTATTTCATGAGGACAAAGGCAATGTCTTCCAGGAACTAATTCCCGCTGAAAAAGCTTTTCAACTATTTACTAATCAGGGAGGAATTATTCAGATTCAAACTTCCCGGAAAAACCTGCCATCTACCTGGCAAAAAAGTCGTGAGAAAATAGATATTTCAACAGGGCCATTGTTTAATGCCTATATTGTAGAGCAGGAAGACACTATAAGCCTAGTTTTAGATATTCATCATATCATCTCAGACGAGCATTCAAATAACTTGTTGGCACAGGAAATCGTACAGCTTTATCAGGGAGAAATTTTGTCTCCAGTTTCCTTTCAGTATCCAGATGTTTCTTACTGGTATCATCATGTATATTTACTTCAAGAGCCTTATAAAAAGGATTCTGAATGGTGGAAAAAACAGTTAACAGATGCCCCGGGTTCAGTAGAATTACCAACACCTAAAAAACGTCCTTTACAACTATCGTTTTCTGGTGCTATTTACGAGAAAAAGCTCAGCCTTGAGCTTTCAGAATGGATTTATCAAACCGCTAAAAGTTCATCTCTTACTCCATTTACCGTGCTTTTTACGGCATTTCAGGTTTTGTTGGCTCGATATTCTTTACAGGATGATTTTTTGGTAGGCATACCTGTTACCAACCGCAGCACAGATGAATTAAATGGTGTAGCGGGTTTACTGGTTAATACCTTGCCTTTTAGATGCACATTGGATCATGATCGCTCCTTTACTTTGCAGATGCAGCAAACGGGAAGACAATTGTTAGAAGTGATGGATCATGCCTGGTATCCGCTGGCACATATTCTTCAAGATCAGCAAACCGTACGCACAAAAGATCGGCATCCTTTATTTTCTGTTCTTTTCAATTATTTAAACAGTAGTGAAGAACAATTATATTCAGAAACCATCTCTGGCGAAGAAGTAATTACCGAATCCAAATTTGATTTAAGCATTGAAATAAAGGAGCAGGCTGGTGAATTCATTGTCAGTTTAAATTATTGTACAGAGCTTTTTGATCGAGTTTATATTCAGAGTTTCTTCAACAACTTTCAAACGCTGATAGATAATATCAGGCAAAATGAAAATACTTTATTAAGAGGCCTGGATATTGTAAGTACAGATGAAAAGAACAACTTAATTAAAATTGGTACGGGTAAAGAAGAGCAGAATAAGTACGAAACCTTACAACAGATTTTGGAGGATGCTTATCAGAACTATGCTCATTTTCCTGCGATAGCAAGCCTGGAACAGGAACTCAATTATGCCCAGCTGCAGCAATTAACGTATGGCATTGGCTATAAAATTTCACAAACTATTGATATCCAAAAAGATACGGTGATAGCCATTTGTATGAAGCGCAGCATTTTAACTGTTGCGGCAGTTCATGCGGTTATTTTATCAGGGGCAGCTTATTTACCTTTAGATCCTGATCTTCCGGAAGAACGCATCAGGTTTATGCTGGAAGATAGTGCTGCAGCTCTTCTGTTACATCAGGAAGATTTGACTTTTGCTACCTCTATTAGGTGTTGTAAAATAAATCATAGCCTGTCTGCTTTGCAGTTAGATTTTAAAAAAGTTCAGGCAGGCGATCTTGCATATATCATTTATACATCGGGCTCCACAGGAAAGCCAAAAGGCGTTTTGGTTGAACAAGGATCCATAGTAAACCGTTTATGCTGGTTGCAACGTAATTTGCCAGCCAGTACTTCTGATACCTGGCTTTGGAAAACTGCATTTACATTCGATGTCGCCTTAGGAGAATTATTTGGGTGGACATTAGGCGGTAGCCGACTAATTATCCTGCCAAACGGAGATGAAAAAAGCCCAGAAGCCATCATACAAGCAGTTTTCAAATATCATATTACCAGAGTACATTTTGTAGCGTCCATGTTGCAAATATTTCTTGAATATGTTCAAACCTTTGGCAAAGAAAAGCTATTAATTTCTTTGCATAATATTTTTACGAGCGGAGAAGCAGTGAGCCCAGAACTTATTAGAAATTTCAACTCTATATTGAATGGTAAACTACAGAAAAGCCTTTTAAATTTATATGGCCCTACTGAAGCTACCGTTGAAGTTACATCAGAAATTAGTAGCCTCGAAGTAAAAGATTATATCTCTATTGGAAAGCCAGCGGATAACGTTCAAATTTATATTGTTCATCCTGTAACCAAAACAATTCAGCCATTAGGTGTTTCTGGCGAAATTGTCTTGGGTGGTGTTCAAGTAGCACGAGGGTATAAAAATCGTATGGTGCTTCAGCATAAGGTATTTCGGGCAGATCCGTTCAAGCCCTCTCAACGCATTTATTATAGTGGCGATTTAGGTTGCTGGATGGCGGATGGCACCATTCAGTTTAAAGGCCGGGCAGATAAACAGGTTAAACTTAATGGTTATAGAATTGAGCTTCAGGAAATTGAAAAAATCTTGGAGCAACATCCTTTGGTGCAAAAAGCTGTTGTTTTAATTATAACATCTGCATTAGGTAATAAAGAACTGGTTGCATTTATTCAAGCTGATGTTGAAAATCTGGAACAGAAAATAATCATGCACCTGCAGCAATTTTTACCAGCATACATGATTCCTTCCGGGATTATATTGATGTCTGGTTTCCCGCTTAGTAGCAGTGGTAAAACCAATATAAAAGAACTGGAACAAGTTTATTTATTGAAATATAGTAGAAATACCGGCTCTTTATTGAGCAATAGCGATACGGAGCTGAAACTTCTGGCAATTTTTACTGAAGTGCTGGATAGGAATATATCTGTTACGGATGATTTTTTTGTAGTCGGGGGTCACAGTATACTGGCTATTAAATTAATGAATAGAATACAGCAACGTTTTGAAATCAGCGTATCTTTACACGATATTTTTACCTATCCTTCTGTGCGTAGTTTATCTCTATTGCTTCAAACTTCATTAATTTCAGAATTTAAATCTATACCTAAGCTTCCAAAACAATTATTTTATAGTCTATCACCAGCTCAAAGAAGATTATGGTTTTTGCAACAGCTTCAACCAGATAACATTGCCTATAACATGACTTTTGCATTCAAAATACAAGGGAAATGTAACGTTGAGGCATTAAAACAAAGTTTTAATGAACTTGTCAATCGTCATGATCAATTAAGGGCGGGTTTTATTCTTCATGATGAGGGTGCGGTATTGGAAATTAAAAATAATATCGATCATGATTCCTATTTATCTTTTCATTATCAGGAAAGTAGCGACGAAAAAATATCACTACAACTGGCAGATGAATTTTGTAACCGCCCTTTCAAACTCGATAAAGCCCCATTATTCAGAGTTTTAACCACTTTTTCAAATGAGGAAGTGTTTTATGTATTTCTGAATATGCATCATATTATTACGGATGGGTGGTCAATGGGTATTTTGTTGGCAGAACTTACCCAGATTTATCAGTCAAAAATTAAGGGAGAACCAGTTGTACTTCCATCTATAGCGGTTAGCTATACGGATATTGCCCATTGGTTGCAGGCGCAAACAGATGAAAAACGATCAGTGTTAACCAAGCATTGGATGCAGCGCCTGGATAAAAATCTGGAATCTGCATTTCTCCCGGGACTAGAGTCTATTTCAAATAACGATAATCAAGGTAAAACACTTCACGTAACCTTACAAGAAGAAACGGTGCAACAAATCCGAATTACAGCAAGGTTATGGAATTGTTCAGAAAATCAGCTAATGCTTTTTACTTACGCGATATTATTAGCTAATTTATCCCAAAAAAAGGATTTTGTTTTTGGAATTTCCGTTTCTGGGAGATCTCATCCCGATATGGAAAACGTGGTTGGCTTCTTCGTAAATATGTTGCCAATTATTGTCAAAACTGATGAAAGTCAAACAGTAAAAAGTTTCTTTGATCAGTTTGTTCATTCTCTTTTAACAGATATGAATTTTCAGGATTTACCATTTGACGAGTTAGTGGCACTGATGCAACATGAAAAAGGCATTAAACTCGGAGATCTGATCAAAACAAGGTTTGTGTATAATGATTTTTCAAATCATGTTTCAGAAATTGATAATGCATTGAAAGTGGAAGAATTAAATATTGAGATGCAGGGCTCAAAATTTGATTTGAGCTTTACCGTTCAACCTTTTAACAATACCTTAACCCTTAATGCAGAGTATAAAACCTCGAAGTATGATGAAATACTTATTGCTGAATATATCCAGCAATGGGAAGACCTGATTATTCGTTTATGCCAGTCGCCGCAACTTTTGCTGCAAGAGTTTTTAAAAAATCAAATTCCATCTGTTAAACCCAATGATGTACGTCAGCAATCTTATTTATTACTTAAGAAAATGCAAAAGCCTAACTAAAAACTTATAGTATGCAACTTAAATCTCAATTATTACAATCGCTAAAAAACACTATTCCAAAGGCTGTTAAAATTGATTCAACCATAAATGAGCAAATAATAGATGGTAATAGTTTAGGAACAAAATATGTTCAAATTACTTCAATGGATGCAACTATTGATTTGGTAATTTGGGCAAAAGAACACGATAAATATCTGAACGAACTTTATCAAAAATATGGAGCTGTGTTGTTTAGGGGATTCTTAATTACAGATGATTCTGCTTTTCAAGCCTTATGCCAGTCGTTTACCAGCCAGTTGCTTGATTATACAGAACCATCAACGCCGCGTACAAAAGTGAACGATAAAGTTTATACTTCTACGGAATATCCTAAAGATCAGTTTATTCCAATGCATAATGAACATTCTTACACCAAAAACTGGCCACAAAAAATTTGGTTTTATTGCAAAACAGCTGCTGATGCAGGAGGTGAAACTCCAATTGCTGACTCCGCTCTGGTATATAACTTGTTACCTGCTGCACTACTGGAAAAATTTGAGGATGTTGGAATAACATATGTTCGTAATTTTCATACAGGCATTGATTTGTCTTGGCAACTTGTTTTTGGAACAGATGATAAATCGGTAGTGGAAGAACATTGTCGCAAAAACGCTATTGAATTTAAATGGTTTCCAGAAGATAGTTTGCAAACACGCAGTACCGCACAAGCAGTAGTTAAACATCCGCTTACGAAACAAAAAGTCTGGTTTAATCAGGCACATTTATTTAATCTTAAGAACCAGGATAGTGCTATTCAGGAGTATATGAAGGAAACTTTTAGTGATAGGGTGCCTCGAAATAGCTATTGTGGTGATGGTTCTCCAATTACTCAAGAGGATTTTGATACCATTTCAGCTGCTTTTGAAAAGGCTAAAATCATTTTTAAATGGGATAGTGGAGATGTGTTATGGTTAGATAATATGCGTTTTGCCCATGGAAGACATCCATTTGAGGGACCCAGAAAAGTTCTTGTAGCCATGTCAGACCCTTATACTAATAATTTTGAGCCCAAAGTATCTGAAGTGGCAAAAGCAGCAATTGCATCTGCCAGAAAACAAACATCGTCTTATTTTCTAAGAACGGAGAGGCCACAAACTAGAGCTTGGCTACGCTATCGTTTAGCAGGATTATATCGTATTCTGGCTATGGAAAAATTGGATGAAGGAATTAGCGGGCATATTTCGTTCAAAGTGCCTGGAGAACAAGAGCTGTTTTGGGTAAACCCTTTCGGATTATTTTTTGAAGAAGTTACACCTGACAACCTGATTATGGTTGATATGGCTGGTAATGTTGTGGAAGGAAATTATCCTGTAAATGTAGCAGGGTTCTGTATTCATGCTGCTATACATGCAGCTAGGCCTGATATTAATTGTATCGTACACACGCATTCTCCTATGGGAACTGTTTTTACTTCTCTCGGACTGCCTATTAAACCTATTGATCAAACTTCTTGTATGTTCTTTGAAAAACATACAGTTTATAATGAATATAATGGGCCTGTTCTTTCTGATGAAGAGGGTCAAAACCTTGTTAATCATTTAGGGGATAGTCATACCTTGTTATTACGTAATCATGGGACCCTAACATTAGGAGAAGAATTAGAAACTGCAGCCATGCTAATGATAGCAGCAGAGCATTCTTTTCAAGTTAATATTCAGGCACATGCTATCGGAAAACCATTTCATGTGGATCCAGAAGTTGCAAGGGCCACAGAACAATGGATTGCAAATCCTTTAGGTATGAGAATTGAATTTGACGCCTATTTACGGAAAGCAGAGAGGCTTTATCCAGATTTATTGAAGTACAGACCAGAATAGTATGCTTTAGCAAATGATTGGTTATGAGAATCTAGTCTTGAAAAACAATTGGAATTTTTCAAATACTTTGACCCTAAGATGTTTATTTAATAATTAGTAAATAGGTTAAGAAATGTTTGTTTTTGAATTCGGAATCATTCATAATTGATGAAAATGCCTGAAATGATTGAGTAATATTTTATTGGAACTTTGAGCTAAACTAAAAGATGGCTAATTCCGATTTAGGCAGCTCATTAACCTATGGAAATAAACATCAATTATATTAAACTTATATCTCCTACCTTGAATTTGAGGTAACAAATACTTAATGAATACAATGGATAATTTAGCTTATAAGCTGTCGCCGCAGCAAAAAATAGTCTTAAAAAATGCTGCTGAAAGCTTGAAATATAGCATACTTCAATTTTCTATTTGTGAAACTGATAAACAAAAATTAATAGAAAGAATTAATCTCATTTTAGATCAATACAGCTCATTTAATCTTAATTTTATTCCAGAAAATATAGGCAGTGATATGCTGCAAACAATCGGAGATACGGTTCGTGTTCAGTTTCATGACAGGGATCTTTTACCTGACGATTTAACGATCAAAGATCCAGCATCACCTTTAAATCCCTTACTTCAAATTTTCATCCTAGAAATACCCACGGGTGTTCAAATTACCTTGCTTTCTCACCCGCTGTGTGCGGATCTTTCAGGCTTATTATTGTTACAGGAAAACATAGTTAAAAATGATGCTCAAGCATTGATAAGTGAAGAAATAAGCTATATCCAATTTTCAGAGTGGCAGCATCAGCTTTTGGTAGACGAAGGAGCAAAGGAAGGTATTAACTTTTGGCAGCAGCAAGCAAATGATGCGTCATTTCGTTTAAGAATTGAACGTCAAAACAATAGCAAATCTGCCAATTATAATAAATCTTTCCTGAAGATTCCTACCATCTTAAGAGAAGCTATTTTATTAAAGGCTGAACAAGATCAAATTAGTATTGAGAGTATTTTCCTCGCAATGTTCTTGAAGTTTGTTGGTTTTCATTCGGTTAACCGAGAGTTATCTATTGGCCTTGAATGTCATGGACGCGAATTTGAAGAATTGAATGGTACAATGGGATTGCTCAGTAAGCTACTGCCATTTTCTTTAAATGAAACACCTGTTTCATTAGAAAATTACGATGTTAAAAAAATAGAAGAAGCAATTACTCAACACCGATCCTACCAATTTTTTTATTTACAACAAGAGACAGTAAAATTCGATTATCAATTTGGCTTTTTAAATACCTCCAATATTGCCGTTATTGAAGCAGCACAGTTACTCAATCCAGCTAAAATTAAATGTCAGGTAGTTCAATCAGCAGAAGAAATCACCTGCAACTTTATAGTTGATACCAGGTATTTTACCGATTCTGATACTAAATATGTCGCTGAATTTATGTTGGCCATAGCTCAAGATTTAGTTAGGAATACCTCTAATGCAATTGAGATTTTACGAGTTAGATATAACTCAAATTTATCATTAACAGCGAATTTAACATCTAAATATGGAGCTACAACTGATGTTGTTAGTCGTTTCCGGTATATAGCAACTTTATTTCCTGATCAACCTGCAGTTAAAACTGCCTTTGCTTCGTTTACTTATCAGCAAATAGATGAAATGTCTGACCAGATTGGAAGGGCACTCCTCGATACATTCAAAATTGAAGCTGACGATTTTGTAGGAATCATAGTGGATGAAGATGAATGGTTACCTATTGCTATGTTATCTGTTTTGAAAGCTGGAGCTACCTATATACCAATAGATATTAGTAATCCTCCAGGCCGTTTAAAACATATCTTAACTGACTCTGCACCAGTATGTATTCTGACTAATTTAATGAATGCCCATGTTGTTAGCGATACCGGAATACCACTGGCTTTAATACATGAACTTTTGGAAGTAAAGGCGAAGTTTCCTCATGACCTGTCGCGTACTACAGATCAGGGCGCTTATATGATTTATACATCTGGCACTACAGGTTTACCCAAAGGGGTAATCATTACTGATTCTAACCTTCTTAACTATGTTGATTGGTTCCAGCAAAGCTTTAATGTGAATGTTGGTGATCAAAGTTTGCTTCAGGCTTCGTATGCTTATGATTTGGGATATACAAGTTTATGGGGATGTTTATTAACAGGCGCTGCCATACATATTTTGCCAGCAAGTAAAAGACAGGAAGCGGATGAGCTAGTGAAGTATATTAAAGATCAGCACCTCAGCTTTTTAAAACTTACACCTTCTTTATTTTACTTGTTGCTGAAAGCAGAGAATATAGAAACTCTAAAGGATTCAGCTTTGCGCTTAATATTAATAGGCGGAGAAAAAATTGATACGAAAAGTTTACAGCATTTTGTAGGTATTAAGAAGGATATTGTTTTTGTTAATCATTATGGTCCTACAGAAACGACCATAGGCACCGTCTATCATACCATACAACCTGGGCATATTGATAAATTTATTGAAAAACCGGTTATTGGGAAACCTATAAGCAATGCGGAAGTATATATTTTAAATGCAGAAGGGGAGCTTTGTTTACCAGGAGAAATTGGTGAAATATGTATTGGAGGAAAGGGGCTTGCTAAAGGATATCATCAACAGGAGAAATTAAATTTTGAAAAGTTTTTCATTTTTGAAATTTACGGCAAAAGTATCCGATTATACCGCACCGGAGATCTTGGTTATTGGTGTACCAATCAAGATATATGCATAGAAGGAAGAATTGATGATCAGGTAAAAATTCGCGGTCACCGCATAGAACTTTCTGAAATTAAGCTGGGTTTAGATAATTGCGGTTTGTCGAAACATATTTTAAGACTAATAGCTTCACCTGATTATGGCCAAGAGCTGGTATGTTATTATCAATTAGATAAAGATGCTGATATTTTGCTCTTACGAACACAACTGTCGCAATTTGTACCGGAATATATGATTCCTGCATTTTTTATTCGTATAACTTCTGTTCCGCTTACGGCAAATGGTAAAACAGACTTTCGGGCCTTACCTGATCCATACACGAATGTAATTGATGCAGAAAAGCTGGTTACTACTATGACCGCTACCGAAACCCTAATTGCTGAAATATGGACATCCGTATTACACCAACAAAATTTAACAGCTGAAAGTGATTTTTTCCTTCTAGGAGGAGATTCAATTAAAGCCATCCAGATAATAGCGAAGATTAACCGCCAGGGGCTGAAGTGTCTTTTAGCCGATATTTTTAATTATACCTCTATTGGTAAGTTAGCGCAACATCTTGAACCTGAAGCTAGTGTTGTTTCTGCTGAAACAGTAATAATAGCAGATGCTACAATTGTTAATTATTGCTTGTCACCAATGCAGGAAGCCATGTATTTCCATTACAAAGCTTTCCCAGAATCAAAGGCCAATATTATTATCAGGCAATTTGAAGTAGCTGGAAAAATGAATACTGAAGCTTTTCAAAAAGCTGTACAACAAGGGATTAATCATTACGATATTTTACGAATACGCTTTTGCCTCGATGAATCTAATACGCCAATTGTGCAAATTCGTCAAGACGGAGACATTAAAGCTGATGTGCAGGACCTGTCTCGTCTTTCGGTTGAAGAAAGCGAAATTGAGATCAACAAAACGCGTAAAAAATGGATAGAGCAAGGTTTTGATCTCGAGAAGGACTTGCCGATACGCATTAAGCAATTTGATTTAGTAGGTGATAAGCAGGTCATACTTTTAGCCTATCACCACATTATTATGGATGGATGGTGCTTTAATGTTATTATTAAAGAGATCATGAGTTGTTACCAGGCTTTGTGTAACCATGTTAATTACCAGTGGCCACCTTATACCTCTTTTACTAACTATTTGGAATGGATAGAGCAGCTACCGCGACAAGATTCTATTCTGTTTTGGAAAAATTACCTGCAGGATTATACTACCTTGACGTCAATACCTTATTTGGATAAACCTACTGTAAATGAAGAATATGAGCCCGCTTTATTGAATTTATTACTTAGTAAAGAACTCACAAAAACTATCCAGCAACTGTGCAATGAGAAGAAAACTACAATGAACGTTTTTTTTCAGGTTGCATGGGGAATTCTCTTAACTAAGTACAATGACACAAAAGATGCTGTTTTTGGTATCACTGTTGCAGGTCGGCCCTATGAGCTCGATGGGTTTGAAAATATGGTTGGACTATTCATAAATACCCTTCCACTCCGTGTAAAATGGTCTGATCATACCACTGTAGATGACCTTCTTTCAGAGCTGACAACATTTTTACAAGAATACCAATCACATCAGTATTTGACTTTACCTGAAATTCAGTCTTGCTCTTCTTTAAATAAAAATCTGCTTAATCATTTGTTGGTGTTTGAAAATTATCCTTTGTCATCTGTAGAGGAAGAATCAGATGATACAGGAATAAAAATTGAATCTAAAAACACTTTTGGTCATACGAGTTACCCCTTAGCTGTAATTATTTACCCGGGGGAAGAGGTGCATATAAGCTTTACATTTGATAAAAATTATTATTCTCAAGACTGGATTGAGAAATTAAGTATTCATTTTCTTCAGGTTATAAATCAAATAGCAGAAGCTTCTAATAAGTTAGTTAGCCAAATTGATATGGTAAGCAAGGAAGAAAAAGAAGCCTTGTTGCAATGGAGTTACGCATCCGGAAGTTTCGATCCGGAAAAAACAATTGTTGATTATTTCCAGGAAACCTGTGCTCTGTATAAAGATAATGTAGCATTAGAGGATGGAAAACAATCTTTAACTTATGATCAAATAGGACAATCTGCAAAAGAATTGGCTTACTGGTTAATTGAAAAGTACGACATCAAACCCGGAGATAGAATTGGTATATATTTACCTCCTGCAGTTAATATTCCAGTTGTAATTTTCGGTATTCTTTATTGCGGTGCAGCGTATGTGCCCATTGATGTGGAGTATCCCGCAGAAAAGGTGGCATTTATCGCAACTGATAGTAATTGTAGGCTAATTATAACATCCGAAGAGCTAATTGAAAAGCTAGAGCTTATCACAAAGATTAAGTTGTTAACCGTTGAAAATATACCCTCTGCATCAGCCGAAGCTATAATATTACCTACAATAGCACAAAATGATCTGGCCTATGTAATTTATACTTCCGGCTCAACCGGGCAATCCAAGGGTTGCCTAATTAGCCATTTGAGCCTAATGAACCTCCTCAAGCAGAAAACTGAATGGTTATCATTTAACAGTGATGATGTTTGGATCATGGCTCATTCTTATGCTTTTGACTTTTCTGTATGGGAAATATTCGGTTCATTATTAAATGGCGGCCGCTTGTATATTCCACAGCGTGATGAAGTAAGGGATACCAACAGGTTCTATGAAATTATCGAACAAGCCGGAGTTACTATTCTAAACCAAACACCAAGTGCCTTCTATCCACTATTGGAAAGGATTGTTTCTCAAGCTAACAGCCTAGAGAATTTTTCCTTGAGAATGGTCATATTTGGCGGTGATAAACTTGATTTTAGTAAGCTAAAATCTTGGATTACGATAGAAGGTAGCGAGCAAGTTCAGCTGTTTAACTTATATGGCATTACCGAAATAACGGTCCATGCTACCTGGCATCTGGTAAAACAAGAAGAAATCATAAATACAACCAGACAATCTGTTATTGGCTTGCCCATTCCTGGTACTTCTATATATGTTGTAAATGACCAATTGCAACTTTGCCCGATTGGTGTTCAAGGCGAGCTGGTTGTAAGCGGTAATGGTGTTTTTATGGGATATCACAACAGGCCGGAACTAATGGCCCAGAAACTTATGCTTGATCCATTTACTTCAGGAAATAACATGTATAGAAGCGGCGATTTCGGTCGCTGGTTAGCAGATGGAACCTTGGAATATTTGGGCAGAAAAGATGATCAGATTCAAATTCGAGGCTTTCGTGTAGAGCTAGGAGAAATTATGTACCATCTTCAAAAACATGCAAAAATTAGCAAAGCTTTTGTAATAGCAAAAGAGGCTGCAAATGCCGATTTGGAGTTAATTGCGTATTTACTTCCTTTCAAAAATAACACTCCTAATCCGGAGATAAAAGAAATGAGGGATTTTTTAGCAGAATTATTGCCAGCTCATTTTATACCACATCATTTTGTTTTTCTGGATGAAATTCCGCTCAATTCTAATGGAAAAATCAATAAAGAAAAACTGCCATTACCAAGTCGGAATACCAACAAAAATAACGGAATGAATGAGGCAACCGATCTGGTTGAGCAAACCGTATTCGATATTTGGAAAAAAGAATTGGATATGGACGATATTAATTCAAACGACAATTTCTTTGATCTTGGAGGGCATAGTCTTAAAGCCGTTCGGTTAATGAGCGAAGTTCAAAAACAATTCGGTATCATACTTCCGCTTGTACAATTATATAAAGACACAACAGTTCTTGCACTTTCAGCCACTATTCGCTTAGCATTACAAAAAGACTTGGATGTAGTTGACTCAGATTATCTCATATTAAAGGAAGAAAATGCTGATAAAACTTTGTTTTTCTTGCCACCTGCAGTAGGATATGCAATTGGTTTTGCTGCATTGGCCCGGCAGTTACAGGATTGTACGGTATATGGGCTCAATTTTATGGAGCAGGATACGTTGCAGTCAATGGCCAATTATGTTCAACAATTACAACCACAAGGCGAAATTATATTATGTGGTTTTTCGGCAGGCGGCAGTATGTGTTTTCATGTTGCAAAAATATTGGAAGCATCAGGTCGTAAAATTAGAGCGTTAATTCTTCTTGATTCTAGAAGATTTATTGAACCAGAGCCTCTAACGGAACAAGAGGTAGTAAGCATTGCTGATGAATACCTGGCAGATCCACGTGCGAAAGTATATTTAACATCAGCTGTGATGAAGGGCGCAATGCGTAAACGTATTGAAGCCTCAACAAGGTTCATTCACCAACTTAAAGACGATGGAAAAATAAATGCTGATATATTTTACATCAGTTCAGAAACTAACCGAAATAACACAGATAGAAAACAAGCGTGGCAAGAAATAACCAATGGGCAACTTTATGTATACGATGGATCTGGCCCGCATGCCAGTATGTTGAATGAACCCTTCCTGGTTGATAATGTAAGGCTTTATCAGGAGGTGCTTAAGCAGGTTTATTAACTGAAAATAGATTTATGTGGAAAGGGATTTACAAATCAGATGTAATAGAAATGAGAAAATAATCCTTTTACCTTAACTCGTTTATCCTTAAAAGCCATTTATAAAATGCAAAGAACCAACAATTTCCTTTCAGCAGGTAAAACGTTTTGAATAGTAACTGGTAAAATTGTTGCTAAAGAATACTTTTCCAGTTAGTCATCACCCTTTTAAGGTTCATTGCAGGGGTAGTCATGTAGACTTTCCCAAAATTCGGCCGATTAATAGTAGCATGAATTGCTAGCTTTAAATTGGAAATATGAAAATTGCCAATGCTGGCAAGCCTTTAACTGCCGTCTTCGGTGGAAACAAAAACCGCCTTTAAGGGTGTGTCAACATCTTGGAACAAGGGTCAGCTTCAACGGAATATGTACTTATTTTTGTTTAAGCGTGTAGCTTATTCCAACTACCGTTTGAATGCTTAATAATTATGTCATCATTTTTAAATATTTCTTATCCAAATGCTATGTTTCGCAAGTTTTGGCGTGTTGTTTAATCATGACGCACAATGGTTTCGGGCTCGGCAAAGGTGGCAATTTTCACCACTAATGTTGATGCGGAGCACTGAACCGCCACTGTTTCTAAACCCTTGTTAGCTTAGTTTTTATTTAATTAATCTAGAACTTGCTTGATTATTTTCAACATCTTTTGATTTGTTTCTTTGTCTTTAATCGCAATTCTAACTGTATGTTTATTAAAATTATTCCCCATATTAGAAACATCTCTTATATACAGACCCATTTCTTTGCATTTAGAAACAACTATTTCAGCGCTAGGTCCATTTTCAGGTAGATAACAAAGAACAAAATTGGCTTTGCTCTGTAAAACTTCTATTGAATTAAATTTCATCAATTCTTTAGTGAAATCCTGCCTCAGTAAGTGAGTTTCTTCATAGCATTTTTCATAGTATTGGTCCTGTTTTAAGGCAACTAGTGCTCCAATTTGAGATGGGAGACTCACTGCCCAAGGGGGAGAAATAGATCTTAATTTTTCAAGTTGAAATGGTGAAGCGCACAAATAAGCGGATCGAAGTCCGCTTAAAGCATATACCTTAGACATAGATTTACAAATAATAATATTACTTGTACTAACAGCAAATTTCTCGAGAGACTGATCTTTTCCACAGTAATCGATATAGGTTTCATCAACCCAAATACGAGTACTAGGGGATATTTGTTTTAAAGCATTTTCGAGGTTTGCCTTGTGAATATGTTGACCTGTGGGGCTGTTGGGATTAACAATGACAATTAAGTCATAGTTATTGTTTGCCAGATCTAAAAGTTCTCCCAAGTCTAAAGTATAATTATTAGCTTTTAATAAATTGATGCGATCAACCTGGCATCCAATAATATTTTCAAGAACATGGACATATTCACCATAAGTTGGATCAAGAATCAATACACGTGATTCTGGAAGCAACCATTCTCTAAAAGCAAGAAAAATTAAATCAGAAGAGCCAGAACCCGGAAGAATGTTTTCTATCTTAACTCCCCGTGTTAAAGCTATGCCATTGGCCATACCCATGCAATCTGTTGGGGGTGAAGTTTTACAAATCCATGCTAAATGATTCTCCAATTCATTTATCAACTGTGGAGCCGGATCAAACCAAGCATCAAGCACATCTGCGTTTATGATATTCCTTCTTTTATTTAGGTCATCAAATTCGTTTCCAATGGCATCAAAAAAAGCCCCTCCATGATAGCATTTGCTTGGTTTAAAAAAGTCAATCGCCAATTTCCACTCACAATGCTGCCTTATCTTGATGAAGAAATTCTTGAAATTATTTTCTATGAAAGCATTCAATTCGTCTACTTTCCCATGGATTAATTTGAATGTAACCTCACCAGAATTAACATCTTTGTTCGTAGCCTTAAAGCCTAGTTTTAAATACATGTCAAGTACCTCTGATCGCCCAATGGCCATGATATTTACACCTCCATAGGATTGAATAAAGCGAAAAGCAGCCCACATGAGCGCTACTGCTATGGGCTTACCCCGATGCGCTTTGAGAACTGTTAATATTCTCATTTCGAATGTACCAGCATCTACTGTGAAAGGAATTTCTTTTCGGGTGAAATATTTATCTATGGAATAATCATTTTTAGTAGGTGGAGTAACACTAATGAAACCGACAATTTTTAAATTTATTTTTGCAACAATATATGTATTGAAGTCATCAAACTTATCTTGAAACATCTTTCCTTCATTTTGTGGATGCTGCATTAACTCTGACGCATAGACTTCATGACGAATCTGATAAATTTTATTTCTGTCATCACTTGTTGCAAACGAGATTTCAATTAGCTTATTTATAATCATGTAGATTTATATTTAAATAAAGGGGTTTAAGCTGAATCTACGAATTTTTATCTCAACTCGACAAACTTATAACCTAATCTAATTTTTACTATATTGCTAAAAAAAATATTTCAATATTCATTTAAAAACCTTTGTTATGACCAAAATTTTTTTTAGTATCGTCATTTTTTGCGTTTTAAGTATCACTGCTACTGCGCAGAAATACGAAATCCGGATTGTAACCACGGTGGAGTCGATTGTACCCAATGGACTAGGGCGCTCACGGATGGTGTCATCTAATGATGTACGCGACTATCGCGAGTTTACTTCATCGCGTAGCGAAGACGATAATTCTCGTAACAGTTCTGATCGTACCGAAATTCGGGTGAAGTCCTTTGATGAAACCAAGCTTCTGAACTTTTATAATTTAGCAGGCATCCGATTCCAGAACATCGCAGCCAACGATGCCGTGGTAGCTTCAAAGCTCGCAGCCATGACAGAAGAAGGTTGGGAACTAGCATTTGTAAATAGTGCCGTAGAGTCGGATTCGGGCAAAGATGATGGAAATGGCATTTTCATTACCCGTTACATTTTCCG
>NZ_JBIILQ010000160.1:0-6448 GCF_044232565.1 Daejeonella sp. | reverse complement strand
TTTCCGGCATAAACATGTATTCTCATTACAAAAGGAGCAGAATTATTGTCCTTCCTCGAATATTGGTATTCGCCTTCTAGTCTGATAATGCCATGCAGCGGACCAGAACCTTTTTCAATAACACTTCTCGTTATTATTGCTTTAGATTTATCTAATCCTTCTAAATCTATTAAGTCTAAAAAAGAACCACGGTTAATAACACCTTTGGCGATATTATCTTTATCTGTAAATCCATCTTTATCAATATCTAGTTTAACAGTTTCAAAAAAACCGCCGAAATCCTTTTTGATTTTGAAGTTTAACGGACCTGTGTTTACCTCTGTTGAGGCACCCATAGGTTGTACATTTCTTATCACAACCCGATCACCGATATATGGTTTTCTGATAACATCCTGACCGTATTCTAATGAGTATGATTCACTTTCATCGGCAAAAAAGAATACCCATATCCATTTTATACTACTATTTAAAGGTTGCCAATTGTTTACTTCAGTGATTTGAGATGGGATTTCAACACCATTTTTATTTAAAACTCGGACATGATCCGGAGAATTCAATACTCCATTATTAAATGGGATTCCAATAGTGATTGGTGCTCCTTTCGAGTGTTTTGTGATTTTAAGGGGAATCCGTGTTGCAGCAAAGGAACTTATCGAGGCCAGTAAAAGAAGAAATGATAGGATGAATTTAGAAGGTATCATGCTCATAATGGATATTCTTGTTTATAATGATGACGATAAAAATGATTATTTGTACTGTTTTCAATTTCAAAAAGAATCAAAATTTTAATTTCAAAATCTTTGTTTACCCAATCCTGCCGCACCTAAAAGCGCTTTATTTTCACCTGAACTCGACTTGATAATAATATTTTCAATAACTGGCCTGTAAGGGAAATCCAGCAAGTTACTCATGAGTGATTGTTTGAATAAATGAAATGATTTACTCACAGAACCACCTAGAACGATAATTTCAGGGTCAATTGTTAATAAAACTGCCTTGATAACCATACTTAAATGCTTCCCATAATCAGAGAAGATCTCCATCATTTCTGTGTTTCCATTTTGAGCCTCCAAATAGGCTTGATCGCCAGTAATTTGATGGAAATGCTTAAAATAATTACCACTGCAGTAAAACTCATAGTTATTATCCAAATAGGGAAGCATTCCAAATTCGCCAGCACCACAATTTCTGCCTTCGTAAACTCTGCCATTTAACACCATTCCTGCTGCAACTCCGGTTCCCAGAATTAATCCCACAACATGGTTATACCCCTTCCCGTGACCGTATATTGATTCGCCAACGGCAAAACAATTGGCGTCATTGTTAATGAAGACTGGAATGTTAAAATGCTTTTCAATGATATCTTTTAGGTAGACCTCTTTCCAGGAAGGAATATTTTGAACATCATATACAATTCCTTGTTGGGTATTCACAATTCCGGGCACCCCGATCCCAATTGATTTGGTATCCTGATGGAAAACATTCTCAATACATGCAATAATCTCATCTATTACAACCTTTTCAGTCCCTTTTGAACTGATCTGACCTTCAGCAATTTTTGTAATTTTTTCACCACATACCAGCGCAGAACGTACATTTGTTCCTCCCAGATCGACACCTATTATATGATCAGTCATTATTAAATTTTAATTTTGCTTTTTTAGGCCTTTTAATGTGATCAATTGATTTGTTACAATTGGTTTAGCCCAAAAACCTATGCTTGCTATGTAGATAAGTGGGATGAACATAAACATCATTCCTGTTCTCAGATCTACCATATCACCTAAATAACCAATGATTAGTGGCAAGATCGCTCCACCACAAATGCCTGTTATCAGAATGCCTGATACTGCACCATGATTTTTTTCAATTGAGTTTAAGGCCAGGGAAATTATAATTGACCACATTACAGATGCAAAAAAACCAACCATCGGGAATGCGATAAGTGCAATTTGAGAAGTCCCGAACAGAGCAAAGGCTAAACTTATTATAGCAGATGTAGTGAAAAATATTAAAACCTTCCCACTATCTACGAATTTTAGGAGTAACAGACCTAATAAAGTTCCGATTGTTAAAAGTCCCCAAAATAAAGAAACAGAAGAAGCACCACCTGTTTGAGGATTGATCTGATGATATTTATTTAAAAACTCAGACATGAAATTGGCAACCCCCTGTTCTATACCTACATATGAAAATATGGCGATAAAGTACAAGATAACGGTAGGATTCTTTATAAGTTCAATATTCGTTTTTAAGGCCCCTACTTTCTCATCACTTTTAAGTTCAACCTTTGGAAGTTTTACAAGGCTAATGATGATTACCATGAGCAAGGAAATAATGGCAAATAAGGAATAAAGTGAAATCCAGGGCAATTCTTTAGGGCTTGTATAACCCAAAAGAGTGATAAAAAAATTCTGATCGCTATTTGTGCCAATATTTAAAACAAGGTAAGAATATACTAATGGGCTTAAAAATGAGGCTAAACCAAAAAAGAACTGGCCTAAAACTGAGTTGAAAGCAAAATGCGCTTCACCTCCGCCAACTCTTAATAAGGGATTTATTGCAACCTGAAGCATCGCCATACCTATTCCTATGAAAAATAAAGAAAGCATATAGGTGAAATATCCTGGAACCATGACTAGTAAAAGTGCCCCTAAAAACGAGATGAAGAATGCGATAATCATCACCGTCTTTTCTCCATACATTTCTACTAAAATTCCCGAGGGTATTGACATAATACCATAGGCAATAAAAAAAGCGAAGGGAAGAAACGCTACAGCAGTTAAACTTAAAGAGAAACTCTTAATGATATCCGGCACTAGGGGACCAAGAATATTGGTCAGAAAGGAAATTACAAAAAATATTAAAAATATTAATGCTAAAATCAGTTTACTTCTACTCATAATGAATTTTCTATTTCAAATGTTTGATTCTCTAATAGGTTAGACAGTCAAGTTTTTAGTTTGTACCCATTTCTTTTTAAATAAATGAAAAATAGAAAATTTGAGGTAGTTTAATTTGTCCTAATCTTACGCCTAATGAAATATAATCATTGATGTTTGTAAAAAACAAATGATTAAGATAAAAAAACCGGCAGTTTTCAATTTAAAACTTGAGGGATAGGATTAAATATAGTCAAAAAAGGAATCGAATTTAGTGTCCTTTTATTAAGTGGACTTTAATTATTAACAGGTAAGATTTTCTTAAAAAATGAAAAAAAATGTCCCACTTAAAGTGGTCTTGATTCCATGTTCTTTCTAAGAACTTTTAAGGCCTCATGGACGCAATTTCTAATTGCCTGATATTTCATAGGCAAAACTTCTGCAATTTGTTTGTAGGGCATGCCCTCAAAATAATAAAGATTTACTACTTGTTTTTGCCTTTTGGTAAGATGTTGCAAAGCTTTATCTAAAAGAATGTTTGACTCATTTAAAGAATCATTTTTGATTATCCTTTCTTCAAAACTGCTTTCTGAGGATTCGAAGTCGAGATCAACACCCTTATATGTGCGTTCACTTTTTTTAATGGCATCGAACAAGATTCTGATGTATGCTCTATAGAGATAGCTTTTAATAACCACTGCATCACCCAAAGTATCCCTGTTTTTCCAGATTTTTAAAAATAAATCCTGTAAGCAGTCCTCCACCAATTCTGAGCTTGATGATTTTTTAAGACCGAACCTGTACAACATCATGTAATACCTATAGTAAATAGTTTTTAAAGCGGTTTTATCCCCGCTTTTAAAACTTATCCAAAGTTCTGAATCTGTATAATCCTCAGTAATTTGCATTAAGAAATCATGGATTTGTTTTTATCTTTTTAACAATTCATTAACAAGGTATTAATTATGTTTGAGAAAAAAAAATTATGAGAATAAACACTTTATGCCTAAAGTACCTGTTTTAATGCTGCTCTTTATAGAATTTCAAATAATAACAATCAATTTCTGGGTCTACATTCAACAGACTAAAAAAATCATTATTATTTTCAAAAAATATCCCTTAAAAGTTTTGGCTTCACTTGTCTGTATCAATTTCAGGATATTGCGATTTGCAAAATTAAGATGACCGATATTGTCTGGTCCTGAAATGAGTTTCCACAATTAAACCCGACTTTTCGTAGCATTCAGTATTGATCCCAACAAAGCAAAAGAGCTTTGCCAATCGAAAGATTTTTTAAACTTTAAAAACCTCTTCTTAACATATCGGCGAACTCATTAGGCAAGGGACTATCCTCAATAGCTTTTGCTGCTTTTTCAACATCATATTCAAAGCGGACAAATTCAACATCAATGGCATTTTTATCTAATTTACTAGTCTCAGAATTTAAAGTTAAAATCACATAACATCCCCTCGGATCGACATCTTTCGGTTTGCCTACGGAGCCAATATTAATGGCATGGCGATAGTATTGACCTTCTGACTCAAGCATTGGCAATACCCTATGATATGGTTTATGCGTATGCCCAAAACAGAGGATATCCGCATCAGCATCTTCCAAGATTCGTAATAAGCTTTTCTCTTCACGGTCTTCAAAAAGGTATTCGTTTATCTTTCTCGGACTACCATGAACCAGCATCAGGTTCATCTGGGCATTGTTTAGCTTAAATTCAATTCGTATGTGTGAGGGTAAAGTCCGGAGGTAATTGCGCTCCTTAGGCTTCACCAGATTATTGGTATAAGAAATTGAAATCTTTCCCATATCTTTTTCAGAATCAGTCTTATAAGCACATCCGCATTCATCACTCATCAAACCAACGCCCTCATCATAATTTCCAGCAATAGTGGGAATACCTCTTCTTCTAATCTCATTGATAACCTCATTAGGCCAAACATTGTACCCAACCAAGTCTCCAAGGCAGTAAATAGCATCTACATCATGCTGCTCAATGCTTGCTAAACAAGCCTCTAATGCCGGCAAATTGGCATGTATATCAGAAAATAAGGCGATTTTCATATTTTGTTTTTCTTATAAAATTTATCTCTCAACCAAAAAGCAACGTTCACCAAAATAATTAAGGCAGGTACTTCTACCAACGGACCAATGACTCCTGCAAATGCCTGGCCGCTATTTATTCCGTATACACCAATGGCAACGGCAATAGCCAATTCAAAATTATTGCCAGAAGCTGTAAATGCGATGGAAGTGTTGGTGCTATAATCTGCTCCCATCCTCTTCCCGATCAAAAAGCTGATAAAGAACATCAATGTAAAATATATAATGAGTGGTATGGCAATACGAATCACATCAAATGGGATCTCTACAATTAATTGCCCCTTTAAACTGAACATCAAAACAATGGTAAAAAGTAAAGCTAACAAGGTAATTGGTGAGACTTTAGGGATGAATTTTTCAGTAAACCACTCTTCCCCTTTCAGCTTAATTAAAAAATAACGCGTAAGAAAGCCTGCTAAAAATGGAATACCTAGATAAATACCTACACTTATCGCAATTTCAAGCATGGTAATGGGAACAATAGTACCCGAAAACCCAAATAATGGAGGCAGCACTGTAATAAAAAAATAGGCATAAACGCTGTAAAGTAGTACTTGGAAAATACTGTTTAATGCTACCAAACCTGCCGCATATTCACGATTTCCTTCTGCAAGCTCATTCCACACAATAACCATGGCAATACACCTTGCTAAACCAATTAAGATTAACCCAACCATGTATTCTGGATAATCATGTAGGAAAATCAAAGCCAGAAAAAACATCAAAACAGGACCTATAACCCAATTTAAAAATAAGGATATAGAAAGAACTTTTGTATCCTTAAATACCTCTCCAAGTCGGTTATAACGCACTTTTGTAAATGGCGGGTACATCATTAATATCAAGCCAATAGCTAATGGAATATTGGTTGTCCCCTGCGAAAAGGAATTAATCCAAATGGATGAATCAGGTAAAAAATAACCAATCGAGATTCCTATAGCCATGGCTAAGAAAATCCATAGTGTTAAATATCGATCTAGGAAACCAAGCTTTTTTCTCTGTACTACAGGTGCGCAATTGCTAACTGACATAAATTAATTTTATATCGCAATATTACGATTTATATGTTAATTTTAAATTAACTTTTGTTTAATAATGCAATCGGATTAAGAATGTGATTTCGAGTGCGCAAAAAAGCAATCCCAGTAATACAAGAATACACCAGCCGCGTAATCCAATGTTTGTATGAGAACTCATTATAATTAAATTAAATTCAGAAAAAGCAGGTAAAGTGAGAACGCTAATATCTGTCATTAGCCTAATTCAAGGCTGTTCTGAAGCCAATAAATTAAAAACAACAATAAGCTCGAACAAGGGTTTTGCATTTAAAAAACTAGAAAAATCATTAATAATTCATAGATTTCAAATTTAAAGCCTACAAATGAATCTAAAATTCTGCAAAAGTACTATCCTACTATTTTTATTGCTTTTCCCTTTTCTGGGGTCCGCTCAA
>NZ_JBIILQ010000159.1:0-6463 GCF_044232565.1 Daejeonella sp. | reverse complement strand
ATTTGCATTGGCAAAGGTGTACACCGGACTTCCAGACAAAGAAACATCATCTGTACCTATCACATCGGTCAAAACAGCGGTACCAGTCGCAGAAGCACTTGAATTGCCATCATAAACCTTGTTTTTACCTGTTAAGCCTGTTATCGTCAGGTTTTTAGTTGTAATATCGGCAGTCAAACTTGGCTGAATTAGTACATAATTACTGGCTGCTGATCCTGTTAAAGTGTAGGCTGAAGTACTAATGGTTTTTACTGTAGCCACATTTGCATTGGCAAAAGTGTACACCGGACTTCCAGACAAAGAAACATCATCTGTACCTATCACATCAGTCAAAACAGCGGTACCAGTCGCAGAAGCACTTGAATTGCCATCATAAACCTTGTTTTTACCTGTTAAGCCTGTTATCGTTAAATTTTTAGCTGTAATAACATAATTCACTTCACGCGTTTCGCTGTAATTACCTTTAGCTGTAATTATTACTTTAGCAGTGCCCACATTGGTATTGGCGCTATAGCCCAAGGTATAATCTGTGTTTTCTATTAAGTTTAATGAACCCTTTTTCAACACGATCGAAGGGGCGATTGCTGAGCCAGTATACGTTTGATTTTCTACCGTTTCTACTGTAAAATTTTGAGCGTCAATAGATTCTAACCTGGTAATGTTTAGAGTATAGGTTTTAGTAGTAATTCGATCTTGCGCGGTTACAACAATAGTAATGGTATTACTACCTTCATTTAAATTTATTTGCCCCGATGTATTAGCACTTAATACATCTAATGTATTTACCTTGATGGTAGAATTAACATCGGACGCAGTTGGCATGACTGTAATCTCTGTTATTGAATTAGGAACTGTTACAGAATATCCAAGAGTTGCTGCTAAGAAACCTGGACTAAATGCTCCTGCTGATGTACTCAAATTAGATAATAAAGCATTCGCAAGTGTTGATTTTGCGATCATAAACTTGGTATTACTTAAATTACCCTCGTAATCCGTATAAGTTAATACGTTTTGAGTCTCATCAATCGTAATTTTATTAGGAGATAATTCAACCCATTTAGCATTCAAATTATCATAAACATACAAGGACTTACTGATAATTACACTAGGCTCTAAGCCCTCATCCCATTTAAAACTTAAGGTATACTTATCGGTCGAAAGTGGGTTAACTTTGCTTAGTGTCCACTCAACAGGTATGTCAATAAAGCCGGTATGATCTGATGATGCAAGGCTGACTTGAAAGTTGGTATTAGTTGTTTTATTTTTAATGGATACATCCGCCAATAACTTAGTAGAAGATTCTTGAAGATCCATTAAGAAATTAGCTGTTTCATTTAGCCCTACATTTCTTATTTCATAGATTGCGCTGGCATTAGTAATCAAAATTCGATTACTGTTAGGTCCGTTGTTAGAAGGAGCAGTTTGCTGTGGGAATGAAATTTTACTCGCTCCCGATGATCCCACAAATTTAAATCCACCTACAGAAGAAACTATTTCTCCGGAAGCGACATGAAATAAATCAGCTCCTTTGATGCTAATTGTTTGCGAAAACAAAGCAATAGGAATAAACATACTCCCTATTAACAAACACAATAATTTTCCAACTAGTTGACTTCTCATTTTTTGAAGGTATATCTTAAGATTTTCAGTTAAGGGCATTAATCCATGTATCGATATGACCGATTGAATTAGGCCTTAATATTATTTTTCTATTTTGATCTAGTAAAAACATGGTAGGCGTAGCAAACACATAATAATCGCTTACCATTTGACTATCCCATTTTTTAAAATCGCTGTAGGATACAAAAGGAAAGGCCTTTGTAAAGTTTTCAAAACTTGGTTTATCCTCTTCCAAAGCTATAAATACAAGCTCTACTCCTTTTTCTTTCCATTGGGCATAACGCTTGGCTAATTCGGGTAATTCTTCGCTACATTTTGGGCACCAACTGGCCCCAAAAACAAGCAAGGTAAAAGCTGATTTTATATCAGACAGCTTTTCTAAAGACTGTGAAGTATTACTAAACTTGTTCTTATCAAATAAAATTTCTGGAGCAATATTGCTCATTTTCATCGCACGATAAGATTCTAGCTGACGTGCCAAAGTAGTCTCTAGCGTACAATTTTTTTCGTTAAGCAATTTCAATGCGAAGTATTCAGATACTTGAAACAGGCTTCTACTTTCTAAAAAACCAAATAAAAAATCAGAAGCTTCATTGAGTTTTTTATCATCTTTCAATAAAAAAGCCAGCATTGCATCTATAGAAATTTCCATCTCTCGGTATACTTGCTCCAAAGGTCTACCGCTATTTTCTATCAGTAGAATATGATTTTCAATGGCATCTTTAAACAAACCACTTTTGTACAGTCGGCTATCCGCATAATCAATGTTGCGGAAGGATTGGATAGTTGCATCCACTTCCTCGGGACGGTATTGGGCAATCATAGCTGCCGAACTTATAAGGCCACGCATGGGCAAATACCAACGCACATAGCTATCTTGGGGTAACTGCTTTATAAAGGCATCGTCTTCTGCTAGGATACGTTTTTTTTCGGCAACAATGGCTTGTTTCGCCTTTATTTGATTCAAAAATAAAGAATCAGTAGTGTACATTTTTTGTAGATACAGCCAGGCACTTAAAGCTTGTTCTCTTTTTGCATGTGCTTTGGCATAAATTGCAAAGGCTTGGTTTTCTACTCCTTTAATTGTTTGTATAGTTTCGTTATAACTTAATGCTTCACCCTTAAGTTCAATATTTTCTCCACTTAAGATTACGAATAAGGGTTTATTATCTGATGCCATCAAATAAGCCACACCATAATCTGCACCAGAATAGTTGAGTGTAAAATTTCCTTTTTCATCGGCGCTTGTAGATGAAATAGCATAGGCTTTAAAACCATTAAATCCGTCTAGTTTTATTAACTGATTAGCTAGTTGTAAAAACTGACCCTTAATTGATTGCGCTAACAAGCCATTAGAATAAAGACAAATTATAAGTACTAAAAACTGTTTCATATCCTATAAATTATAGCACTTAACGGGCTAAACTCAATACCATTTGTGATTTTTATTTAAACTCGCTACCCTACAAGGCAGCGAGTTTAGATGATTCCATTAATGTCAATAGGGTTAATAATTCTTGATACAACGCACTGAGTATCCATTTACTCGAAAGGTCCTATTAGTTGTGGCACTTGA
Source organism: Daejeonella sp. (assembly GCF_044232565.1). Taxonomy (GTDB): domain Bacteria; phylum Bacteroidota; class Bacteroidia; order Sphingobacteriales; family Sphingobacteriaceae; genus Daejeonella. The sequence goes on along the minus strand of NZ_JBIILQ010000159.1, from coordinate 3,267 downwards.
GCTACTAATTCTAATATAATTACTTTGGATTGTGAGATCGGAGGCAATCGTACTGGTCCAATAAAGGCCTACTCCATTAGTACCAGCTTCGGTTGGCGTTGTTGCGGGAGAAGTAGTACCTCCACGATAGCCTGCTAAAGGCAATTTTAGAGAGGCGAATGACCCAGAGCTAGTAATATTGGTACTTTGGGGGGCCCACAATGAAAGCTCTGCTTCAAATTCTTGCAGTGTAGGTAATCGATAACCACTTGGGCAAGGATTATTTGTACCATTTACTCCTGACCATAAATTATTGTTTTGTGGGTCGCGCCAATCAACATTACCACTACCGTTGTATATAAACTTATTATTCACAGGCTGATCTGAGCTACTTAATGTTGGAGTTGTTGTAGAATTAATTTTTTGATGACCATCTGCCCCCCTTCCCCACTGAAAGTAGTCACCGTAAGCATTAGTAGCAATACTATTTCCTGCTACATAAGTTGCACCTAGATTCCGATCTAGCCAACATTTACCAGCAGCGCCTACCAATGTACCATAAGTAACAGATGCTCCATCATAGACAAAAGTTTCTGTACCGGAGCTAGTACCGCATGCCCATGATGAAACTGTTCTAGTTAGGGTACAGGTTTTTCCTCCAATATTTATTGCAAAAGAGGCAGTACCAGCGCTTGCAGGCGTACCTGTAATGGTATAGGTTAAACTACCATTTCCATTTGCAAAATTCCCAGCACTAAATGTTGCGGTGAGACCGGTTACACCTGTAGAAGTAAGCGTTTGTCCGTCATGAAAACCTGCATTTCCACCTGTATATGGAATTACAGAACTAACTCCACTTGCTGCTACTCCTATTGTAAGGTTACCATTTTGGGTTGCTCCCGCGCAATCTATTGTAGCAATGGTACCTATTGGCAATACTGATCTGGTTAATGTAAATGCTTGTCCGCCAAAATTTAACGCAAAAGTAGCTGTTCCCCCAGCACTTGGTGTACCTGTAATGGTGTAAGTCAAAGAACCAGAAGTTCCCAATGTACCCGCAGCTAAGTTAGCCGTTAATCCTGTAACCCCTGTTGAGGCTACAGACTGTGCTATATAAGGCTTTGAATTTCCTGAAGTATAATTAAATGTAGAACTTACCGAATTGGCAGGTTTTGTAGCATAGAGTATACCGGGAGATGAAGGGGCCGTGTTAATTGTTGCTTGTCCTTGGGTGGGGGTTTGCGTAATTTCAAACCAAACAGAACCATTAAAAAGATTTAGGGTATTGGTAGTTGTATTAAAAATCATTAAACCTGTGGCAGGTGCGCTAATGGCATCGCGCTCCGTGGTAGTCATACGGGGTGGCAATAAACCTCTGGTAGTAGAAGTAACATCCAAAATGGCAGAAGAAGCTGCATTTTCGGTTCCAATTCCCACTTGTGCATTGGCAAAAAAACCAAGACACAAAAAGTAGAGTACAAGTAATTTTTTCATTTTTTTGATATTAATTTTAGGAGTTGCGTATAAATGTGTTCAGTTAAATGTCTGAGGGTATTATCAAATTTTAGTGTAACGGTATATGATCACAAAAAAAAGATGGCTCGATTTTTTTTATTATGATTATTATACAAAATATGGGGCGAAAGTAGTTAGACACAACTCCTCAAAACGAAAAATGCACCTAGACAAAACCTAGACAAAAAAAAGCTAGGGTGTTTTAAAGCAAAATTATGGAGTATTTTTTTCTTGTTTGTAGATTGCCTAGTTTGGAGCGCACCTCAGAAACCTGACCGGGAACAAGCGTTAAAATCATTTCAATAAGCTTGAGCGCTTTTGCGTTAAAACCAAGATTTCAAGCTATTAATCAGTAGAAATATACCAGTGAGCGATTTTGAAAAACATAGGCCTGCAGAGATAGGTCGCCATTTGTCTGCGATCCACAACATTTAGCGTTAGGGTAAATACCAACCACAGGAAAAGAGGACGGGCTTTTTAATGGAGGACGGGCGCGGCCTGTCCCTAGGGGGAGAAACACCCTTACAAGAGGTTAATCAATGCTATCCAAGCGTTCTAATAAATCATCAAGACCATCATCATTGCTTTGGATAGTTTTTCGCACATGGGCATAAAACAGGTCAAGCCCTTCCGCATCTGCAGAATAACCGCCATGCTCCAACATCCCTATTTTTTCGTATAAATGATTAAAAAGCTCGAAAGTTATAGTCCCAGCACTCTTTCCAACATAAATTTTATAATCACTTACAGATGCAAAAAAAGAATTCAAGTCGGCCTCTTCCTTCCAAATAAGCTTTCCTTGCATCGTTAAATCTTTTACTTTAGAAAATATCGCCCAGATTTTACCATTTTCCATATCATTTATCCCTTAAATTTCTCCATTACGTTTTCTCATAAACCATTCGCCACTAAGCAATAAAAGCAAAAGGAAAAATATGAATTTCAAATTAATCAGCTCTTCATAGCTACGATCTTCATAAGCAATTGTCTTTACCGTTTCATTAGCCTTAATTAGGCTTGGAATGGAGCCAATTTGATCTGGGAAGACCATCTTTCCCCCATTTTGAGTCGCCATCATGTACAATAGCTGATGATTAGCCACACTTTGCTTCAACTCAAGCTGCTGAGCGGTGATGATAAACTGTCCCTCAACTTGATATGAATTCTTCCCAAGACTTGTTTTAGCTTGATAAGAATAAGTCCCAGATGGTAAAATACCAGCCTTAAGCTGATAAGCATTCGAAGTTCTAGAGAAAAGAAAAGAATAAGATTTTCCTGAATTATTTTTAAGAGTAATATTCACATCTGCAGTATTAACCAGCTCAAATGCATCATTATAAAGCTCAGCATTGAGTATGACCGATTCATTTTCATCAAAAGTGTTTTTTGGTGAATACACGCGAAATTTTCTTTTATCATCAGAACTCACCAGATACTGGACAGTTTTCTGAATCAATTCATTAGTAGCATCATGATTTAAATTCTCCTGGAAATCTTCCAATCTCCATCTCCATAAACCCTCACCCGTTAAAATGCCTGTTCTTAATCCATTTTCTTCGGCAAAAATTAATAATGGTCGGTCGCTTGCCGTTTTTCCTATCTGCTGAGTCATGAGCACATTTGCAGGAGCTTTAATGACATAAGTTCCAAAAGGGGTCAGCAAGGGACTAAAATTGAGAATTTTCAGCTTATTCACATCCGATAAGGTAAAAGCATAAAAATCAGGTTTTAAATTTACTAAAGCTTCTTGCATCATTCCGGAACTACTGATTC
>NZ_JBIILQ010000158.1:0-6499 GCF_044232565.1 Daejeonella sp. | reverse complement strand
AAATCATCCATTAAGTTAAACTGACGCAAAAATGCAATAACAGTCGCCGCATCATAATCATACTGATGCTTACTCGGCTCACAAGGCTTAGGTTCAATAAAGAAAGTCCCTTTAAAACCTTGCTTACGTGCATAATCTTTAGCCATGTGTAAAAATTGCGCCAAGTGCTCCTGTTCGCGCTTCATATCGGTATTAAGCAAAGACATATAGCCTTCTCTACCTCCCCAAAACACATAATTTTCGCCCCCAAGACTTATTGTGGCATCCAAAGCAGCTTTTACTTGTGCCCCTGCATGACTCAATACATGAAAATCAGGATTTGTTGAAGCCCCATTCATGTACCTTCGATGAGAGAACAAATTGGCGGTTCCCCACAATAATTTTACGCCGCTTGCCGCTTGCTTTTGCTTGGCATACTCTGTAATGGATTGTAATCGACGTTCATTTTCATGAATATTATTACCATAATCTACAATATCTACATCGTGGAAACAGTAAAATGGAAGATTCATCTTTGTAATAAATTCAAAAGCGGCATCCATTTTATCCTTGGCACGATCAAGCACATCGCTTTTTTTATCCCATGGAAAAAGATGGGTTGCTTCGCCAAATGGATCGGCACCATTTCCAACAAAAGAATGCCAGTAAGCGCAAGCAAAACGAAGCGATTCCTTCATTGTTTTGCCGCCTACAATGCGATTTTCATCGTACCAGCGAAATGCTAGTGGGTTATCAGATTGAAGACCTTCATATTTAATTTGGCCAATTCCTTTGAAAAACTCTTGATCTCCTGTGACAATACTTGACATATTCGCTTGTTTGATTTTATCCCTCAATTTCGCTTTAGAGGATAATAAATATTTAAAGAAACTGTAATTTATATATTTTATATGAATTGAAAAAGATTGGGACTGTGATAATCAGAATTAAAGGTAAAAAACAACTGATTTTTAAGATTGATTTTAATGCAGATGCTGATTCAAGATAGCTTTCCATTCCTGATAAACTGAGTCATATTCAGCCGACTGCTTTGGCTCTACTATTTTTAAAGCTTTCACGCGACTAAAAGCATTTTCGCTTGTAAATACATTGATGCCAATGCCAGCACCAATTGCCGCACCCATACTCCCATCATTGCTATGCAATTCCAGCGGCACACCACATGAATTTACAAATGCCTGCTGAAAAAGCTCACTTGAGAACATACTAGTATAGCCCGCACGGATGAGCTTGATATCCATCCCATTTTCACGCATAATATCTAAGCCGAAGCGAAATGCAAATGCAATTCCCTCCTGTAAGGCCCTGAAAATATATGCTTGGTTATGAATATTAAAATCAATCTTATGAAAATGAGCGCCAATATTCCGGTTATTTAACATGCGCTCGGCACCATTACCAAAAGGAAGAATTTTTAATCCACGGCAACCCATAGGAATTTTTGCAGCTTCGCTATTCATTTGCACATAGCTCATTCCACCTGCCATCACATCCCTTACCCAGCGATTCAAAATACCAGTACCATTAATGCATAATAAAACCCCCAAACGTTTTACTTGAGTGGTGTAATTTACATGGGCAAAAGTATTTACCCTAGATTGCGGATCATAAGAAAGTTTATCGGAAACCCCATAAATCACACCGGAAGTCCCCCCATTTGCAGCAACTTCACCCGGATTTAAAACATTTAATGACAGCGCATTATTAGGTTGATCCCCTGCTTTATAAGTGACTATCGTTGTAGGATTTAATGAGAGTTTTAAAGCCAAGGATTTATCCAGACGGCCATGGTCAGCAAAAACAGGCAATACTTGAGGGATAAGATCAGTGTCAAATCCATAATGATTAAATACATCTTTAGCAAGCTCATTGTTTTTAAAATCCCAAAATATACCTTCAGAAAGTGCTGATATACTGGTACTTATAACCCCTGTCATTTTCATCGAAATGAAGTCGCCGGGAAGCATAATTTTATCTATTTTTTCAAAAATATGTGGCTCATTTTGCTTCACCCATGCCAATTTTGAAGCAGTGAAATTTCCAGGTGAGTTTAGCAAATGAGAGAGACATTTTTCTTCTCCAATAGCTGAAAAAGCCGCATTTCCTAAGTCAACAGCCCTGCTATCACACCAAATAATTGAATTCCTTAAAACTTTTTGATTTTTATCAACCAGCACCAATCCATGCATTTGATAGGCAATTCCGATTGCCTCAATATCAAAAGAATCATACACCTTTAAAGCATGGGCTTTCAAAATTGCTTGCTGCACATGCTCCCACCAAAGGTCGGGAGATTGCTCCGCCCAGCCAGCTTTTTCAACAATAACTTCAGTTTCCTTTTCTGGATATTGCACGGTACAAATACACTGCTGTGTGGCCGAATCAATAACTGAAACCTTAATGGATGATGTACCGAGGTCGATTCCGAGTAGCATGGGGTTAGTAGTTAGTAGTTAGTACATAGTAGTTAGTACATAGTATTTAGATATGAGATAATAGACACTAGATGTGAGATGATTTAAAATTTAATTTTAAAAAAATCATAAAAATCACATTAATCATGAAAATCACATTTCAGACAATTTTAATGAGTACAAAGTTTAGATATGAGATAATAGACACTAGATGTGAGATGATTTAATACCCCATCTAGTGTCTCAAATCTAATATCTCTCGTATCATATCTCATATCTCACATCTCACATCTCCATCATCAAATAAGTTTCTGATAGGTTCTAAGCCATAAATCAGGCATCTCGCCAGCATTTGCAGTTTGATAATCCTCATACCTGCAGGGCACCAAATGATGTCTTTCATTTTTAGATCCCCCTGTAGGATATGGCACTTGCATCCACCAACGATCCGTTTTTTTGCTCTTCACAAATACCAACTCATGCGTACCATCCTTTAAACTTGTACGATAGGTAATGTATTGCGATTTTGGGAGCATCGGCAATTCCTTTTTACGATTATAGAAACCGTCGATAAAGTACCAGACCATTTGTGAAAGAAGCATTGCAGTTTGACCTTTTGGGTCGTACTCAGGATTATACTCATAAAATCCAATAGACGATAATTTATCGTTCATTCCGGCATAACGTGCTATCTGACAGGCATCTTCACCATAAAAACCATTGGGACTTGCATTGGCATTTCCTACTGCATCTGCCGAACGAATAGCTGAAATATCAAAGCTAAGCATATTGGCGTTCCGAATAATTGGCTCGGCAACACTTACATTATTTCTGAAATCACCGAGACGGTGAACATCGAAGTAAAGCTTATCCATCAACTTTAAACTATCTTGATTCACAAAGAAGGTTTGATACCCGATATTGCTAAAATTAAATAGGTAATTAGGCTGATGTAAAAATATTTTATTAAGATAGGATTTTGAACTAGTTTCAATGGTATCATCCTGATTTTCATCCAGATCGAAGTGTGAGTCAACCACCAAAAGATCAACCTTTTGCTCCAATTCCTCATAAGCCATAAACTGCGCGTAGGTTAAATCTTGGCCCCCACCAATAATTATTGGTACAATATTTAGTTTTACAAGTTCGGCGACCACTAATTTCAAGGCAACATAAGTATCCGAAACCGTATGTCCAGCTTTGATATTTCCAAGATCTACAATGCGGCTAGAATAATTACCCTCATTCAATTCATAGAATTTCTTCCTGAAAAAATCAGGTGCTTTTGCTGTTCCACAATTATTTCCGGCATTTCTGCCGTCAAGTACACCTATGAGAGCTAGATCGAACTGATGATCTTCCAAATCGGGAAAATTTTGATGGTAGACCTCTATTTTCGACCCTAAATGGCTGCTGTAAAACCCCTCATTGGGAATTAGGCTATTAAAGTCAACAGAACTAAGAAAATCAGATAATGACATAAAGTATTTTGTACCCGTGAATTGATTAACAATAATAATATTCAAGCTCCCAAATTTATATTTTGGCAAGATGAAGAATATTTTTTTTTGAGTCTACACTCAAAGCAAATATCAGTTTATTCAGTTACTTTTGAAAGCATTTATAAAAATTCATCAGGATGGTTTTAGTTACCGGCGCCACCGGTTTTTTAGGCTCAGAATTAATCAGGCAATTACTACTTAAAGGCGAAAAGGTCAGAGCCATTAAGCGCGAGGCTTCTGTTGTGCCCAAGCTGCTTAAAAATGAGAAGAGAATTGAATGGTTTACTGCCGACATCCTCGATTATTTTGCCCTCAAAGATGCCTTGGAGGGAATTAGCAAAGTTTATCATTGTGCCGCATTAATTTCTTTCGATCCTGCTGATAAACAAATGCTGAAGAAGGTAAATGTTGAAGGCACTATCAATTTACTCAATGTAAGCATGGAAATGAATATTTCACGTTTTTTACATGTAAGTTCGGTAGCAGCTTTAGGGGAAAGCAAAAAAGAGGAACTCATTACAGAACGCGATCATTGGGAGTATAGCTCAAATTCTAGTGCTTACTCCATTTCCAAATATGAAAGCGAAATGGAGGTTTTTAAGGCCGCTGCCGAAGGTTTAAATACAGTAATTGTAAACCCTTCCATTATCATTGGAAAAAATGCGGGAAATCTGGGTAGTGGGGCTTTGTTTGAAACAATTCAAAAAGGCTTAAATTATTATCCAGGAGGTTCTTTTGGCTATGTTGATGTAGAAGATGTTGCAAAATCGATGATTTTATTAATGGATTCCAATATTTCTGATGAGCGATTCATCATTAACGCCGAAAACTGGACTTACCGAGATTTATTCTCAGAAATTGCTGAAAATTTCGGTAAAAAACCGCCACAAATCGCCCTAAAACCATGGATGATGAATCTAGCCTACTTAGGAACCCGCTTTTTTTCGGTTTTTACAGGCAAAAAAAATGGCCTAACAAGGGAAACCGCATCCAGTGCATTCAAAAAGAGAAATTTTTCGAATGATAAAGTTAAAAAGATCTTAAATTTGGAGTTTAAGCCAATAAAAGATACAATACGCGAAACTTGTCATCATTTTCAAACCCAATAAACTAGAAATATCAGTCCATTGAAACAGTTTTATATCATAGATTTCGATAGTACCTTCACTCAAGTGGAGGCCTTAGATGAATTAGCACGTATTTCTCTAAAAAAACATCCTAACAAAGAAGAAATCTATAAAAAGATTGAGGACCTAACCAATTTAGCTATGGAGGGCAAAATGTCGTTCCGCGAGAGCCTTAGCGGACGCGTGCGACTCTTAGAAGCGAATCGCGACCATTTGAAGGAATTAATCAGCTTGCTTAAAAAGAAAGTTTCTTCCTCATTTTCACGAAACAAAACATTTTTCAAAAAACACACAGATTCTGTATTGATTGTATCTGGAGGATTTAAAGAATTTATTATTCCCGTGGTACTCCCATACCATATCTCCAAGGAAAATATATACGCCAACACTTTTATTTTCGACAGTAATGATCAAATAATTGGCTACGACGAAAAAAATCCGCTTTCTAATGAAGGTGGTAAAGTGACCCTGCTAAAAGAACTCGATCTTAAAGGGGATATTTATGGGATTGGGGATGGTCATTCCGACTTCCAGTTGAAGGAGTTTGGCATGATCAAGAAATTTTATGCCTTTACAGAAAATATTGAGCGTAAAACTGTAGCTGAAAAGGCGGATCATGTAACGCCAAGCTTCGATGAATTTTTATATGTTAACAACCTTCCTAGAGCTATTTCCTATCCAAAAAATCGGATTCTATGCCTTGTAATTGGGGAAGTTCCAACTGAGGCTATTCAGACTTTGAAGAAAGATGGATTTTCCATCCGTCATAAAAAAAGTTTTGAGGAGAAATATGTGGCCGATGTAGGCATGATGCTGATAGGAAATGGTGAAATTTTGGAGCGTGAAAAACTTGAGCGCGCAGTAAAATTGAAAACCATCGGATATTTGGGAAATAGTGAGCCTAAACTATCCCACGGACTATGTACAGACATGGGAATTGTAATTTTTGACGATCCCAAGAAAAACACAAAAAACCCACAGCTTATTGCCAAAAGGATGATTAATTTCATTAATCATGGGCATACATTTGTGAGTGCTAACTTCCCTAACTTACAACTTCCGCGAATTGCTGGAGCGCATCGACTAATCCATATCCATAAAAACATGCCCGGCATTATGGCTCAGATAAACAGTGTATTTGCAAAACATCAAATCAATATTGTTGGGCAATACTTAATGACCAACCCGAGCATCGGCTATGTAATTACAGATGTGAGTGATGAATATGACAAGAAAGTTTTGAAGGCCCTCAAGCAAATCGACCATACCATCAAATTCAGAATTCTTTATTAAAGGGGAATTTTTTAATAAAAGCTCGACTACAAGAACTCAAAATGCTAACTCAAAAAGAATGTTAAACTACATTTTTGGGCAAAAATCATTAAATTGCACGATTCATTAAAACTTATCAAGGTGTCTCATAAAATAAATATCTCCATCACAAAACTGCTAAATC